>JBPOIN010000264.1:0-9922 GCA_052034445.1 Pseudomonadota bacterium | reverse complement strand
ACGCGCCGGTGTTCAAGTCGGCCGAGTACGATCCCGCCATCCAGCGTTGCTGGGTCGGCTACTTCGGTTGCGACTCGATCGACGAAATCCGCCAGGCGCAGACCCAGGTCATGTCCGGCATCATGCCGACCAAGACCATGGGCGGCTGGTTCAACCCGACGCTGGCCGACCCGTCGCAGGCGCCGGCCGGCCATCACGTCGTGTCGACCTGGATCACCGTGCCGCCCGCGCCGCGCAAGTGGGGCAACAAGACGCTCAACGGCTGGGGCAGCTGGCGCGAAGGCTTTGGCGAGGCGCTCGCCGACAAGATGGACGACCTCTACGAGCAGATGGCGCCGGGCTTCAAGGACCTCATCATCGAACGTCATATCAACACGCCGATGGATCAGGAAAACTCCAACCCCTCGGCAGTCCGCGGCAACATGATCGGCGGCTCGGCGATTCCCGAGCAGGCAGGCGAAAACCGTCCGCTGCCCGGCGTCTGCGTGAATGGCGCATCGCGCAGCTTCATCCCCGGCCTGTACCTGTCGAATTCGATCCATCCGTTCGGCGCTACCCACCTGGCTTCCGGCTACATCGCCGCCAGCGAAATCGCCGAGGACCTCGGCTGCCGCAACCAGTCGTGGTGGAACAGCAAGCCGTTCGAGTGGTTCCTGGCCAACATGGGCACGCTGCCGATGAACCAGGGCGTCGCCGACAAGTGGAAAGTCTGAATAGAGGAACCGAAGAATGAGCAACCAACTCAATGACACCAAGTATGATGCAATCATCATCGGCGGCGGCCCCAACGGCCTGCTCGCCGGCGCCTACCTGGCGAAGACCGGCCACAAGGTCGTGCTGTTCGAGCGCCGTCACGAGACCGGCGGCGGCCTGAACACCGACGAGTACTTCGGCTTCCGCTTCAACCTGCACGCCATCTATCACCTGATGGCCGAGAAGATGCCGGCCTGGAAAGATCTCGATCTCGCCAGCTTCGGCGTGCGCTACATCTACCCGCACGTCGTCGCCGCCTTCCCGTTCAAGGATGGCAGCTCGCTGATTTTCACGCGCGACCCGAAGGAAACCGCCGAGTCGATCGCCCAGTACAGCAAGGAAGACGCCGCCGCCTATCTGGCGATGTGGGAAGAATTCCAACCCATGCTGGATGACTACCTGATTCCGATGACCTACGAGCTGCCCAAGCCGGCGCTCGACCAGCTCTCCGAATTCGGCGATACCGAAATCGGCGCCAAGCTGGCCGAGATTTCCGAATTGAGCTGCCTCGAAGTCATCGACCATTATGGTTTCAAACACCCGCGCGTGCGCATGGCGCTGCTGAGCTTCCCGGCCATGTGGGGCATCCACCTCGCTGATCCGCTTGGCTTCCTCTACCCGCTGTACCTGGGCCGCATGATGGACGCCGCCTTCGTCAAGGGCGGCTCGCACCGCCTGTCGTCGGCGATCTACCGCGTCTTCGTCAAGAACGGCGGCACGGTGATCGACGAGAACGAGGTGACCCGGATCATCGTCGAAGACAACCGCGTCACCGGCGTCGAGCTGCAGGACGGCCGCAAGTTCACTGGCGACGCCGTCGTGTCGACGCTGAATCCGGTGCAGACTTTCAAGCATCTATTGCCCCGCGACGACGTGCCGTTCGCGCTGCACCAGGCGGTGGACAACTGGCGCTGGGAAGAGCGTTCTCTGTTCGGCCTGCACCTCGGCATTGATGGCGGTGTCACCTACTCTGCCCGCGACCCGCGCGTGAATGAAGCGATGACGGTGTTCATCGGCCTGGAGACCGAGGACGAACTGCTCGACCATCTCGATCGCGTCGATGCGAAGTCGACCAACGGCCCGGAGTGGCTGCACATCGCCCAGCCGTCGCTGTTCGACAAGACCATGGCGCCGCCCGGACACAACACCATCCGTGCCGAAGCCATCGTTGCCTACGATCCGGAATGGCGCGCTCGCACACCGGCATTCGCCGCCGGCTGCCTCGACCTCATCAAGCAATACGCCACGGTGGACAAGGTGGTGCAGCAGCGTACGGTTTCACCGGTCGACATCGAGGAAAAGCTGACGACCATGCACCGTGGTTCCTACAAGCACGGCGCCTACTCGACACTGCAGCTCGGCTATCTGCGCCCGAACGACATGTGCTCGTGCAGCGAAACGCTGATCGACGGCCTGTTCCTCGGCGGCGCTTCGATGTATCCCGGCGGCATGATCCTCGGCGGCCCGGGTTATATCGCTTCGCAGGTCACCAACGACTACCTCGGCGAGCCGAGCAAGTAAAACCGCGGCGCGGAGAAATGCCGCACCAGCAAGTTGGCCGCTGATCGATCGTTGCAGTTTCGATCAGCGGCCAACTGCATTTTCAGGTTAAAAAGATCAAATTCAGGTTAAAAAGATCAAATCTGGTAACGCTTCACCGCATCATTGACGCGATTGGCGAGTCCTTCCAGGCCCTGAGTGCTTTGCGAGGTCTCCGCAACTGCGCGGCGAGCATCCCCGGAAATGCTAGCGATCTGCTGAAACTGTTGCGCAATCTCGCTCGTTGCACTGCCCTGCGCGCGGATGGCCACGGCAATATCAGCAACCGTGGCCAGCACCTTGTCAGAACTGCCACGAATATCCTCAAGCGCCCCGATCGCGGTATTGGCGCTACTGACTCCACTCTCGACCCGTTCAACGACGGATTCCATGTTGTGGACGGCGGCTACCGCACTCTGCTGGATGGACTGGATCAACTGCGCGATTTCCTGCGTTGAGTTTGCCGTTCGCTCGGCAAGCTTGCGTACTTCGTCGGCCACCACGGCAAACCCGCGTCCCTGCTCCCCGGCGCGTGCGGCTTCGATCGCTGCATTCAATGCCAATAGATTGGTTTGATCGGCAACCTCGCGAATCACATTCACCACCGAAGAAATGCTGGCAATCTGAGTGCGCAATTCGTTGATGCCAATCGCAGCGGCATCCACTGTCGTTGATATGGCGCGAATCTGATCAATGGTCCCCTGGATGACTTCACCACCGCTGGAAGCACGGTGGCCGGAGTCTCGCGCCAGCATCTCCGCTTGTTCGGCCTGAATCACAATATGATTGATGCCGGCATTCACATCCTGAACCGTCGCGGCAATCGCCGACGAGTAATCGCTGGTTTTCTCGGAGAGATGCTGGATCTCGATAGCGGTGCCGGTCAAGCGATTGGTCGACGCGCTCAATATCGCCATTGAACCAGCCACCTCCTTGAGACTCGCCTGCACCGTGTCGAGCAGCGTGTTGAAGGCCGTTGCCGCGACGCCGACTTCATCGTGAAAGGAAACATCGACACGCTGACGAAAATCCAGTTTCAATGCCACACTGCGCATGGTCTCTGTCATCGTGCTGAGCGACGACATCACCGAGCGCTGCAGCATGAAGCCAAGTACGGCCACAATGACGGCCGTTAGCGCAACAATCGTCGGAAAAATTGAAATGGTTCGTGCACTGTTCCGCGCCACCTGTTCCTTGAGCTGCTTCTGGTTTTCCAGCAAGCGGGCCTGGGATTTTTCGAGAAAGGTCGCGAAGACCTTTTCAGCGGGCACCACTTTGGTATACAGGGCGACCTGCGCCAGATCTTTCGTGCCCGCACTGGCGACCACCGCCTCGATGGCTTTGCCGTAACTCTCGGCAATAGGTTTCAGCTCGCGCGCCGACTCCTCGGCGCCCGGGATCTTCTGCAAATCATCGACTGCCACTTTGAGTGCTGCCGCTGTCGCGCTGACTTTATCGCTGAAGGCCTTGCGCAGATCCTCGTCTTCTTCCATCAACAAGGCCAACAGCAAGGCGCGCTCTTCCTTGAACTGATCATTCACCCTGCTCATGGCAATCAAGGAGGGCACCGAACGATCATTCACCTCTTCAAAGTGGCTTTGCAATCCCTTCAATTGCACGAGTCCATAGACGCCAGAACCCACCAGCCCCAGCACGGTCACGGCGACCAGCAACAACAAACGCTGTCCAATGGACATATCAAATGCTCCTACGGAATGTCAAACCACGGCGCCAGCCATCAAACTTCGCCAGCCTATAATCGTTTCGTACAGTGCTGCGAACAACCCTCCAGCAACCCAGTATTATCGCCCAAGGCACAGCAATGATTCATCACCGGAGTCCCCGGCTGGCGCCAATACTCGCCATCCACCGATTCAGAACCTGCCGCCCCGCATCGATCAGCTCGGTCGCAGTCAGACCAATCGGCCCCATGGCAGCCGCCACACAATCATCGGCCACCGCACCATGCAAATGCACGGCCGCCAGCAACGCTTGCTCGGCCGGCCAGCCCTGCGCCAACAGGGCCACGGCGATGCCGCTCAGAACATCGCCGGTCCCGGCGCTTGCCAGACCGGAATTGCCGGTGGTATTCATGAACCATCGCCCATTCGGCAAGGCGATGATGCTGCCGCATCCCTTGAGGACCACGACAGCGCCAAACTGCTCAGCCAGCGCTCGCGCGGCACGCAATCGATCCGCCTGAACCCAAGCCACAGAACAGTCCAGCAGGCGGGCGGCTTCAGCCGGATGCGGCGTCAGCAAAGTCGATGTGCGGCGCCGGCGGACGGCCTTACCCAGCACCGGATGAAGCGCCAGCAGATTCAGCGCATCTGCATCAAGCAACAACGGCGTATTGATGGCCACCGCCTGTTGCAGCAAGTCGTACGCTGTCGCCGACAGCCCCAGCCCGGGACCAACAGCCAGTGCGTATCGCGCTGTGCCTGGCAGATCCTGTGTAGCCGGTTCACCATCTCCATCCGCTGTTGGTATTGCCGGGGCTGAGGCAGTGCGGGCCAGTGCAATGACTTCCTCCGCCGGTCGCAACATCAATTCGGGCTGCTGGACATCAACCGGCAAGCGCTCCAGCATGCCGACATACACTCGACCGGCGCCAAGGCGCAAGGCAGCCCGCCCGGCCAGCAACGCAGCCCCCGCCATCCCTGACGCCCCCCCGAGAATGCCGACGCTGCCATGACTCCCTTTGTGGGAGTTTCGCAGACGCGGCTGGAGTTGTTCGGCAAATAAGGCGCGCTGAACGGTTCGTCCTGTAGAGGGTTCCAGCACCACTTCCAGATCATGCATGCTGACCGCACCCGCGTGATCCGGCCCATCCAGCGTCAGCAAGCCCACCTTCAAGCCGAGGAAACTCAAGGTGTGTGTCGCTTGCACCGCACAGCCAAGCACTCGCCCGGTTTCAGAATCCAGCCCACTCGGCACATCCAGCGACAGTCGTGGACAATCCATGTTATTGATCTGCTCGACCAACAAGGCGTAGCGCCCTTCGAGTGCTCGCGCCAAACCTGTGCCGAACAGACCATCGATCACCAGCCCCCACTTTCTATCACTATTGGCGGGAATCGCTTCATGCACGACACACCCTGCGCCACCAACTGCACGATAGGCCTCCACCCAGGCTTGGTAAGCCGCCAGGGCATCGGCAGATAGCTGATCCGCGCGGCCGGCAAAGACCACCACGGGATGCAAGCCATGCTCAATCAACACGCGCGCATCAACAAAAGCATCTCCGCCATTATTGCCCGGCCCTGCCACCAACAACGGTTGGCGTTCAGGATGCGCCGACTCCGCCAACAGCTGCAGCGCCAACCCGGCTGCCGCCGCACCCGCCCGCTCCATGAGTGACGGCCTCAGATCGTGACAGCGCCGTTCCAGTTCGCGCAGCTCAGCAAGCGTCAAAATCGGCAGGGGAACATTTGTTTTGAAGACGTAAGACATAAACGTCACATCCGGCTCTAAAAGATGAAAACAGGAAATTGCTTATGGAAGGCGTCTCGATCATAGGGCAAAATCCGCGGCGCCCCAACTTGAAATGCGTGGAGCCACACCCATGTAGTAGATATGCCCATCCAACTGTCACACTGATGGCCTATCATGCACCAACTTTCAGGTCATCGCCCAGCCATCGGGTATTGGGCATTCGCAAACACAAAGGAAACCGCATGACACTCGCCATTCAATCCCGCGCCCTGCGACTCGCCGCATGCTGCCTGTCATTGGCGGCCTTACCAGCGCTGGCGCAACCCGCCAACCATGAAAACCCTGCCTGTTTCGATGCAACCAAGCCGAACGCATCGACCAGTGAATGCAGCATGCAGCTGATCCCGCTCATCGAAGCCAAAGCCGAAAACGAATTCCGCCGCCTGGCCGAGAAATTCAGGGAAAACAAACAGATGCTGGAGACCCTGCAAACCACCAAACGCAATTGGGGCGACTACCGCAACAGCCAGTGCACACTGGAAAGCATGGCCGCCTCGGGGACCCCGCCCAACGCCGGAAACGGCATGAACCCCACTCTTAAGCCACTTTCGCCAGAAGCCAACAAAGCCTACCTCAAATGCGTATTGCGCACTTTCGAGGAAATGAAAGCCTCTTTGTCGAAATTCTGAGCGCTACTCAAACACCACGCCCAATAAACTGAAGGAGGTCGCTCTGCGACCTCCTTCAGTTTTTCCAACCAGCGGTTTACAGCGAGTCAGACGACGCTCAGGGCGTGAGCACCACCTTCACCGAGCCATCCACTGCCGCCTTGTCGATGTAGCCGATGGCGTTCGGGTTATTCGCCACGAACTTCTTCACTTCGGCATCATTCGCCAATTCCTTCAGCGGCTGCGCCTTGCCGGTAAATACCAGCTTCGCCCAATACGCCTTCAACTGCGCGCCTTCCTTGCCCGTGGCCTTGGTGTAGAAGGCGTCCCGCATCGCATTGCCTTCCGGCAGATCAATCGCCGTCAACTCTGTCGACTTGCCCAAAAAAATATTCGACACCAGCGCTGCATTCACCGCCGTCGTGTTCTTCGGGCTCACAATCACCACTTGCGCCAATGCCGGCATCGCAGCCGATAGCAGAATACTTGCAACCAGGCCAATTTTAAGATTTTTCATAATGGTTTCTTCCTGAAATCGGTCAGAATACAAAGTCTAGGGCCACAGTCAGCAAATTAACGTTTTGCGCATTATTGTCCCAAGTAGCCGTCGCGTTATCGAACGAACCTCTATTCGTTGCAGGCGTCGCCGGTTTGCGGATATGCTCGTATTGCGCCTTCAACGCCATATTCTTGTAGAAGTCATAGCGCACACCAAAGGCTAACGTGCTCTGTTCATTGTGAACATTGGTATTTCCATCAACACCATTGATCGTACCGGCTGCAGTCAAGCAACTCATGTATGCTGCGCCTGCACCAGCACAAGTGACCGCCGCCGCGGCAGTAATAGGTGCGGCAGGCAACCCGCCCCCAAAACTTCCCGCGGGTAATGTTTGTGTCGGAATCGCAGAAATAGGCGCTTCTTTCGATTTCATCCGGCTATACGATGCATAGGGCGTGAACTTCCCGATCCGATAGCCCCCCAGGACATACCAGGAGTCACGATCCTGAATTGCGACCCCATCGCCCCTGCTTTGAACGTATTCAGCCTGAGCCAACCACTTTCCCGAATCATAGGCATAACCCAACGCAAGATTGGATGCGCCCACATCATGCAGCCGTACATTGGCCAGAGGGTAGCCCAATAAAGCACCGAAATTACGAATGTAAGAATCATAAGCCTCGAAGGTCTGACCAGTTGAATCAAGACCCAGGAGCTGAAGATTGTATTTTCCGTAGCCGATCCGATAGGTTGACGAGCCAATTTCGTAACTCACGTTGCCCATTACAGCGGAGCCCGTGACCTTGACATTCGGCACATACAATTTTGGCCGGCCGGCCACGACCTGCGCACCCAGCACGCCATCGGCAACGTCGAATTTGGCGGCCACATCCAGACCATCCAGACGGGTAATCGGGTTCAAGGTATATACATCATACGGCTGACGTACCGGCGTCTGCGCAAAACCCACGTTGCGGTACTCTGAAACCATGAACACCGGGGCGACCACGCGGCCAAGGCGAGCAGACCATTGCTGATTAATGTCGTACTTCAGGTTAGCCCATTCCACTTCGGGCCGGTAGCTGCCGTCCGATCGATGATCAGAAATCACTTGCAGCACGGCACTCAAGCCATTGCCGAAATTTGCCGAAGCCTGCAAGCCCAACTTGGAGTCAACCCCGAAGGAAGTCGCCTCACTACGCCCTGGACCACTCGGTTGCACGATGCTACCAAGGTAATCTGCTTCTCGCGAGTTGCTATGTGTCGCGGCCAACGTGCCGAAACCGCTGAAATTAAATCGCGTTTCACTATCGGCGCCGAAGGCCGTATTGGTGAGCAACAGCGGCGAGCAGACCAGGCCCACAGCCATAATTTTTGATTTCAAATCTTTCTCCTCAGGAATAGCCGTCTTATACAGGTACAACAAAAAAGCCCACGTTACCTCGTTCCATGGAGGCGAGTTTCTGGGCCGTCTACAAAAATAGGCCGAAACCGCATCTTAAGCAATGAGCGCCTGTCTTATTTTCGCAACCAACATCACAAAATGCTCATCAAGCCGCCATTTTCTTGAACGCATCCAGGACTGCCTCTCCCTTGAAGGGTTTGACAATCCAGCCCTTGATGCCGGCAGCCTTGCCGCGCTCTTTCATGCTGGGACTGCTTTCTGTCGTCAGCATGATGATGTTGACTGTTTGATTGCCAAGCTCGCTGCGAATTTTCTCGACCATCGTCAAGCCATCCATATTCGGCATGTTAACGTCGGAAACCACCAGTTTGATGCCGGGGTCGGCCTTCATCTTGGCCAGACCATCCTTGCCATCGACCGCGGTAACGACATCCAGCCCGGCTTTTTTCAAAAACCCGCTGACTTCGTCGCGCACCATGCTCGAATCATCCACGACCAGAATTTTTCCCATGTTGTGTCTCCCCACTCATTGATTGATTAAAACAACTCAAGCTCACCGGAATCGACCAGTTCCGCAGCATCGTGCACGATCTCCTTGAACTCTTCGGGCGACCAATTGAGGTTGAAAATGAAGCGTTGATACAGTTTGATCGATCGGTTGCTCGCCTCGTCCTTCAAAGTGTACAGGAAACAAAGTTGCGGATTCTCCGTCCCGAATGAAATGTATTTGTGCTGATGATTAACAATCAACGGCACCTGAATCACACTGCCGGCCAGAGCGCTGGCGTCGCCGACATAGCGATTTTTGAAGGCCCCCCAGATCAGGTTGGTGATTTCGCCCAGGAGATTATTGACGTTACGGAAATTCGCCTCGTTATCCGAGGGATGATGATAGTTGAGCAGTTCGAGGATCGGCTGCTGTTCGACCTGCAGCATCATGTAACCACGACACCAGGTGCTCTCCAATGGGATGAGACTGAACACCTCACCGAAGATGATCCGGTCGCGAACAATATACGATGGGGTTTCCCAGGCGGTTGTCAGGGTTTTGAACTGACTGGTCAGCACGCCTTCGGTAATCTCGGCGATACCGCGCACCAATGCATTCGGATAAAACAGGCTGAAAATGTATTCGTCAATCAGTGTGCGCAACGTATTCATGTCGCTGGCCACATAGGCGCCGCAACAAATCCGGCTCAGGCTGGGCGGCAATCCATCCAGCGTTGCCTGCTCGTTGCGCCGGATGATGATCGGCAGTTCGGCGCGCACGGCGTGAATCTTGATGGCGATCTCGGCATTTTCCTCGGGGGTCTCACCGTAGTTCTCCGAATACAGAATCGCCCCGAGGTCGATGTTGGAGCGCAGCACGGACATCAGGCGATTCTTGCGCACCTTGAGTCCCACCAGGTTGTTCTCGTCACAGAATCGCTTGATGGTTTCCGCATGTTCCGGATCATCATCAAGCACCAACACCTTGCTGAAAAGTTTATCAGTCATCGCTAACAACTCCTTGGGTGGGTTACTGCAGGGTTAACGTGAAACAACCCATTTGAAGCCGGGTTGAAGTGACGAGCGCAGCGAGCGAATCAGTCGCCGCCCAGTGAGGGGCGGATGGGTGGGGGG
>JBPOIN010000207.1:0-5193 GCA_052034445.1 Pseudomonadota bacterium | reverse complement strand
ACCTCGCGCATGATGTGGATGCTCTCGGCTTCGAGGCGTTGCAGGTGGGTCAGATTCATTGCGTTCATGTCTCCGCGTGGGGGCAAGGCGGGATTATCCTGCGGTTCCCGGGAAAAGTGGATGGTTGGGCATGGTTTTCAGCGCGCCTTGCCCTCTTCCGGAATGGCGAAATATTGGCAGTAAGGCCCGTAGTCGCGGCGGATCTGCGCCAGGGTCAGGCCGAAATCCGCCAGCTGGTAGTTGTGAACGCCGTGCTTGTTCTGCGGGTTCTCGCGG
Organism: Pseudomonadota bacterium; assembly: GCA_052034445.1. Classification (GTDB taxonomy): domain Bacteria; phylum Pseudomonadota; class Gammaproteobacteria; order Burkholderiales; family Rhodocyclaceae; genus Sterolibacterium. Next base: position 4,917 of record JBPOIN010000207.1, on the reverse strand, counting down.
CGCGTGGCCTCCATCGCCGCCACGGCGTCGGCGCTCAATTCGATGCCGGCGAATTCGTAGATGCGCTTGATCTGCGCCAGCGGGTCCTTGATCACGTCGTAATACGACACGTCGATGAAGGCCGCCGGATGGTGTTCCCTGACGCGCAGCGCGGCTTCGACCATGCCGACATTCTTGCGGTGCCAGTGCGCGGCGACGGCATGGGCATCGACGCTGTCGGTAAACACGCCATGGCCGTGCGCGATCATGCTCGAATACGAGGCCGCCGTGCGCGCCGGGTCACGGTGGGTCTGGATGATCTTCGCGTCCGGGAACACCTTGAGCAGGATGTCGAGATGGCCCAGATGCGCCGGCGTCTTCAACACCCAGCGGCGCTGCGGCTGCTGCCACTGCATGAGTTGCAGCAGCGACTTCATGTACGCGTAGGCCGGCGTGACATCCTGCTTTTCCAGCCAGGCCGCGTAGCTCGGCACATCGGCGAGCGATTCGGCCACGTCGCTGAGGAAAGCGTAATCCATCAACAGGATTTCCTCCTCGGGCGCATCGGCATCGACCGGGTGAATCGAAAAGAATTCCGGCGCCATGTACTTGAGCGCCTTTTCCGCCAGCCGCGTCGCCTTCAGGCGCGGGTCGATGCTGCCGGTCGCGTATTCGCCACGGATCGGATTCATCGCCTCGTACGAGCGCATGGCGCGCATGCGCGGATCGGCAGCCAGCAGGCGATGCAGCATGGTCGTGCCGGTGCGCTGCAGGCCGGCGATGACCAGCGGCGCCGCGATGGGCTGCTGGCGGATCTCCGGATGGCGCGTGAACAGCGCCTGCGCCTGCAGCCGCACGGCCAGCAGGCCGATGAGCCGCTGGCGCATGATCAGGCGGCCGACCGGGTGCAGATGCGCCTCCGTGTCGAGTGAGCGCGTCAGCACCTCCAGGCCCGTGCGGAAGGATTCGTCGCCGAAATCCTGCAAGCCGGTCTTGCGGCGCGCGGCGGCGATCAGCGAAGCCGCATCGAGACTGGCGCGCAGACCGAGCGGTTCAAGCAGGCGACCGACGCCATTCAGCGCGGCGATGGCCTTCGGACGATAGGGATGAAATTGGGCAACGGATGTCATGGCAGTACTCATGCGAGAGATTTAACGGCGGCAAGTTTGACGACGCGGACCTGCGGCGTCGGATGGGCCTTGGCGCGGATCCAGCGCCAGGTCATCACGCCGCAATCGTGGCCCACGGTGTTGATCCAGTTACAGTTGTCCACACCCGGACCCGGATCACGATGGGCGACCACCACGCGCACCGACCCGTCGGCGCGGCGCTTCGCCGTGTGCTGATTGACGTGAATCTGGTAGTAGCGATAGTCGAGCGACTCCAGCCAGTGGTTGTCGAGCTGGAAGTTCCAGGCGTCGCACTCGGGCGGCGTGACGTCGATGACCAGCGCCTCGTCGGGCGCCAGACGCCAGTAGTTGTGGTAGTAGCGGATGTTCGGATCGCCGCCGGCCGCCGTCGCCGCCGCCGGATCGAACAGTGTCAGCATGTTCTCTTCCTTCTGGAAGTCACGCCCCCACTTGGCGAACAGGAACGACGCGCCGGCGACGAAGGTGCTGGCGGTGTTGAGGCCCTTCTCGATGGCCTCGGCGGTGACGGGACTCGGCAGGCCGTCGCCGCCGATGCGCTCGATCCTCAGCTCGGCGATGCGTTCGTTGACACGGTCGCCGAAGGTCTGGCGCACGATGACCGCCGACGATTCGGCCTCCAGCGGCAACCAGTTCTTGCCGGCGGGCTGCGTGCGGCTGAGGATCAGTTCGAACGAACCGTCCGCCTCGATGTGCAGCGTCGACGCATCGACGTAACCGGTCGTCTGCATGCCGCCGGCCTGACCATACTGGCCCTTCTGCACGCCGAAGCCGAGGTAATGCACCGTGCCGCGCGTGCCGACGATGCGGTACTCATACTCACCGCTGATGACGGCGTTCTGGTAGTAGTTGTCCGGATTGTCGGAGCCGAGCTTCACGGTCTCGTTACACAGCCGCAGCAGCACCGGCGCGCGCGGATCGGCGCTCTCGATGAAGGCTTCGAGGCCGGCGCGCACCAGGCGCGTCAGGTAACGGTAACCCTCGGCCTGGTTGAAGGCATCACGCGGCGCGCCGGGGAACATCAGCACACCGCCGGCGGCCTTCAACGTGTCGCAGAACTCGTTCCACGCCTGGCCGCTGACGATGCGCTCTTCGGCCACGTTGGCCGGCGTCTTGCCGCGCAGCTTGAGCAGCCACAGGGCGAAGCTCCGGTAAGTTGCGAGCAGTTTGATCAGGAAAGCTTTCATTGCGGGATTCCTCTCTGGTGCGGTGTTGCAGATAGATACTTACCCCCCCTTCGTCGTCCCCGCGAAGGCGGGGACCCAGGAACGTACTGGATTCCCGCCTTCGCGGGAATGACGATAGGAATCACGTTCATGTTGCGTTCTCAACAGCAGGTCTCAGCCCCAGGCATGCGCCAGGAAAGCCTTGATAAATTGATCCAGTTGCTCGGCCGGCAACGCATTGACCCCCGCCGCCGCCGCCCGCCCGCCGCCGGTGGGAAACTGCCGGCACAGCACATCCGCGCCCTTGCGCCGGTTGAGCGGCGCGCGGATGCTGATCAGGTAAGCGCCATTGGTCTTGGCGGTCAGCACCGCATGCGCGCGCTCGGGGTGCTGGTTGGTCAAATCGTTGCTGAACACGCCGCTCACGCGGCGCGCCCAGGCTTCATCGGGCAGCAGGTACAACGCCGCCGTGGCGGTCGACGCCGCCTCGGGGCGCAGCGCAGCGGCACGCGCCATATCTTCGTCATAGCCGGCGGCAAGGCGCGCAAAATGCTCGCGGCCCTCCTGCATGAACTCGAACGGGCTGGCGTGACGACTGACCAGCTGGAACAGTTCAGCCGGCGCGAAATGCAGATCGGCCACCGATTCGCCGTAGCCGTTGTAGTTGAGGCAGATGCCGAGCCGTTCGAGCTGCGCCAGGCGCGCCGCGTCGAGATCAAGCGGCCGCGCCAGCGCTTCGGCGCTGTGCGCCAGATTGTCGCCGAAGGCGCCGACCACGGCCCACTCGCGGTAGCGGTGCTTGAGCCAGCCGCTGACGAGCAGGCTCGTGCACACCTCGGGCGCCTCGTTGATCAGCGTCGTCAGCCCGGCGTGCGGCGGAATTTCGCCGGCGTAGTGATGATCGACATAGAAAATTTCCGCGCCGCCGTCCAGCAGGCGCTCGACGCCGGCACGGTTACTGTCGAAGGAAATGTCCAGCACCGTCACGCGGTCGCCGGCCTGCGCCTCGACACGCTTGAGCAGATCGATGTCGCGTTTGATGCCTGTCACCAGCCGCGCGGCGCGCGGCTCGGCGAGGCGCAGCTGCGTCAGTGCGCAGATGCCGTCGGCGTCGCCATTGAATACGTCGATGTCAGCCATGTTGTTCGCTCCCTGCGCAATTCACGGGTTGAAAATGATGGTCCCACTGCAACATGCGCAGCCCGGCGTCCCAGACCTGTTGGGCGAGCTGCGGATCGCAGGCCTGCGCGGCCGGCAGCTTCTCGCTCATCAGGTGCAGGTAGATGTCGGTGCGATCTTCGATGGCGCGCGCCGCCGTCAGATACACCGAAGGCTCGCTGGCCTTGTCGGGCGAAGCAAACAGCAGCGCCGTGACGCAGTTCAGCAGCGGCTTGACCCAGGCCGGCGCATCGCGGGCTATGTTGGAATCGACCGGGCCGGGACACAGGGCATGCACCGCCACCTGGATATCCCCACCCGGACTCAGGCGGCGCGCCAGTTCGCGCACGAAGCTGGTCAACACCAGCTTGCTGTGACCGTACTGCGCGATGCTGCCCATGGTCTTGTATTCGGCGAAGCGGCCCAGCGTCGCCATGTCGATCGGCAAGCCCGAGCGATGACTCTCGGAAGACACGAAGACGATGCGCGGCCGCTGGCCAGCCACGCGGTTGTGCGCATACACATCGTTCGGAATCGTGCCGTCACGCAGTAACCCGAGCACGAAGCGCATATTGCCGAGGAAATGCACGCCGAACATCATCTCGAAGCCCTGCGCCGTGCGCACGGGTTTCGGCGGCACCACGCCGGCATTCAGGATCACGCGATCCAGGCGCACGCCCTGCGCGCGCAGCTCGGCGCAGCAGCGGTCGATCGCCGCAGAGTCGGCAAGGTCGAGCTTGACCATGGTGATCTGCGCATTGCCCGTCTCGCGCTGCAGCAACTCGGCCGTCTGCGGAATGCCGCTGCGGCAGGCCAGAATCAGCCGCGCGCCGCGCTTCGCCAACGCCCGCGCAGTGCCCAGCCCGAGGCCGGAATTGGCGCCGGTGATGAGACAGGTCAGGCCATCGAGGCGATCTTCCGGCGGCAATACACCAATCGGCGCCCGCCGGCGGAACAGGTCGGCGATGCCCGTGAGCGTCGCGGTGACAGGGTTGCTGTAACTGGTCGAGGTCATGGGTCGTCGAGAAAGTGAATGGGCAATCAAACGGAACTGCCGCAGCCAGAGCGCAGCCGCGCGGTTTTCCAATGGCGCCAGAATATAACGCGGATCGCCCGTCATCTTGGCCGCAGCGGCCATTCGATTGACAGAATGCGCCAAGCTTTCTGGAAGTGGTCGGGAGGCGGACAGCTTAAAACCTTTGTCCGTACCTCGACCAAAGCAGCTGTAGGGAACCACATGATACAAACGGCAGTATCAGCATGTGTCCACATTGCAGCCGAATTCCGGTTGGCCCGCGCCTTTCATTGGAACCCTGACTCTGGCCTCACTGCCTTTAAACCTGCCCACCCACGCCTTTGAACTTCTCCACAAACGCAGCGATTTTCTGGAACACGCTTTGCTTTTTGGTCAGGTATTGCGGATTCAGCGGGCTCATCTTGGGCAGAACGGCATTGAGCTCAGTGCC
>JBPOIN010000231.1:0-3575 GCA_052034445.1 Pseudomonadota bacterium | reverse complement strand
CAGGCTTTCAGCGGCCGGTTGTAGAATGTCGGAGTCATGATCGTTCGGGATACCTTCAGCCATGTCGCTACAGTCCGCCCTGTTTGAGAACCACATCATTCGCCGCGTCTATGACGATGACACCGAGACCTGGTGGTTTTCCGTCGTCGACATCGTCCAGGTGCTGACCCAGCAACCCGACTATCAGACAGCGCGCAAGTACTGGAACAAGCTGAAGGAGCGACTGACCAAGGAAGGCAGTCAGTCGGTGACAGACTGTAACCGACTGAAGTTGCCCGCCGCCGATGGCAAGAGCTACCTGACCCTGAAGGTCAAGTCAGGGTTTGAGGCGGTGTGATGACTCAGCATCGTGATATCGCGCTGGTTGATGAATTGCGTGCCTTGCCAGATGAAACGCCCTGGCTGGAGTTCAAACACAACAACATCGATCCGGAGGTGGTCGGCAAGCGTTGCTCCGCTTTGTCCAACGCGGCGCGCATCGAGGGCCGGGATTGCGCCTTCATGCTCTGGGGTATCGCGGATGGCAGCCATGAGGTGGTTGGAACGAGCTTCCGGCCAGATGCCGAGAAAGTGGGCGGGCAGGTGTTGCAGCTCTGGCTGGCCAACAAGCTGCAGCCCAGCCCGGCCTTCAGTTTTCGCACGGTGGAGCATCCGTCCGGCCGCGTGGTGTTGCTGGAAATTCCGGCGGCGCCGGGTGCTCCGGTTGGTTTTCAGGGTGTGCCCTACATCCGCATCGGCAGTGCGACGCCGAAGCTCACGGATTACCCCGAGCGCTACCAGCAACTGATCGAGGCTCTACGGCCCTATCGTTGGGAGCATGGCATTGCGCGCCAGTATGCGACTGGCGACGAGGTGCTGGCTCTGCTCGACTACAGCCAGTATTTCCGGCTCACGCACCAGCCGTTGCCGGACAACCGTACCGGCATTTTTGACAAGCTGGAGGCCGATCGCCTGATCGTGCGCGATGTGGGCGAACGCTGGAACATCACCAACCTTGGTGCCATCCTGTTTGCCTCCCGGCTGGATGATTTCGAGGCCAGTCTCGCCCGCAAAGCCGTGCGTTTCGTGGCCTATGCCGGCAAGAACCGGGCAACGACCGTGACGCATCGACTCGACGGCCAGAAAGGTTATGCCGTCGGTTTCGAAGGGCTGGTGGGCTACATCAATGATCTGCTGCCGAAGAACGAACACATCGGCCAGGCGCTACGTGAAGCTCATCCGCTCTTTCCCGAGCTGGCGATCCGCGAGCTGGTGGCAAATGCGCTGATCCATCAGGACATGACGGTGACTGGCGCCGGACCGCAGATCGAAATGTTCGCCGACCGTATCGAGATCAGCAACCCCGGTGCGCCGCTGGTGAAGCCGGAACGCATGGTCGACCTGCCGCCACGTTCGCGCAATGAGGCGCTGGCTTCATTGATGCGCCGCATGAATATGTGCGAGGAGCAAGGCAGCGGGTTGGACAAGGTGCTGGAGGCGGTGGAACTCTTTCAATTGCCTGCGCCCTTGCTTCGCGCGGAAGACAATGCCATGCAGGTCGTGCTTTACGGGCCGCGCAGTTTTGCGGAGATGACTCCCGAAGAGCGGGTTCGCGCCTGTTATTTTCATGCGGTGCTGAAATTCCTGAGCGGCGACAAGATGAAGAACTCGACACTGTGTGGTCGCTTGGGGATTGCCTCCAAGAATGCGGCACAGGCGACGACGGTCATCAATCGTGCGCTGGAAGCCGACCTGATCCGGGTAGCTGATCCTGATCATCCCCGTGCCGGTTATGTACCGCACTGGGCCTGAGTTTCTTGATCGGGTTTTGATCGTACGGAAGTTGGGGTTAGGCGAAACCGTGCATTAATCAACACTGTGTTTAATTAAATCAATAAGTTATAGGAACAATGCGGGAGGTCGCGTTTTCTTGATCGGGTTTTGATTCCCCATCAGCCGAATGAGTGGCTGTTTTTATGTTATTTATATAAATCAATATGATGCAATTGAAGGCTTGGGTTGAGATTTCTTGATCCAGTCTTGACTGGAAGAAGACTGATACCGAACATGAACGAAGCCGAAACCCGCGCCGAACTGATCGACCCCGCCCTGGCCGCCGCCGGTTGGGGCGTCGTCGAGGGCAGCCGCATCCGCCGCGAATACCCGATCACGCTCGGGCGGCTGGAGGGCGCGGGCCGGCGCGGCAAGGCGCTGTCGGCCGATTATGTGCTGGAGTATCGCAACACCAAGCTCGCGGTGATCGAGGCCAAGTCGGAGGAAAAGGATCTGACCGAAGGTGTCGGCCAGGCCAAGGATTACGCCGGCAAGCTGGCGATCCGCTTTACTTATGCGACGAACGGCAAGGGTATCTACGGCATCGACATGCACAGCGGCGCCGAGGGCGAGTTGCCGGCCTTCCCGAGCCCGGATGCGCTCTGGCAAGCCACCTTCGCCACGGCAAACGCCTGGCGCGACCGCTTCGCCGCCGTGCCCTTCGAGGACAAGGGCGGCTACTTTCAGGGGCGCTACTATCAGGACATCGCCATCGAGCGCGTGCTGGCGGCGCTGGCCGCAGGCCGCGAGCGGATTCTGCTGACGCTGGCCACCGGCACCGGCAAGACCTTCATCGCCTTTCAGCTGGCGTGGAAGCTGTTCCACAGCCGCTGGAACCTGAGCGACTGGAAAGGCGCCGGCGAGCGCGGTGTGGAAAATTCACGCCGGCCGCGCATCCTGTTCCTCGCCGACCGCAACACGCTGGCCGATCAGGCCTTCAATGCGTTTTCGGCTTTCCCGGAAGACGCCCTGGTACGCATCGCGCCGGAGGACATCCGCAAGAAAGGCAAGGTGCCGAAGAACGGTTCGATCTTCTTCACCATCTTTCAGACCTTTATGAGCGGGCCGGCTGTCGATACCGTTCGCCCTGAGCCCTTCGACTCAGCTCAGGGCAGGCTTGTCGAAGGGCATCAAGATGGCGGGCTTCGACATCCCACGGGGATTCCCAGCGGTCAGGCTCAGCCCGAACGGAGTTTGTATTTCGGCGAATACCCGCCGGATTTCTTCGACTTCATCGTCATCGACGAATGCCATCGTGGCGGCGCCAACGATGAAAGCAACTGGCGCGGCATCCTGGAATACTTTGCCCCGGCGGTGCAGCTGGGCCTGACCGCCACGCCCAAGCGGCAGGAGAACGCCGACACCTACGCCTATTTCGGCGAGCCGGTGTTCATCTACTCGCTGAAGGAGGGCATCAACGACGGTTTCCTGACGCCGTTCCGCGTCAAGCAGATCGCCACCACGCTCGACGAGTACGTCTATACAGCCGACGACACGCTGGTGGAGGGCGAGATCGAGGCCGGCAAGCGTTACGAGGAGCCGGATTTCAACCGCAGCATCGAGATCGTTGCCCGAGAAAAGAAGCGTGTGGAAATCTTCATGGCCGCGATCGACCAGAAGGAAAAGACCCTCGTCTTCTGCGCCACGCAGGCGCATGCCCTGCTGGTGCGCGACCTGATCAATCAGGTCAAGCAGAGCCGCGATCCGGACTACTGCCAGCGCGTGACGGCGGCGGATGGCAAACTGGGCGACGAGGCCCTGCG
>JBPOIN010000244.1:0-3698 GCA_052034445.1 Pseudomonadota bacterium | reverse complement strand
ACCAGCTCCTCCTGCCGCACGGGTCGTATGCGGCGGCGGTGGGGGATGTCGTGTCGTGTGACTCGCGCACATTCACCGTCGTCGGCGAAGTGGACGCGACCACGACGACGGCGCAGGCGTTGATCGTGGAGGAGGTCCAATGACACTCACCCTCGCCCAGGTCGCCGCGGACTACGACCGCGCTGCCGCCAAAATCGAGGAGCGGTTAGCACGGGTGGTGGCTCAGGCTGCGATCAACATCGCCGAACAAGCCCGCGCGAACGTGCGCCGCTCCAAGGCCTACCCACTGACCGCGTCAGACAACGACCCGCAGGAGTACGCGGCCCGCAACCTCGGATTCACCGACAAGGATCCTGACGACCTCGACGTCGTCGTCGGCTACTCCGATGACGTAACCAGCCTCGGGCGTGCGATCGAGTTCGGGACCACCACGGTGGGACCCGGTGGGCAGATCGGTACCGCCACGAACGCGGAACTGCCGCGGTTCGCGAAAGTGGCCGGGAAGGTGGGGGCCGCGGTATGGCGCTCCTGAGCAGCCGCCTCGTCGCCGCCGCCGTCGTCACCCGACTGCAAGGGCAGGCCCACGTCACCACGTACCTGTCGCAAGGCCCGACCCCGCCGGTAGGGAAGACATGCATCGTCCACCCGTACCCCGGCAACCCGGACGGGGTCCTCGGTGACCCTGACCGTAACGCGGCCGTGGAGTTCCAAACGACGTGCATCGGCGCGACCGCGGAACAGGCGTTGTGGTGTCACGACACGATCGTGGCCCGACTGAACCGGCAGGTCCTGTCCGGTACGGGGTTCACGACGTACCCGGTGCGCATGATCGACGGTTCCCAGCAGCCGGTGATCCGTGACGACAACCTCGCCACGCCGCTGTTCTACGTCACCTGTTCGTGGGTGGCGACCGCTCAACCCACCACCTAAGACCCCCAGCCCACGCCCGTGGTGCCCCTGCCGTTCACCCCCCGTTGGACGGTCTGGCGCGGCTCTCCCCACGGCGTGGGCTGGGTCTCACCTGTCCCCGACCACCGCGGCGGGGCGTCCCCGCAGTAACCCAAGGAGGTCGGCCCGTATGGCTGATGACAAGAAGGTGCGCCTGGTTCACCCAGCCACCGGTGGCGAGTTCGAATGCCACCCCGATGCCGTCGCTGGCTGGCAGGCCCGCGGCTGGAAACGCGCAGGCGTGACCGTCACAAGCAAGAAGGAGAAGGCCAATGGCTGACATTGTTTCCGATGGCATGGTCAAGGTCGGCTGGGTCACCACCCTGTCGTCGCTGACCAGCCCCACCGCCACCCAGATCACCGCAGGCGTGGACCTCGAGGGGTTCCTGACTCCCGACGGGTTGGGTATCGACCTCGGTGATGAGGCCGTGGACACGTCCGCACTCAACTCGACGTTCTCCACCGAGAAGGCCGGTCGCGGCACGGTGTCGATCGAGTTGACGTTCAAGGATCAGGGCGTCGGGGCGGCACCGTGGACGACGTTCGCATCCCGCCCGTCCGGCTACCTGGTGGTCCGGTACGGCGTTGCCGTGACGACCGACTGGACTGCCGCGCAGAAGGTCGACGTCTACACCGTCAAGGCCGGCGACCGTAAGCCGATCGCCCCGGCGGCTAATGAGGTCCAGAAGTTCACGGTCCAGTTGTTCAGCACGGCTGACCCGTCCATCGCCGCGACCGTGGCCTGATAAGGAGATTGACTAATGGCTGACATTGTTTCCGATGGCATGACCAAGGTCGCGTTCGTGACCACCATCGCCGCACCCGCCGCCCCCACCGCAGCCGAGATGGCCGCCGGGGAGGACCTCGAAGGGTTCCTCACTCCCGACGGACTCGGTATGGACTTCGGTAACGACAGCGTGGACGTGACCGCGCTCTCGTCCACGTACAACGCGGAACTGCCGGGACGCCAGACGGTGTCCACGGAGTTGACGTTCAAGCATCAGGGCGACGGTGTCGCCCCGTTCTCCACGTTCGCCGGGAAGCCGGAGGGCTACATCGTGGTCCGCCGCAACGTGGACGCCACTGACGCGTGGGCCGAGAACGACGTCATCGAGGTGTACCCCGTCCAGATCGGGACCCGCCGCAGGATGGCGCCCGCGGCTAACGAGGTCCTGAAGTTCACGGTGCAGGCGTTCCACACGTCCGCTCCCGTGGCTGGAGCGGTCGCGGCATGACCAGTCAGGGACCCAGCGTTGACTGGAAGTCCCTGGTCGCGCAGACACAGCCCCGCCGTAAGACGGTGCGGCTGTGTCTGCGTGGCGACCTCCTCGCGGACCTGCTGGCCGCTCAGGAGGACGGGAACGGGGAACGGGTGCAGCAGTTACGGGACGAAGTCGACGAAGCCACGATCGCGTTCGTCATCGGCGGGTTGACCAGCCAGAAGTACCGCAGCCTGCTGGCTGCCCACCAGAAACCCGACGACGATACCGCGGCGTGGGCTGACACGTTCCCCGAGGCGCTGGTGCGTGCCTGCCTACTGTCGCCGCGGGTCGAAGCCGACGATCCCCTGTTCGACGTGTTGACGCCGGCGCAGACGGAGCAGTTGTTTGAGGCGGCGTTCCTGGCGTGCAACGAGGTCGATGACCTCCCTTTGCTGAAGCGCGGCTGACCCACGACGGGCAACTGCGGCTGGAGGTGGAGGCGGCGCGCTCCTGGGGTGTGCCGCATTCCATCCTCACCGGTCGCGCGGTTGCTGATGGTCAGCCGCTGTGGACCACGCAGGACACGGCGTTGGCGGTCGCGTTGACCGCGATCGAGGCGGCGACGTGTGCGTGTGGGCATGACCGGCGTGAGTCGATGGACGCCGCCAACGAGTACGCGTATACCGCGGTGGCGGTGAGGTGTCATGCGTGCGCGGCCAGGGATCGGGCGGCGGAGGCGTACGCGAAGCAGGACGGGTTGATGGCGGGGTTGGCGTTCACGGTGAAACGCAAAGACGAGAAGGGTGGTGGGTGAAGTTGTCGGATATGCGGACAGTGGGTGTGCGGTTGACGGCCGACGTCAACGGCTACAAGACGTCGATGAAGCAGGCAGCCGACTCGACCACCGCGATGGACAAGGCCCAGCAGAAGGCGCAGAAGAATACCCAGAAGTGGGAAGCCGTCGGCACGGCGGCGAAGGTCGCCGGTGCGGCGGTGGCCGCAGGACTGCTGTACGCCACCAAGGCAGCCAGCAACCAGGAGCAGGCTGTTGGCGCGTTGACAGCGACGTTCAAGACCAACAGCGGTCAGATGCTCGCCAACGCGAAGTCAGCCAGCAAACTGGGCCTGTCGATCACCGACTACTCCAACGCCGCCGCGCGGCTCGGTGGCCAACTGTCAATCCTGGGTGTGGACCAGTCCGACCTCGGAGCCACCACTGACGACCTGATCCGCAAAGCATCCGACCTCGCCGCCCAGTTCGGTGGGTCCACGCAGGAAGCCGTCGACGCGTTGGGGGCGGCGATGCGCGGGGAAGCCGACCCCGCCGAACGGTACAACTTGGCGTTGAATGCGACGGCCGTGAACGCGGAGATGCTGGCCACCGGCGGCGACAAAGCCCAAGCGATCCTCAGCCTCATCAACAAGCAGATGGCCAAGTCGGGGGCCGCGGGGGCGATGGCTAGGGAGTTCGACACCGCCGCGTCGTCCATGCAACGCGCTCAGGCCGAGTTCGACAACGCCACCGCCGCGATCGGGGAGGGGCTGCTG
>JBPOIN010000085.1:0-9595 GCA_052034445.1 Pseudomonadota bacterium | reverse complement strand
CCTTCGAATCCAATCCGAGCGATGGTGTGGTCATCGATGGCGTGACGACGGCGACGACGACAGGCAGCAGCGGCCTGTTTGTCGGTGCGCCGATGGTTGCCGCAGCGCCCGGCGCCGGACTGGATCTCGTCTATTTACTCGCGGATCCGCTGGTGCAGAACATCATTACCCAGACCATTGTGACCAGCACGGCGACGGCCGAGTCTGGCGAAGCGACGAATGCCGAGAGCAGCAGCACCGATCCTGGGTTGCTGGCTTCGACGACGACCGGCACGACCACCTTCACGAGCCCGACCACTGAAACGACTGGCGGCACAACCGGCACGTTCGGTGCCGACAATGGTACTGGTGCGACCACGACCACCGGCACGACGGGCGATAGCGCAGCGGGAAGTACGACAACGACTGACACGACCAGCAGCACCACAAGCGGTGAACAGACCTCGGCATCGACAGATGGAACGACGCAGACCGAGGATACGAAGAAAGACGACAAGAAGGACGACAAAAATGCCAAAAAGCAAAACGATGATTCTTCCGGCGGCAAAAAACAGGATGGCGGCAAGAAAATGGCCCTCTGCAGCTAGTCTGCTGCTGGGTATCGGACTCAGTATCGCGAGTTCGGCTTGGGCCGGCAGCGCGGGACAGGTCACGCATCTGTCGGGTGTGCTTTCGGCCAAACGCAGCGATGGCGCCACCAAGCTGTTGGCCGTGAAGTCCGAGGTGCTGGAGGGCGATTTGTTGTCCACGCAGCAGGACACCTATGCACGCATCAAGTTTGCCGATGGCGGCGAAGTCGTGTTGCGGCCGAATACCGAACTCAAGGTTGAGTCATTCAGCTTCAATCAGGCCAAACCCGAGAGCGACAATATGATCTTCAGCATGCTCAAGGGCGGTTTGCGTGCGGTGACTGGCCTGATCGGCAAACGCAACAAGGACAAGGTCAATTACAACACCGCGACGGCGACCATCGGTATTCGCGGCACGCACTTCGGTGCGTTGCTGTGCAATAACGATTGCGGCGCCATGCCGAGCGTGAGCGGCAAGCCACCAGAGAATGGCTTGCATCTCGATGTGGTGAACGGTGCGATCCTGGTCAAGAACAACGCTGGTTCGCAGATGGTGAATGCCGGTCAGTTCGGTTACGTCAAGGCGCCCGATGCGCCACCTGTCATCGTGCCGCCGCAACAGGGTGTGCAGGTAACCATGCCGCCGAACATCGCCCAGAATACTGGTGATGGGCAAGGGGTTGGCAAGGGCAAGACCAGCGAGTGCGCGGTTCAGTAATGGTGCCTGCCCGGCAAATTGCAGAACCGGTTTGCAATGCGCATTGAGGGCGGGGTACGCACGCGGCTGTTGTGCCTCGCTGCGCTTGCCAGCGCCATGCTGCCTGCTGAGGTGCTGGCAGGCGAGGACTGGCTGATTGCGCGCGTGAATGGCCAATGGACCTGGGAAAGCACCGGGGTGACGGGACGCGTACACAAGACGCTGGCGAACCAGGAAGTCTTGCGTCTCGGCGAGAATGGCACGGTGCTGGTGGTCTCGTTGCCAAGCATGGTGCGCGGTGAGACGGTGATCTGCAGTGCGCGCGCACGGCGCAATCCGCTTGATACCTGTTCAAGCGCCTTTCTCGATTGCCGCAGCGATGGCGGCGGCATGCTTGAGGCGCTCACGGGTTTGACGCTCGGCGGTGCACAGGGCGCTTTCGATGCCCGCAATGCCTATCAGTGCACCCTCAACGAAGATGCGATCCTCGAAGCAGCACGCAGCGTCGGCATGATCGAAAAAATTTCTCCGCGCCACTGAGTATTTGTGTCGTCGGGTCCGTAGTACTAGGCGTTAAATGAACATTCCCGCTCTTGATGTGGCAACGCTTGGCCAGGTGTTTACGCCGCCGGCCATCGTCGAGCGCATGCTGAGTCTCATGCAGCGGCAGGGCCGCGTGCTCGAACCGGCGTGCGGCGATGGCGCATTCATGCAGCCCCTCATGCAGCGCACTGCGGATCTGGTGGCCATCGAATTCGATGCGCGGCAGTGTCCGCCGGGGGCGCTGAATCTGGATTTTTTCGACTATCCGGAAAGCGAGAAGTTCGACACCATCATCGGCAATCCGCCCTACGTCAAGGCGCGCGACATCCATCCGGATACTGCGCTGCGCCTGCGTTCCCCGTTGCTGAACGGGCATGCCAATCTGTATTTTCATTTCATCGAAAAATGCGTGCGCCAGCTCAAGCCCGGCGGCGAGCTGATCTTCATTACGCCGCGCGACTTCCTCAAGGCCACGGGCGCGGTGCAGCTGAATACCTGGCTGCACGACCAGGGCGGTTTCACCGATCTCATCGATCTGGGCGATGCCAGAATATTCAGCGGCGCCATGCCCAATTGCATCATCTGGCGCTTCGAGAAAGGTAACTTCACGCGTCGACTGAGCGATGGCCGGCGCATGCGTCTGGTCGGTGGACAACTCGCCTTCACGCGCGGCATCTACAGCGTGTCGTTGGCGAGCGTGTTCAGCATCAAGGTTGGTGGGGTTTCCGGCGCCGACGAAATCTTTGCCCATGACACACTCGGCGACACCGATTTTGTCTGTTCGCGCACTGCCCAGACGGGCGAGCTGCGGCGCATGATTTACCCGGACGGCAAGCCGTTGCGCAACGCTGCCCAGCGCGAATATCTGGCATCCTTCAAGGAGCGCCTGCTGGCGCGTCGCGTCATCGATTTCAACGAGGGCAACTGGTGGTGCTGGGGGCGTCGTTCCCCGGCGACGGATGCGCCGCGCATTTATGTCAATCACAAGACGCGCAATCCGCAGCCGTTCTTTCTGCACCCTTGCAACCATTTCGACGGCTCGGTACTGGCGTTGTTTCCCAAGGCTGCCGATGCGGATCTCGCACATCTCGTTGCCCTGCTCAATGGCGTCGATTGGGCCGAACTGGGCTTCGTTTGCGACGGCCGTTTCCTGTTCGCCCAGCGTAGCCTCACGCATACGCTGTTGCCTGAAACCTTTGCGCCGTTGGCCAAGGACTGAGGGCGCTCAGGATCGGTATCTCCCTGCGCAATGCAGGGGCATGCCTCCTTCCGAGCTGTAGTAAGATCGCCGCTAGGCTTGATTTCTGCGCCTGTTGCCCCATTCTTGGATATCCACGTTTCTGTTCGCGTCGCACATATTTATGGTTCCTCATCTGACGACAGCCCTGACCGGCCCGCTGCTCGAACTCGAGCGCTGTTTTCTCGACAACGATACCGTCATCGAGCAATGGCTGCGCGCCCAATGGCTGGAACACACGCCGCCGTTCTACACCTCGGTGGATTTGCGCAATGCGGGTTTCAAGCTGGCCCCGGTCGACACGAATTTGTTTCCGGGCGGCTTCAATAACCTCAATCCGGCCTTCCTGCCGCTTTGCGTGCAGGCTGCGATGGCAGCGATTGAAAAGGTTTGCCCCGAGGCCTGCAACCTGTTACTGGTGCCCGAGAACCACACGCGCAATCAGTATTACCTGCAGAACGTCGCCTGTCTGGCCGCCATCCTGCATCACGCCGGACTGAATGTGCGCGTGGGTTCGCTGATGCCCGAACTCAAGGAGCCACAGTTGCTGGATCTACCCGATGGTCGGCAACTGCTGCTCGAACCGCTGCAACGGATCGGCCCGCAAGGCCGGCGTCTCGGTCTGGCCGATTTCGATCCGTGCACCATTCTGCTCAACAACGATCTCTCGGCCGGGGTGCCCGAGCTGCTGCAGGATCTGCATGAACAGGTGGTGCTGCCGCCATTGCATGCCGGCTGGCACCGGCGGCGCAAGTCGCAGCATTTCGCTGCCTACCAGCAGGTGGCCAACGATTTCGCCGCAGCCATCGGCATTGATCCGTGGCTCATCAATCCGGGCTTCGAAGTCTGTGGCGCGGTGAATTTCCATGAGCGCACGGGTGAGGAATGTCTGGCGGCGAATGTCGACAGCCTGCTGACGCGCACGCAGGCCAAGTATCGCGAATACGGCGTGGCGGAAAAACCCTTCGTGATCGTCAAGGCCGATGCCGGCACCTATGGCATGGGCATCATGACGGTGCATGACGCAAGCGAGGTGCGCGGTCTGAACCGCAAGCAGCGCAACAAGATGGCGGTCGGCAAAGAGGGCGTGCAGGTGAGCGAGGTCATCATTCAGGAAGGCGTGCCGACCTTTGAGACGGTCGATGACTGCGTGGCCGAACCCGTGGTGTACATGATCGACCGCAATGTCGTGGGCGGCTTCTATCGTCTCAACACCAGTCGCGGCCGCGACGAGAATTTGAATGCGCCTGGCATGAGCTTCAAACCGCTGGCGTTTGCGACCGGTTGCACCTTGCCGGATGCCGCGCAGGCGCCCGATTCGCCGCCCAACCGCTTTTTCGCCTATGGCGTTGTGGCGCGTCTGGCGATGCTTGCCGCAGCGCTGGAACTCGAACAGAACGCTCCCGCGGAGTCCTGAACCCATGCGCATCGCCTTCATTCTCGATCCGCTGGATTCTCTCAAGGCCTATAAGGATTCGAGCATCGCCATGTTGCGCGAGGCCGCACGACGTGGCCATGAGGTGCATGCGATTCTGCGCGGCGCGCTGCACTGGCGCGATGGTGTTGTCAGTGCCAGCGCGACGCGTCTCGAACTCTGTGCCGGCGACGCACCGTGGTGTGTGCAGCACGAGCAGGTGAAACAGCCATTGACGGCTTTTGATGCGGTGTTGATGCGCCAGGATCCACCGTTCGATTTCGAATATATTGCCGCGACCTGGCTGCTCGAACGTGCCGAGGCGGCCGGGGCGCGCATCTTCAATCGCCCGGCGGCGATCCGCGATCACAACGAAAAGATCGCCATTACCGAGTTTCCGCAATTCACACCGACCACGCTGGTGGCGCGCGATACCCGGGATATCCAGGCTTTCATCGACGAAATCTGGCAGGAGGGCGGCGACGTGATTCTCAAACCGCTCGATGGCATGGGTGGCAGCTCGATCTTCCGCGTGCGGCGCGACGATCCGAATCGCAATGTAATCGTCGAGACGCTGGGTGCCTTCGGTGCGCGCAGCATCATGGCGCAGCGCTATCTGCCGCAGATCGCCGCCGGCGACAAACGTATTCTGCTCATCGACGGCGAGCCCGTGCCGTATTGTCTGGCGCGTATTCCGAAAGCCGGCGAGAGCCGCGGCAATCTGGCCGCCGGCGGACGCGGCGTGGCGCAGCCGCTCTCAGCGCGCGACCGCGAAATCGCCGCGACGCTGGGGCCGCTGCTGCGCGCACGTGGCCTGCTGCTGGTCGGCCTGGATGTGATCGGCGACTGCCTGACCGAAATCAATGTCACCAGTCCGACCTGCTTCGTCGAGATCGCCGAACAGACCGGGTGCAACGTTGCCGCACTGTTTATCGATGCACTGGAGTGCACGGTCGGGAGGACGACGTGAGGAGCATGGCCTTGATTCGTCGCGAACGCTTTCTCCTTCTGGCGTTGCTTGTCATGCTGTTTATGGGGCTGACTGGTTGCGCGCGGGAGCCGCTCACGGCGCGCGAATCCTTCGTTTTCGGCACGCGTGTCGAGGTGCTGATTTATGGCGCAGCCGAAGACCAGGCGAGAGTGGCTGCGGCCGAGGTGTTGCGCGATTTCGATCGTCTGCATCGCTCTTATCATGCCTGGCAGCCCTCCGAACTCACCGCATTGAATGCGGCGCTTGCTTCCGGGCAGCCGCATGCGGTTTCTTCCGAACTCGCGGCCTTGATCCGCACGGCGCAGCAGGTATCTGCCAGCAGCGATTACCTTTTTGATCCGGGCATTGGTGGGCTGATCCGGTTGTGGGGGTTTCAAAGCGACGAGTTCAAGCCCGCACTTCCGCCGGCCGCTGCACTGCAGGCATGGCGCGCTGCGCATCCATCGATTGCCGATCTCGAACTGCAAGGCAATCGCGTCACCAGCCGCAATCCCGCCGTGGCGCTGGATTTCGGGGGCTACCTGAAGGGCGTGGCGCTTGATCGCGCGGCCACCCAACTGCGCGCACGCGGCATCCGCAATGCGCTCATTAATATCGGCGGCAACGTCATGGCGCTCGGTCGGCGTGGTGATACGCCGTGGCGCGTCGGTATCCAGGATCCACGCTCGACCGCTCCGCTGGCAATGCTTGAGCTGCGCGACGGCGAGGCGATCGGGACATCGGGGGATTACCAGCGGTATTTCAAACTCGATGGCCAGCGCTATTGCCATCTACTCGACCCGCGCAGCGCAGCACCTGCGCAGACTACACAGGCTGTGACGGTGCTGATACCTCCGGGCTCCGATGCCGGCATGCGTTCCGATGTGCTCAGCAAACCGCTGTTCATTGCTGGCGCCGAATGGCGCTCCATGGCGCAACGTCTGGGGGTCGAGCACGCCTTGCGCATTGCTGCCGATGGAACCATTCTTGCGACACCTGCACTGCACGAGCGCTTGAAACCGGCCTCGGGGGAGCTCAGGATGGTCGTGTCGCCTTGAGCCATCTGCATCTGGCAGCGGTTTTGTTCGGCTGCCTGTGGAATTGACGCAGCAGTTACAATACCTGCAAGGAACAGCAATACAATCTGCCAACCCGGCAACAACACGCAACGGATAAAGACAAGATGATCGGCCTGTTTTTGATTACCCATGGCAGCCTTGGCGAGTCGCTGATTCAATGCGCCTGCCATGTGTTGAACAGGCGCCCGATGCAAATCGCGCAACTCGGCGTGGCGGCACAGGACGATCCGCTTGATGTGTTGCCGCTGGCGCAGGAGATGCTTCAACTCGTCGATAAGGGCGATGGAACGTTGATCATGACCGACATCTTCGGCGCGACACCAGCCAACGTGGCCATGAAATTGCTGCAATCGGGTCGCATCGAGGGGGTCGCCGGCGTCAATCTGCCGATGTTGCTGCGCGCCCTGAATTATCGCGAGAAGGGCATGGAAACCCTGCTCACCAAAGCCGTCAGCGGTGGTCGCGACGGGGTCATCAACATGCTTACGCACTGATCGTCATGCCAAAATCCGAAGCTGAAATCGTCAATAAACTGGGGCTGCACGCACGCGCGTCGGCCAAGCTTACCCAACTGGCCGGCAGTTTTCCCTGCGAAGTCTGGATGGAGCGCAAGGGGCGTCGCATCAATGCCAAAAGCATCATGGGGGTCATGATGCTGGCAGCCGGAAAAGGTTCGACGGTGACTGTCGAAACCGAGGGAGAGCGTGCCGATGAAGCCCTGCAGGCGTTGCTGGCCTTGATCGCCGACAAGTTCGGCGAAGGCGAATGACGGCTTGCGCCACCCGGTGATATGACATTCGCCCTGCATGGACTCGCTGTTTCTCCCGGCATCGCCATCGGCCATGCCCACCTGGTCTCGCATGCGACGCTTGAGGTGGCGCAGTATCAGGTGCGCGAGCGCGATGTCGATGCCGAAGTGGCGCGGTTTGATGCCGCCATCACGACGGTGCGCACCGAGCTGGAGCAGCTCAAGACGGAAGCCGAGGCTTCGCCAGGCGCTGCAGTCGAGCTTTCGGCGTTTGTCGATCTGCAGTCGATGTTCCTGGTCGATCCGCTGCTCGTCGAGGTGCCGCGCGACCTGATTCTGGCGCGCCGCTGCAATGCCGAGTGGGCGCTGGTGCAGCAGATGGAATACCTCACGGCGCAATTCGACGCGATGGACGATGCCTATCTGCGCGAGCGCAAGCAGGATATCGTGCAGGTCGTCGAACGCGTGCTCAAGGTGCTTCTGGGGCAGACGCGCAAGATCGTTCGGCGGCGCGGCAACGAGGATGACGAACTCATCATCGTCGCGAACGATCTGTCGCCGGCCGACACCATCCAGTTCAAGCAACTCAAAATCGGCGGTTTCGTCACCGACCTCGGCGGCGCCACCTCGCATACCGCCATTGTCGCGCGCAGTCTGGCGATTCCGGCCGTGGTGGGGCTGCATCACGCGCGCCCCCTGCTGCGCGACGATGACTTGCTGATCATCGACGGCACGCGCGGCGTGTTGATCGTGAATCCCGACGAGCGCGTGCTCGAAGAATATCGTCTGCGCAAGACCGCGCTACAACTCGAACGCAACAAGCTCAAGCGCCTCAAGACTGCGCGTGCCGTGACGCTCGACGGCGTCGAGATCGCCCTGCTGGCAAATATCGAGTTGCCGCAGGATATCGACAAGGTCAAGGAGGTTGACGCGGCCGGCGTCGGTCTGTTCCGCACCGAATTCCTGTTCATGAACCGTGAGGAGGCGCCGGGCGAGGACGAGCAGTTCGAGGCCTATCGCGCCGTGGTCAAGGCGCTGGCCGGCAAGCCCGTGACGATTCGTTCGCTCGACATCGGCGCCGACAAGCAGACGCGCAGCCTGCGCAGCGAGGGGCGCATCGAGCCAAATCCGGCGCTGGGCCTGCGGGCGATCCGCTACTGTCTGGCCGAACCGCAGATTTTCCTCAGTCAGTTGCGCGCCATCCTGCGCTCCTCGCAGTACGGCAAGGTGCGTCTGCTGCTGCCGATGCTCGCGCATGCGCACGAAATCGAACAATCGCTGCAGATGCTCGAACAGGCCAAGCAGCAGTTGCGCGAGCGGCGACTCAAGTTCGACGAACAGCTCGAAGTCGGCGGCATGATCGAAGTGCCGGCCGCCGCGCTGGCGCTCGGCCCCTTCCTCAAGCGGCTGAACTTTCTTTCGATCGGCACCAACGACCTGATCCAATACACGCTGGCCATTGATCGTACCGACGAGGCCGTTGCGCATCTCTACGACCCACTGCATCCCGCCGTGCTGCGCCTCATGGCGCAGACCATCGAGCGCGGCGAGCGCGCCGGGCTGGCGGTGAGCGTGTGCGGCGAAATGGCCGGCGATGCCGCTTACACGCGCCTGTTGCTGGGCATGGGCTTGCGCCAGTTTTCCATGCATCCGTCGCAACTGCTGGAAATCAAGCAGCAGATTCTCAAAAGCGATGCCGCCGCGCTGCAAACCGCGGTGGCGCGCCTGCTGCGCCATGACGAGTCCGAGCGGATTCGCGAACAGCTGCGCAAGATCAACGCCTGAGCAGCGCTGAGCGCCGGGCGAGGATTTTGGGCGTCAATTGTCTGCCGCAGTCTTGCATCCCGTCCCCCATTCGCCATACCATTCTTTTGCCATTGACTTCGCCGCGCCTGCTCGCCATGAACCAGATTGCACAACATTTCGGTGTGACTACTTGCGCCGGGGCGATTCACATTGGCTTAAAGTAGCGCCATGAAATGCTGACTTCTTGTCGTTTTATCGCCGAAATCGCCAAACATTTCGACGGCCACTACATGACTCTCAGCAAAGCCGTAAGGAAGGCCGAAAATGACAAATAACATCAACTTGCCGATAACCATCGGCTGCTGCTGGATGCTGCTCTGTCGCAATGGCGTGGTGGATGTTGGAATGTTAGATCTGACCCCGAATCCCCGTTTCCAGACCGCCGATACGATCGATGGCGGGGCGGGGAATGACCGGATTTACGGGCGGGGCGGCGAGGCTGCGATTAGTGCGTGGAGGATGGTGGCATGAGCGATAAACGTGGTCTGAAAATCATCTAGCCGGCCTCCCACCACCGAGGAGGTGGTGGGGT
>JBPOIN010000108.1:0-6207 GCA_052034445.1 Pseudomonadota bacterium | reverse complement strand
GGACACCAGGAGAAGGCGATGCGAAAGCGGGAGATGGCGAAACTGACGGCGCTGCTGGACCGGATGACGCGCAACCAGCGACGGATGCTGGCAACCGAGTTGGCCGCGCGGGAGGCGGATGCCTCGTCGGTCGAGATCATCGAGGACCAACTGCCTGGGCGGCCCGACTGCCTTCATTGCGGGTGGATGCCGACTAACCTCCCCCGTTCTACGCCCTGAAATGAACACCACCCTCGACGGCGCCGGCTGGGCCAGCGATTACGCCATACTGCTGCTGCAGTCGCTCGGTGCGACGGTGCAACGCACGCACAGGTGCGTCGATGCGCATCCGGCGCTGACCTGGGCGCAGAGCGGTGCGATGGCGCTGACGGGGGAGGGCGCTGCGTCGCCGCTGATGTGTCCCGCGCCGCTGGCTTCCTGCATCGAGGGCGTGCGTCTGGCGGTGATGGCGCTGGCTGGCGCGGAGCTGCCGCTGCCCGGTGCGGAGACGCTGGGCGAGCGCGCGGCGCTGTCGGGTTTGCAGCGCAACGGGGCGATTTCGCCGGGCGGCGCCTGTCGCCTGCTGCGCGCCGCCGATGGCTGGCTGGCCGTGAATCTGCCGCGCGCCGACGATTGGGATCTGCTGCCGGCCTGGTTGGCGTGTGCGGTGACGGCCAATTGGGAGGGGCTGGCGGCCGAGTTGCCGCGCCATCCCGTGGCGGAATTGCTCGAACGCGGCCGGCTGCTGGGGCTGGCGGTGGCGGATGTTGCCGCGTCGGCGCAAGCCATCCCGCTCTGGCAGGTGGTTACGCAGAGCGGCATGCCGCGGTGTGCGCCACTGCGCAAGCACCCTGTGGTCGTGGATCTGTCATCGCTGTGGGCCGGGCCGTTGTGCAGTCACCTGTTGCAGCTGGTCGGGGCGCGCGTGATCAAGGTGGAAAGCCTGCAGCGTCCCGACGGTGCGCGTCAGGGGCCGGCGGCGTTTTACGATTTGCTGAATCACGGCAAGGCCAGCGTGGCGCTGGATTTCTCGACGCCGCAGGGCATTGCGCAATTGCGCGCGTTGTTGATGAGCGCCGACATCGTCATCGAAGCCTCGCGGCCGCGCGCCTTGCGCCAGCTCGGCATTGACGCCGGGCAGCTGGTGGCGACCACGCCGGGGCTGACCTGGATTTCGATCAGCGGCTACGGGCGCGGCGCAGCGCAGGAAAACTGGATCGCCTATGGCGACGATGCCGGCGTGGCGGCCGGTCTGTCGGGCCTGCTGCTCGATCTGACGGGCGAGCCGCTGATCTGCGGCGATGCGATCGCCGATCCGCTGACCGGCTGGCACGCCGCACTCGCCGCGCTGGCGAGCTGGCGCGGCGGCGGCGGGCGGCTCGTCGCGCTGTCCTTGTGCGACGTTGTGGCGCATTGCCTGCAATTCAAGCGGTCGGCGACAGCGGACGCGCTGCGCAGCCGCTGGCAGGAATGGTCGGCGCTGGCTGCGACGGCGGGCGTTGCTGCGCCGCTGGCGCGCAATCCGGTCGGGCCAGCGCGCGCGCTGGGCGCCGACACGGCGGCGATATGCGCGGAGTTCAAGCTGCCATGCTGATTCGCAACGCCGAAATCGATTTCATGCATGGCAGCCCACGCCGCGTCGATGTGCGGATTGCCGGGCCGAGCATCGCCGCCCTGGCCGAACACCTGCCGGTGCAGGCCGGCGAAGCGCTGATCGACGCACGCGGAGCGGCGCTGCTGCCGGGGTTGCACGATCATCATCTGCATCTGGTCTCGCTGGCCGTGGCGCTCGATTCGCTGGAATGCGGCCCGCCGCAGGTCACGACGGCGGCGCAGCTCGCGGCGGCCTTGCAGGCGCGCGCGGCAATCCCGGCGCCAGTGACACCCGGCGACGACTGGCTGCGCGGCATCGGTTATCACGAGTCGGTGGCCGGCGATATCGACCGCGCCTGGCTCGACCGCGTGGTGGCCGATCGCCCCGTGCGTATCCAGCAGCGCAGCGGCCGGCTGTGGATCGTCAATTCGTGCGGCCTCGACCGCCTGCTGGCTGACGGCGCGTCGCTGCCGCCGGGGTTGGAATGCCGCGCCGGCGCGCCGACCGGCCGCATCTTCGATGCCGACCCCTGGCTGCGCAGCCGCCTGCCGCGCGCCTTTCCACGGCTCGACCGGGTTGGGCGGCTGCTCGCCAGCTTCGGTGTTACGGGCGTCACCGATACCACGCCGCACAACGATCCGGCGCAATTCCGGCATTTTGTCGCCGCACGCCGCAACGGCGAACTCGTTCAGCAGTTGCTGATCATGGGCGACGCGAGTCTGGATGCGCTGGGCGCGGCGAACATCGAAGCGCCCGGCGTTGCGCGCGGTGCGACCAAGTTCCATCTGCACGAAATCGAGCTGCCGCTGTTCGACGACTTCTGCGCCGCAATCCGCCGCAGCCATGCCGCCGGGCGGCCCGTGGCCGTGCATTGCGTGACGCTGACCGAGCTGGTGTTCGCCGCCACGGCGCTAACGGAATGCAGCGCGCTGGATGGCCGCTACCACGGCGACCGCATCGAGCATGCCGCGCTGGCGCCGCCCGAGGTGCTGGCGCTGCTGGTCGAACAGGGGCTGACCGTGGTCACCCAGCCGAATTTCATTCACCAGCGCGGCGACGCCTACCTTCAGGATGTGCCCACCGCTGACCAGCTCTGGCTGTATCGCCTGCGTGGCCTGCGCGATGCCGGCATCGCGTTGGCTGGCAGCACCGATGCGCCGTTCGGCGCGCCCGATCCGTGGCGGGCCATGCAGGCCGCCGTGGATCGACGCACGGCGGGCGGCGCGACCATCGGTCGCGCCGAAGCGCTGACGCCCGAAGCCGCGCTGGTGCTGTATCTCTCCCCGCTCGACGCACCCGGCGGACCGGCGCGCCGCGTGGCCGTCGGCACATCCGCCGATCTGTGCCTGCTCGATCGCTCCTGGGCGCAAGCCCGTGAAAATCTGTCCGCCGTGCGCGTGGCGGCGACGTTCAAGGATGGCGTGCGGATCTGGCCGCACTAGGCGGGGCGGGTAGGCCGGGCAGGTCGGGCTTGAGCCCGACATGTCGGGTTGAAACCCGACCTACGGCGCAGTGCCGTCAAATGACAAATGCGTATCGATTTTTGTTGGCGCTGCGCCGTGGCCCTTGTACAACGCCATACATCCAGGGGAAAAATGGCAGCGATCAGAATTTTCTCAGCATCGCCAGGTCCCGCAAGGGCTGGCGGCGATCAGGCAGAAAAACGCTAATTCTTTTGTCATTACCCGTCTGTCGGCGCGGCCTCTCGGCGTGCTCATGCAGAGCGCTGCGTCAGCGGAACACCACCGTCTTGTTGCCGTGCGTGAGCACGCGGTCTTCGAGGTGGTAGCGCAGGCCGCGGGCGAGGACGGCTTTCTCGATGTCCTTGCCGTAGCGCACCATGTCGTCGACCGAGTCGGAGTGGTCGATGCGGATTACATCCTGTTCGATGATCGGTCCCTGGTCGAGGTCGGCCGTGACGTAATGGCAGGTGGCGCCGATCAGCTTCACGCCGCGCTGATAGGCTTGGTGATACGGCTTGGCGCCGACGAAACTGGGCAGGAAGGAATGGTGGATGTTGATGATCTGGCCGGCGAAGCGCGTGCATAAGGCTGCCGGCAGGATCTGCATGTAGCGCGCCAGCACCATGGTGTCGGCCTGTGCGGCGGCGTACAGGCGAGCGATTTCCGCGAACGCGGCGTCCTTGTCGGCCGGGTCGACGGGCACATGATGGAACGGGATGCCGTGCCATTCGACGAAACCCTTGAAGGTGTCGTGATTCGAGATCACGCAGGGAATCTCGATGTCGAGTTCCTTCGACTGCCAGCGTGCCAGCAGGTCGTACAGGCAATGCTCCTGTTTCGAGACCAGCACCACCACGCGTTTCTTGTGCGCGCTGTCGGCCAGCGACCAGTCCATCTGCAGTTCGGCGGCCAACGGCGCGAATCTGCGCCGCAGCTCGGCGCCGTCGAAGGGCAGCGAAGCGGCCTTGACTTCCATGCGCATGTAATAACGATCTTCGTCGTTGTCGGCGTGGTAGCTCGATTCGAGAATCCAGCCCTGCTGCTCGGCAAAGAACCCGGCGACGCGCGCGATGATGCCGACGCGGTCGGGGCAGGAGGCGGTCAGCGTGTAGAAGCGTTCGCGGTGCATTGTCTTCAGGGGCTGGGGACTCGGGACTCGGGGCTAGGGTTGAGGCGGCGGGGTTTCTCCTCACCCCTCACTCTTCACCCCTCACTGAACATTCAGATGCGCTCGCTGGCCTTGCGGATTTCGGCGTCGAGTTCGGCATAGCTGCGCGTGACGTGGAACTGCGGGAATTCGCGGATTACGTTCTCGGGCGGGTGGAACAGGATACCGGCATGGGCTTCGCCGAGCATGGCCGTGTCGTTGTAGGAATCGCCGGCGGCGATGACCTTGAACTGGAGTTCCTTGAAACGCTTGACCGATTCGCGCTTCTGATCGGGCATGCGCAGATGGTAATTCACCAGCATGCCGCTGGCATCGGCTTCGAGCTTGTGGCAGAACAGCGTCGGCATGCCGAGCTGCTGCATGAGCGGCATGGCGAATTCGTAGAAGGTGTCGGACAGGATGATGACCTGGAAGCGCTGACGCAGATCGTCGAGGAAGTCCTTGGCGCCTGGCATCGGGCCCATTTCGGCGATGACCTTCTGGATGTCGGCGAGGCCGAGCTTGTGCTGGGCCAGCAGGTTCAGGCGGAACTTCATGAGCTTGTCGTAATCCGGCTCGTCGCGCGTGGTGCGGCGCAGTTCCGGAATGCCGGTACGGTTGGCGAATTCGATCCAGATTTCCGGTACCAGAACGCCCTCAAGGTCGAGACAAACGAGTTGCACGGCAAGCCCCCAACTGAAAAAAGGGCGAATTGTACCTTTTCTGCCGCCTTCTGCCGAAAATGGCGACTCACGAAGCGGCGCGCATCGGCCTTTGACTGTGGGCGAAGGGAGGCGGTGCGTGGCGCGATGTTATAATTTGCGCGCCAATTTTTCCGCATCTTGCGCTGGTTCATCCACCTCGCCTGCCCATTCTCATGCAGCTTTACGCCCTCGGCATCAATCACCACACCGCGCCGCTGGCCGTGCGCGAGCAGGTGGCGTTCCTGCCCGAGCGTCTGCCGCAGGCCTTGCTGAGTCTGGTGCGCGACAAGCCGGTGCGCGAGGCGGCGATCCTGTCGACCTGCAATCGCACCGAGTTGTATTACACGGCCGAGCAGCCGTCGACCGCCGCCGAATGGCTGGCCGAATATCACGCCCTGCCGGCCGAAAAAATCACGCCGTATCTGTACTCCTTCCCGCAGCGCGACGCCGTGCGTCACATGTTCCGCGTCGCCAGCGGGCTCGATTCGATGGTGCTCGGCGAGCCGCAGATCCTCGGCCAGATGAAGCAGGCCGCGCGCACGGCCGAACAGGCCGGTACGCTCGGCACGCTGCTCGGCAAGCTGTTCCAGCGCACCTTTGCGGTCGCCAAGGAAGTCCGCTCGACCACCGCCATCGGCGCCAACATCGTCTCGATGGCCGCCGCCGCCGTGCATCTGTCGGCGCGCATTTTTGAAAGCATCGGCGGCCAGCGCGTGCTGTTCGTCGGCGCCGGCGAAATGATCGAACTCTGCGCCGCGCATTTCGCCGCCCATCAGCCCAAACGCCTGACCATCGCCAATCGCACGCTGGAACGCGCCGAAGCGCTCGCCGAACGGTTCAGCGGCGACGCCCTGCGGCTTGATGCGGTGCCGGACTGTCTGGCCGACTATGACATCGTGGTGTCCTGCACCGGCAGCCAGCTGCCCATCATCGGCCTCGGCATGGTCGAGCGGGCGCTCAAGGCGCGGCGTCACCGGCCCATGGTGATGGTCGATCTGGCCATGCCGCGCGACATCGAGGCCGAAGTCGGCAAGCTCGGCGATATCTTCCTGTACACGCTGGACGATCTCGGCCAGATTGTCGAGGACGGCCTCGAATCGCGCCAGGCCGCGGTCGTCGAGGCCGAAGGCATCATCGATACGCGCGTAAGCAATTTCCTGCACTGGATGGATGCGCGCGAAACCGTGCCGACCATCCGCGCGCTGCGCGACAGCGCCGAGCGCGCCCGTCGCCACGCCCTCGAACACGCGCGCCAGCTGCTGGCGCGCGGCGACGATCCGACTCAGGGTCTCGAAGCCCTCTCGCACGGCCTGACCAACA
>JBPOIN010000078.1:0-8027 GCA_052034445.1 Pseudomonadota bacterium | reverse complement strand
CCGAGTGGTTTGACACGACGCTCGATGAGATTGAGATCATCGTGAAGTTCGTACAGCCTTCGGCAAATTCTGTTGTTCGTCCACTGAATTCGTAAGTCGCTTTCCCCAAACGTTTGTCGCCCCGCGTTCAGCGTGAAAATGGATTGACCAGTTTCACATGCGTGGGTGCGAAATCATCGACATTGCGCGTCACAACGGTGAGTCCGTGCGTCAGTGCCGTCGCGGCGATCAGCAGATCGGCGTTTTCGTGGCCGAGCTGTGCGGATAACTGTCCCCAGCGGCGTGCGACCGCAGGGGAGATCGGCAGGATGCGCTCGGCATACAGGCGGGTGAGCGTTTCAAGCCAGACGGACAAGGCCTCGGCGAATTCCGGGTCACCCTTGCGGCATTTCTCGATGCCGCGTTCAATCTCCCCCAGCGTGACGACGCTCAGATAAAGCTGCTCTTCCTGCTGTTTCGCAATCCAGCGCAGCACGCCGGCATTCGGTCGCTGCTTGCGCAGCTCGGAGATGATGACGGTGTCGAGCAGAAACATCAGAACTCCACATCACGCAGGGTAATGCGCGCCCGCTTCGCTTTACTGGCCGGTTCTGTCTGTTTGGGGATGGCGAGCAGGTGGGCGATAAATCCCGGCGCAGCGACACGCGCACTTTCGCGTAGCGCGCGGTAGTCCGATTCCGAGAGTACGACCACCGCGGCGCGACCATGACGCGTGACATGCTGCGGCTCACCGTGCATCGCGGCGTCCACCACCTGGCTGAATTGCGTCTTGGCCTCCTGCAGTCTCCATTGCGCGTTGGGCATGGCGGGATCCTTTTGAATAATATGGTCGGATTATCTGGTCAGAATCTACGGGAGTCAAGTCGCTTGCTGTGCAGATCGCGCTGGCTGGCGTTGGGTTTTGGCTTCCGTGCGGTAATATGACTTTAGGGTAATTATTTCAACGCCTTGTACGCCAAAGCCCTTGCGCAGCGCGGGTTTTCTGCAACAAAATCCAGCTGCACAAAAAAGTTTGCGCCAACCTCTGCTCGCAGCAAGGGTTGGCGCAAATCGAAGGCGCGGCTGGTTATGTCAAACGGGAATCGGCGTTCAGAATCCCTCGACCTTGTGTACTTCCTTCCATACCGCGCCGGGCAGCAGGCGGCGCATGATGTAGCCCATGCGCGTGCCTTTGCCGGGCAGGCACCAGAACTCGTTCTTTTCCAGCGAAACTTCGACGGCGTCGAGTACTTCCTCGGGCGTGATCGGCGGATTGCCGTCGAGCAGTTTCGGCCACACGGTATCCACGGCCTGCTTGAGCAGCGGCGTCTTGACGGCGGGCGGGCAGACACAGACGAAGCGCACGCCCTTGTTCAGGTTCTCGTGATACAGCACTTCGGTGAAGCAGGAAACGGCGAACTTGGTCGCCGCATAGGCGCCGGTCAGCAGCGTCGGCATCTGGCCAAGCATCGACGAGAAGCTGATGAAGTCACCCTTGCCGCGCTTGAGCATGCCGGGGAGCGTGGCCTTGGAGATATTTACCAGACCGCCGTAGTTGATCGCCATCAGGCGATGAATCTGTTGCGCCGGTTGTTCGAGCAATTTGCCGAACGGCATGATGGCTGCGGCGGTGATCACGCGTTCGATTGCGCCGAGTTCCTGTTCGACCTGGGCGACCGTGCGATTGACGGCGTCGATATCCGTCACATCGACCGGATAGATTTTGATGTTCGGCTTGCCGGCGGCGGTTTCCGCCAGTCCCTTTTCATTGATGTCGAGTGCAGCGACCGTTGCGCCTGCCGCGGCCAGACGCCAGGCGGCGAGTTGTCCCATGCCGCTGCCGGCGCCCGTGATCAATGCGACCTTGCCCTTGAAAGCCATGCTTGCTCCCGTATGAAATAAGAAATCTGAAAGCAGCACGCGGCGGCGCGCTGCGGAAGAAAATCAGGTCGGGCAGTATAAGGTCGATTCGGTCCGCTAAAGCTGGCTGCGCAAGCACGTCATGGCTGAAGCAGCGGCGGCTGGCCGGCGCCAGGCGGCGCTGAATCCACGCCGGGAGCGCTGTCCGCCGCGATTGCTGTTATGTCGTATGGATTGGCTGCGGATTTTTGCACAATGGTTGCTTGAAATTCGAGGGGGCTGGACGCATCAGTGCTGCGCCGTGAGGGGCGGCGGGGTAGCGTCGGCGACCGTGCGCGTTAGAACGGCGGCCGGGATTCGGCGCGGATCAGTTTGCCGGTTTCGGGGTGGGAAAATTCGATGTAGCAGGCGTGCAGCAGCAGGCGCTGGGCCTTGGCGCGCGATTGTGCAGTGCCATACAGCGCATCGCCGAGAATCGGGTGCCCCGTGGATTCCATATGCACGCGCAGCTGGTGCGAACGGCCCGTGACGGGTTCGAGTTCGACGCGCGAAATCTGCTGTGTCGCATCGCTGTCGATCACGCGATAGCGCGTCAGGCTCGGCCGGCCGGCTTCATGGTCGATTTTCTGGCGTGGGCGATTCGGCCAATCGACGATCAGCGGCAGGTCGACTTCGCCGCTTCTGTTCTTGCTCCATGCGCCGTCGACGAGGGCTTCGTAGCGTTTCTGGATCTGGCGTTCCTGGAACAGCATGCTCAGCGCACGCTGGAACTTGGCGCCGCGCGCCAGCAGTACGATGCCCGAGGTGTCCATGTCGAGTCGATGCACGATCATCGCATCGGGAAATTCTTCCTGCGCGCGCGACAGCAGACAGTCGGCCTTTTCCTCGCCGCGTCCGGGCACAGTCAGCAGACCGGCCGGCTTGTCGAGGATCAGCAGATGGCGCGAGACATGCAGTACACAGAGCCCGGCGTGCGCCGGCGGGGTGTAGGCGATGGTGTTCATGGCGCCGCCGGGTAATCGCTGTAACCCTGAGCGCCAGGCGTGTACAACGTGCGCGCATCGAAAGCGGCGAGCGGCAGCTGTTCGCGCCAACGGCGCACCAGATCGGGATTGGCGATGAAATGCCGGCCAAAGGAAATCGCCGCGCCCTGGCGTTGCCGCAGCGCCTGCGCGGCGCTCAGACCATCGAAACCATCGTTGAGAATCAGGTTGCCGTCGAAATGCTGGCGAGCGCAGGCAAACGCATCGAAGTCGCCGAGCGGCGAGCGGATCACATGCAGCCAGGCCAGCTGCAGCTGGGCAACGCCGGCAAGCAGCGTTGCATAGGTGGCGGCTGGATCGGGGTCGATCACGTCGTTGAAAGGATTGCCGGGGCAGATGCGCAGCCCGACCCGCCCGCCGCCGGCTGTGGCGACCATGGCGGCCAGTGTTTCGAGCGCAAAGCGCGCGCGGTTTTCCAGCGAGCCGCCGTAGTCGTCGCTGCGCTGATTGCTGTTGGCGGCGAGAAACTGCATCGGTAGATAGCCGCTGGTGCAGTGCAGTTCGACGGCGTCGAAGCCGGCGGCCAGCGCCAGGCGCGTGGCTTGCGCATATTCGTCGATGACGCGCGGAATTTCATCACGTTCGAGTGCGCGCGGCAAATCCTGTTTTTGCATGCCGGCAGCATCGGTGAAAACCTGTCCGGCGGCGCGCAGCGCCGAGGGGGCGACGGTTTCAGCGTCGGCGGCCTTGTTGAAATGCGAGCCGATGCGGCCGCAGTGCATGAGCTGTACGGCAATCAGGCCGCCCGCCGCATGCACGGCATCCGTGATCTTGCGCCAGGCCTGCATCTGCGCGTCGTTGTAGAGTCCCGGCGTGCGGCAATAGCCGATGCCATGACGCGACGGCGCCGCTCCCTCGGTAATGATGAGCCCGGCGCTGGCGCGCTGGCGGTAGTAATCGACCATGAGATCGTTCGGCAGGTCGCCCGGTGCGGCGCGACTGCGCGTCATCGGCGCCATGACGATGCGGTTGGCGAGCTTGAGCGCGCCAAGCTGGAGCGGTTCGAACAGGGGCGTCAGGTCGGGCATGGTGGGCTGTGAAATCTTGGTTGCGTGGTTGTGAGGCCGTGACTGGGCATTAGCGCACGCGAATCTTCGGCGTCGGCGCGCCGCGTCGCATGGCGGTCAGGAAACCTTCGAGCGGCGCCGGGGCGGCGACTTCGGGCAACTGGTTCTTGTCGGGGCGCTGGGCCCAGAATTCCTGCCAGGCGGGAAACAGCTCGTGATAGGCGCCGGCGTAGGGTTCGCGTCCCGGCCAGCGCATCTTCAGCTCGCCGATGGGCGGCTTGTTGAGATCAGTGGCGTACCAGTAGCAGGGCAGGCGGCGGCGAAACAACCATTGGCCATCGATGCGCTGGTAATCGTCCCAGTAGAGCATCTGCATGATGATCCACTCGTCGCCGCACTCATGTTCGTTCTTCGAATAAAGTACGCCAACGGCATGGTCGGCGTCCGTGAACTCGACGATGTGCTGGCCGAGGTGATGCGCGGTGCCCGTGAACTGGTTGCGCAGCGTGTCGTCGAGCCAGGCCTTGAGATGGGCGCGCCCAACCTGTTCGTGGCCGACGCGGATGTCGGGCGCGAACAGATTCACATGCGCATCGAGATCGCGCATGTCGAGCGACAGCGAATATTTGGCGACCAGTTGATGAATCGCCTCGATGGATTCGAGCCGGTCGATACGTGCGCTCAGCGCCTGCAGGGTGTTGGTGTCCATGGTCAAGCCGGTTCCGGATGAAAGTGCATGATGGCCGCTGCCCCGGTGGGTTGCCAGCAGGCGCAGGTGTTGATGGATGTCCATCGGCACATTGCGACGGAACGCTGCGCATATTAACGGAAAGCGCGGATTTGCAGCCGGCGCGCGTGGTGCGGGGTTAGCGGATCTGCGGCAGCAGCTCGGCGAAACTCTGGATCGCCGCATAGTCGCCGGTGTGTTTGGGCGCCTGCTGCGTATCGGGCTGCTCGATCGCCAACAGATGCGCGATGCCGTAGCGCCGCGCCGAATCGAGCACCGGCAGGCTGTCATCGACTAGCAACGTGCGCGCCGGGTCGAAGGGCAGGATGCGGCACAGCGCACCCCAGAAGGCCGGGTCTTCCTTGGGCAGGCCCGTGGCATGCGAGGTCACCAGCAGGTCGAAGTGCGCGTCGAGGCCCGTGCGCGCCATCTTGAGGTTCAGGCTCTTGTGGTGGGCATTTGTCACCAGCGCCACCTGCTTGCCGGCCTGGCGCAGCGCGCCGAGAAACTCGATGACATGCGGATGTACGGCGATCAGGTGGGCGACTTCCTGCTTGAGCGCCATGATGTCGAGATCCAGCTCGGTCTGCCAGAAATCCACCGAATACCAGTCCAGCGTACCCGTGCGCGCCGCATAGCGTGTATCGAGCTCGGCCTTGGCCGCCGCCGGCGTGAGGCCGCGCGCCTCGGCATAGCGCAGCGGTACATGCTGCTGCCAGAAGTGATTGTCGAAATGCAGGTCGAGCAGCGTGCCGTCCATGTCGAGCAGCACCTGGTCGATGGCCTGCCAGTCAAGCAATGGGGTCAGTGGCGCGGGCATGGCAGTTTCAGCGTCGGCGCACAGTGTTCTTGGCCGCAGGTTGAATGACTTCCCATTCCGCCACGGGGCCCGGGACCCGATGGAACAACGGATGCACGAGCGGTTCCGGCGTGTCCTGGATCAATGCGCTGGCGAACAGTTCTGGCGCGCGTTGCTGCAGCTTCGCGCGCAGATGCTGCCATTCGTAGGCGAGCTGGCCGCTGCTGGCCGCCATACTTTCCGGCGCCCTTGGCTGGGGGCCGATTTTGCTGGCGTCGAAATGGTAGCCGCGGCGCCGCGCTTCGGCATGCACAGCGTTCAGATAGGCCGCGATCGCCGTGGCTGGCTGCGGCGCGGCGCGAAAGCGCGCGAGTTGCGGGTGGTTGCGGTAGCCGCGCGTTTTGTCCAGCAGCACGGCCTGCGCCAGCAAGGCCTCGCGCCACAGGGCCACCAGGCCGCGTGCGTCGAGGTATTGCGGATGCAGGGTCCACAGGCGCATGCGGGGAGTCGGCCGTCAGCCAGCCTGACGCGCCTTGCGCGAGGTGGTCTTGGCCCCAGGGGCAGCGGGAGGCGTGACGAAAATCTGGCCTTTGAGCAACTGCTTGAAACTCTGCAGCGAGGCGGCAAAGGCTTGTTCGCTGACCTGCGAGGCTTGCAGGAAGGCGATGCTGGCGAAGGCGATCAGGAGTACGTTGGCGGTCGAATCGAGGTCAACGTCGGGCGCCAGTTCGCCGCGTCGCTTGGCGCGCTTGAGCAGGCCGTGAAAATAATTCGGGAAGGCTTCGGCATCTTCCTGGTCGAGCCAATTGAGATCCTTGTTGCGCTGGATTTCCATCGACGAAGCGGCGGCGAAATTCATCATGCCGGGACGCAAGGCCGCGGCCTCGAAGGCCTTTTCGAGCCCGGTGCACAACTGGTCGATGGCCGGCGCATCGGGGGTTTCGGTGGCCACGGCCAGATAGGCATTGATCAGGATGCGGTTGGCGTCCTGCAGCGCGGCGCGATACAGCGCCGCCTTGGAATCGAAGTAATGGTACAGCGAGCCGCTGGTGATGCCGGCGCGGCGCGCGATCTCGCGGTTGCTGGCGTCGGCGTAGCCGAGTTCGGCAAAGCACAGCGTGGCGGCGTCGATGATCTTTTCGCGCGTGGCGACGGCGATATCGACGCCCATCGGGCGCCCGAGTTTGCGTTTGGGCTGGGCGGGTACGGTCTTGGTCATGGAGACTCGGCTGAGGTACGGGCAGGAGGCAATCCGGGGGGAGATTAAAACGACCCTGCCGGCGTGTCAATTAATTGACCAGTTGATTCAATCGTGTTTGAATCGCCGAATTGAATGCAAACCACAATTTTACTTTACGGAGAATCTTCCATGAGCGAGCCTTGTATCGATCTGGATCTCGGCATCACCGAGGAAATGCTGGCGTTGCGCGATACCTGCCGTCGTTTCGCGACTGAAGTCATGCGCCCGATCGGCGCCAAACTCGACCGTATGTCGCCCGAGGAAGTGATCGCCAAGGGTTCGCCGCTCTGGGAGGGCCTGGAAAAATTCAAGCAGCTCGGTCTGGTGGGCATGCCCGATTGCTACGGCCCGGATCTGACGCCCGAGGCGCGTGCGCTGATGCACGCGATCGTGATCGAGGAGCTGTGCTGGGGAGATGTCGGCCTGTCGATTACCTATGCGCTTTACAACCTCGGACCGAATGTTGCGCGCCAGATGGGACGCGAGGATCTCGCCGAGTTCTTCGGCAAGCGCGACGAGTTCTTCTGCCTGGCACTGACCGAGCCGAACCACGGCACCGACATGGTGGCCTACAACGAGCCGGCCTTCCGAGATCCGCAGGGCCGTTCCGACTTGCGCTGCCGTCGCGACGAGGCTACGGGCGATTTCATCCTGAACGGCCAGAAGGCCGCCTGGGTGTCGTGTGGCACGCTGGCCGGCTGCGCGATGATCTTCGCCACCTTTGAAAATTCGCCGGTTGGCCGCGCGGGTGGCGCGGTGTTCATGCTGCCGCTCGATCTGCCGGGCATTTCACGCGGCAAGCCGCTCGACAAGATCGGCCAGCGCACACTGAACCAGGGCGAGATTTTCTTCGACAGCGTGCGCGTGCCGCAGATGTTCCTGCTCACCGACGATCCCGACATGTACGGCATGCTGCTGAGCGGTTTCCTTGCCCATGCCAATACCGCGATGGGCCTGCAATTCATCGGCGTCGCGCGCGCGGCGTTCGATCATGCGCTGGCTTACGCCAGGGAGCGCGTGCAGGGCGGCAAGCCGATCATCCAGCACCAGAGCGTCAAGACGCGGCTGTTCAACATGTTCATGAAGCTCGAATCGGCGCGCTCGCATGTGCGCCAGGTGGCCATCCAGCACTATGTGCGCATGGGCATGATTCCGTTCCAGTACGCCGCTTCGTCCAAGGTGCTGGCGACGCAGACTGCCTTCGAGCTGTCGAGCGAGGCGGTTCAAATGTTCGGTGGCAACGGTCTGTGCCGCGAATATCCGGTCGAGAAGATTTTCCGCGACGCACGCGCCGCGCTGATCGAGGATGGCGAGAACAACCTGCTCGCCATCGCTGCCGCCAATAAAAACTGACATCAACGGTAGGTCGGGT
>JBPOIN010000212.1:0-7794 GCA_052034445.1 Pseudomonadota bacterium | reverse complement strand
TCAGAAAACTGACGCCTTTTGGCGTCCCTGAAGAAATTCACAGCGTGCTCGATCAACTCGAACAGAACGGTTTGCTCTCCGATGCGCGCGCCGCAACCGCGTATGTGCGCAGCCATGCTGCGCGCTTTGGCGCGGCGCGCATGGCGCAAACCCTGCGCACTCGCGGCATCAGCACCGAACTCATCGAATCCAGTCTGAACACGGAAGAGATGCCGGACGAATTGCAGCGCGCGCGGGAAATCTGGCAGCGCAAGTTCGGCCATGTCGCAACCGACCGCAGCGAATGGGCGCGCCAGGCGCGCTTCCTGCAAGGACGCGGATTTTCCAGCGCGATCATCTGCAAGCTGCTCAAGGCGCCACAAGCCGACCCGGAGTTTGACAGTGAATAAGCCCAGCAGCACTACCATGTGCCGCCTCGTCGTGACGGGATTGCGCAAGAAATACAAATCGCGCAGCGTGGTCAAGGACGTCTCCTTCGATGTCGGCAGCGGTGAAGTGATCGGCCTGCTCGGCCCCAACGGCGCCGGTAAAACCACCTGTTTCTACATGATCGTCGGTCTCGTCGCTGCCGATGGCGGCGATATCCGCCTGGAACGTCAGGACGGCGGAACAGCCAACCTCACGCACATGCCGATACACCGCCGCGCGCAACTGGGACTGTCATATCTGCCGCAGGAGAATTCGGTATTTCGCAAGCTCAATGTGGCCGACAACGTACGTGCGATACTCGAATTAAATAACCTGCCGCGCGATGAAATCGAAAATCGCCTGACAGCCCTGCTGCAGGAATTGCACATCACACACCTGCGCAACAGCCCAGCGATTGCACTTTCGGGCGGCGAACGGCGGCGCGTCGAGATTGCCCGTGCACTGGCCACCAACCCGCGCTTCATCCTGCTCGACGAACCCTTCGCGGGCGTCGACCCGATCGCGGTCATCGACATCCAGAAAATTATCGGCTTTCTCAAGGAGCGCGGGATCGGCGTGCTGATTACCGATCATAATGTCCGCGAAACCTTGGGCATTTGCGATCGCGCCACCATTATCAACGCCGGCGAGGTGCTGGCTTCGGGCAGACCGGAGGAGATTGTCTATAATGACGACGTCCGCAAGGTTTATCTCGGTGAAAATTTCCGCATGTAACCCCCTCCGGACCTGAGCCGGATTATGAAACAGACGCTTCAACTCAAACTCTCCCAGCATCTTGCGCTCACCCCGCAATTGCAGCAGTCCATCCGGCTGTTGCAGCTATCGACGCTGGAGCTCAATCAGGAAATCGAGCAATTTCTGCACGACAACCCCTTGCTTGAGCGTGAAGACCCGGCCGAAAATCCGAATTTCATTTCCGCCAATGAGGCGTTGAGCGGTGCGCAAACCGCACCGGATGCTCCGCCCGCCAGCGAAGAAACCGCGGCCCCGGCCAGCGACGAAACCTACGATCTGAACGATGAAGCCCCCTGGAGCGGCGAATCGTCGTCATCCGCGAATGCGCGCGACCCCAACGACGGCGACGACACGGATTACGCCGACCTGCAGGAAGCCGCCGTCTCGCTGCGCGACCATCTGGGCGCCCAGCTTGGCATGCAGCAGCTCTCCGAACGCGATCGCGGCATGGTGAGCTTCCTGATCGAGGCACTCGATGAGGATGGCTATCTGGGCCAGAACCTTGAGGAACTGCTCGATGTCCTGGCGCAGGAATACCCGGAAACTGAACGCGAAGAGTTGCTCGAAGAACTGCAGATCGCCTTGCAGCACCTGCAGAATTTCGACCCACCAGGGATTGGTGCGCGCAGCCCGCAGGAGTGTCTAGCGCTGCAGCTCAAGGACCTGCCCGCTTCGCCAACCCGTGAGCTCGCGCAGGCCTTGGTGCGCGAACATCTCGCACTGCTGGCAGCGCGCGATTTTGTGCGCCTGAAGAAGGCGCTGCATTGCGATGACGAAGCCCTGCGTAGCGCCCACGCCATGATCTGCTCGCTGAACCCGCGCCCCGGCGCCCAATACGCGCCGATCGACACACGCTACATCATCCCCGACGTGGTGGTACGCAAGCTGCGCACGGGCTGGACCGCCAGCCTCAATCATGAGGCCATGCCGCGCCTGCGCATCAACCGCCTGTATGCCGAAATCCTGCAGCGCAGCCGGGGCAGCAGCGCCAGTGCCGGCAACAATGCCGCAGGGCTGAATACCCAACTGCAGGAAGCCAAGTGGTTGATCAAAAACGTGCAGCAACGCTTCGACACGATTCTGCGCGTCGCGCAAGCCATCATCGAGCGGCAGAAGCAGTTTTTCGAACACGGCGAAGTCGCCATGCGCCCGCTCACCCTGCGTGAAATCGCCGATACGCTGGGCCTGCATGAGTCCACCATCTCGCGCGTCACCACGCAAAAATTCATGGCCACGCCGCGCGGGATTTTCGAATTCAAATATTTTTTTGGCAGCCACGTCGCCACCGAGGCCGGCGGCGCGGCATCTTCGACGGCAATCCGGGCCCTCATCAAACAACTGGTCAGCGCGGAGGACGGCCACAAACCGCTTTCGGATTCCAGAATTGCTGAAATCCTCGGCGAGCAAGGTATCGTTGTAGCCCGCAGAACCATCGCCAAATATCGCGAAGGTCTCAACATTCCACCTGTCAATTTACGCAAGTCCCTGTAGCATTCACAATTGTCACATTCATTGCATTCACCACTCTCATCCTGACAAGGAGACATCATGAACCTCAACATCACCGGCCACCACGTCGAGCTCACCCCGGCAATCCGCGAATACGTCAATAACAAGATGGATCGCGTGATCCGACACTTCGACAATGTCACGAGCGTACACGTCATACTGTCGGTGGAAAAACTCAAACAGAAGGCCGAAGTCACCCTGCATGTGAAAGGCAAGGACATTTACGCCGACAGTACCGATGCCGACCTGTACGCCGCCATCGACCTGCTCGCCGACAAGCTGGATCGCCAAGTGCTCAAGCACAAGGAAAAGATCTCCAATCACGCACACGAAGGCCACAAGCGCATCCCCACCGAGTAATCCAAATGGCAGAGCAGCGCGTTCTTTCCCGGCATGTTTTGACGCCGGAGATTGACGCGCTGCTTGCATAATCCTCAGCGTCCTACTGATTTATTGCCGCCAATGAACCAGATTGCCAATCTGCTGCCCAGCGCCAACATCCTGCTCGGCCTCGAAGCCAGCAGCAAGAAGCGCGTCTTCGAGCATGCCGGGCTACTGTTCGAAAACCAGCATAGCCTCGCACGAAGTACGGTCTTCGATGCACTTTTTGCGCGCGAGAAACTCGGTTCAACAGGCCTCGGGCAAGGCATCGCCATCCCGCATGGCCGGATTCGCGGCCTCAAGGAAGCCACAGGCGCCTTCCTGCGTCTGGCGACCCCTGTGCAATTCGACTCACCCGACGGCAAACCCGTCAATCTGCTTTTCGTACTGCTGGTACCGGAAACGGCGACAGAACGCCACTTACAGATTCTGTCGGAGCTGGCGCAAATGTTTTCTGATCGCGATTTCCGCGAAAAACTGGCCTCTGCGCCCGACGCACAAACTGTTCACTCCACTTTTTTCGACTGGCGCGCTGATGCCCCATCTGATCGTCGCTAAGCTGTTCGAACGCAATCGAGAAAAACTCAAGCTCGACTGGGTTTGTGGTTCGCTGGATGCGGCCATCTCAGTGAGCCAGCCCGGCATCTCTCCGGCCGATCTGGTTGGCCACCTCAATCTTATCCACCCATACCGTCTACAGGTACTGGGCGCCCAGGAAATCAATTGGGCCAACAGCCAACCGCCGCAAAAGCTGCAAAACCAGATCGATCTGATCATCAACGCCCGTCCCCCTGCCCTCATCATTGCCGACGGCTGCACGGTGCCCGACTTGCTGCCCGACTACTGCCGCCGCGCAGATACGCCACTCTTCACCACCCCGCTTTCGGCAGCGGCAGTCATCGACGCCTTGCGCACCTACCTGTCACGCCAACTCGCCGAAACCACCTCGCTGCACGGCGTGTTCATGGATGTACTGGGGCTTGGCGTGCTCATCACCGGTGAATCCGGCGTCGGCAAGAGCGAGCTCGGCCTGGAACTCATTTCGCGCGGCCATGGTCTGGTCGCCGACGATGTCGTCGAAGTCTCGCGCCTCTCGCCCTCGACGCTTGAAGGCCGCTGCCCCGACCTGCTGCGCGACTTTCTCGAAGTCCGCGGCCTGGGCCTGCTGAACATTCGCACCATTTTTGGCGAAACCGCCTGCCGCCGCAAGATGACGCTCAAACTCATTGTGCATCTACAGAAGCCGCAAGCCGGGGTGCCGGAAGCCGCACGCCTGCCGCTCGATGCGCAAACAGAAACCATCATCGGCGTACCGGTGCGCAAAGTCGCGATTCCGGTGGCGGCCGGGCGCAACCTCGCGGTATTGCTTGAAGCCGCAGTGCGCTCAACCATTCTCAAATTCCGTGGCATCGACAACATGCAGGAATTTCTTGACCGCCAGCAACAAGCGCTCAACAACGACGCCGAAGATTTCAATCTCTGACGCGAAGCGCAGAACAGCGCACCGCGT
Source organism: Pseudomonadota bacterium (assembly GCA_052034445.1). Classification (GTDB taxonomy): domain Bacteria; phylum Pseudomonadota; class Gammaproteobacteria; order Burkholderiales; family Rhodocyclaceae; genus Sterolibacterium. Next base: position 3,230 of record JBPOIN010000212.1, on the reverse strand, counting down.
TACGCACGCCATCGTTCGATCACCCCATGGCCGATAGCGCAACGGGGTCAGCCAAAATTACCCATTTTGGGGTATTGGCCAATTTATGATCCAAGGCTGCAGATTATGATCGCTCCCGTATCGCAGATCGCACCTTCCACAGAGACTGCTTAACAAGGGGTCATCAAAATGTCACTTTCCCGCCGCAAATTTCTCATTGGCTCTGCAGCAGGCGTTGCCGCTGTCGGCCTGGGCCTGCATCAACTGCGCAACAAAAAAGTTATCGGACCATTTCCCCAACCCAAGGTCGCCGCAAAAAAAATTCAATACAACGACTACTCGGACATCTGGCGCGAGAAATGGAAGTGGGACAAGGTCGTCAAAGGCACCCACACGCGAGCCAATTGCTGCGCAGCCTGTTCTTGGGATGTGTATGTGCGCGACGGCATCGCCTGGCGCGAGGAACAGGCCGCAATTTATGAGCCGCATCGCCCCGATGTGCCGGATTTCAACCCACGCGGCTGCCAAAAAGGAGCTTGCTACTCTCACCTGCAGCTTTCCGACTCACGCGTCACACACCCGCTCAAACGCGTCGGCGAGCGTGGCGAAGGCAAGTGGAAACGCGTCACCTGGGATACCGCACTGACCGAGATCGCCGACAAGCTCGTCGACATCGCCGTGCGCGACGGCACCGAGTCAATCATCTTCGATGACACCACCAACGTCGGCTACGGCCCGGAAACCGCTGGTGACGTGCGTTTCGCCGTATCGGTCCAGGCGACGCGCCTCGACTCCTGGTCGGGAGTCGGCGACATGCCCAATGGTCTGATCCAGACCTGGGGTCTCTACAATGTCGAAGGCACCTCGGATGACTGGTACCTCTCCGATTACATCGTGATCTGGGCCGGCAACCCGAACTACACACGCATCCCGGATGCGCACTTCCTGCATGAAGCGCGCTATCGCGGCGCCAAGCTCGTGGTCGTGGCGCCCGACCTGAATCCGTCAACCGTCCACGCAGATCTCTGGATCAACATCCGTCCCGAAACCGACGCGGCGCTGGGCCTCGCCTGCGCACAGGTAATGATCGCCGAGAATCTCTACAAAAAGGACTATGTGCTGCAGCAGACGGACTTCCCGTTCCTGGTGCGCAAGGACGACCAGCGTTTCCTGCGCCAATCCGACATGGTCAAGGGCGGCGCCGACAACGCACTGTACCTCTGGGACGAAGCCAGGAATGCAGCCGTCATCGCCCCGGGCTGCGAAGGCGACGGCGACGATGGCCGTATCATGGCGCTGGGCGACATCAAACCGGCGCTGTCGGGCAGCTTCAAGGTCACAACGGCCGACGGCAAGAGCGTCGAAGTGCAGACCGTGTTCGACATGATCAAGGCCAAGCTCGACAAGGAATACACGCCCGAGCAGGCCGCCAAGATCACCGGCCTGCATCCGAATCTCATCCGTACCTTTGCGCGTGAAATGGCCGCCGCGCCGCGCGCCATGATCATCGCCTCGTACGGATCCTGCAAGTTTTACCACCATGACCTCAACCAGCGCTCCTTCGTGCTGCTCATGAACCTCACCGGCAACCAGGGCAAGCAGGGCGGCGGCTACCGCATTTCGGCCTGGTGGGCGATGGACGGTCTTGATGCGATGGCCGACGCCACCGTACCGCTGAAGGACATGGTCAAGATCATTCCGAAGGCCATCCGCGGCCTGTCGCCGCGCGACTTCGAAGGCCTGTTCACCGAGTACAGCGACAAAGAAGGCCACACGCCGGCACTGCTGTTCCTCTACCTGCACGGCGGTTACAAGGAGATGTGGGACAAACCGCATCTGCAGGACCCCTCGCTGCCACGGCCATTCGCCGACTACGTCAAGGAGTCGATCGACAAGGGCTGGTCCAAAGTGCATCCGCCGGTCGGCCGCGAGCCGCGCGCCTACATTTTCACAGGCGGCAATCCGCTGCGCCGCTGGCCGTCGCCGCAGATCGCCAAGAAGGTGTTGTGGCCGAAGTTCGACCTTGTCGTGTCGGTCAACTTCAAAATGAGCACCTCGGGTTTGTTCGCCGACTACATCCTGCCGGTGGCCGCCTACTACGAGAAGTACGGCATCAAGTACGCGCAGACCTATGTTCCCTACATCATCACCTCGGACAAAGCGACCGAACCGCTCGGCGAATCGAAGTCGGACTGGGAAACCTTCGGCCTGCTCACAAAGTATGTCGCCGAACGCGCCAAGGCGCGCGGCGTCACGATGGTCAAAGGGCTGCATGACCAACTGTTCGACCTGTCGAAGGCCTATGAAACCCATACGCATAATGGCAAGTACGACCCAACCGATCCGGAAGACCCGATCAAACTCATGGACGCCATCTTCGGCGGCAGCCCGAGTATCGGCTGCGACACCGGCCGCGAGGCGCTGCAAATGGGCGCCGTGCCGGTCATTGGCACCGGCCGGCCGACGCTGATCGACCAGAACTACAGCCCGTACGATCCAAACGACACCTACTGGCCGCACAAAGACTTCCTCGACAAGAAGATCGCCTGGCCGACACTGACGGGTCGCCAGCAGTTCTACATCGACCATCCCTGGTTCCTCGAAGGCAAGGAAAACCTGCCGACCTTCAAGCACTCACTGCATGCCAACAGCAAGTTTCCGTTGCGTATGTACGGTGGCCACAACCGCTGGTCGATTCACGCCGTCTGGCGCGATCTGCCGCTGCTGTTGCGTCTGCAGCGCGGTCAGCCGGCCTGCTGGCTGAATCCGAAGGAAGCCGAAAAACGCGGAGTCAATGACGGTGACATCGTGCGCGTGTTCAACGACCATGGCGAATGCGAGTGCATGGTTAAAGTCTCGGCCATCACTGCGCCGGGCGAAATCATCATTTATCACGCCTGGGAGCCGTACCAGTTCAAGCAATGGAAAGGCAACCAGGAGCCTGTCGAAGCGCCATGGAAAGCCCTGCACCTTGCGGGCGGCTATGCGCAGCTGCACTGGCGCGTGTATTACCACGGCCCCAACCACTGCCCACGCGGAGCCCCCGTAGAGGTCGAGAAAGTCAAACAAGCCTAATCGCTCCACGCCAACGGATCGGACTTGAACATCCTCAAGCCGGGGATGCTCAAGTCCGATTTTTCTTGCCCCCATCAACCAACAACAAGAATATTTCAGGAGACCGTAACATGAGCAACACTCCCAGCACCGAACCCACTCTGGCCCAGAAGCGCAGTCATGCGTACGGTTTTCTG
>JBPOIN010000088.1:0-3266 GCA_052034445.1 Pseudomonadota bacterium | reverse complement strand
CATGACTACGGCCACGCTGAGCAGAATCAGCAGCAGCAAGGCCAGATCGAAGCTCCGTCCGGCGCGCGTATCCGACACGAAGACGACGCGGTACAGGCGCAGCCGCCAGCCCTGCGCCGGACGCCCGAACGGATCAGCCTCTTCCTGCAGGACATCCAGCGGCGAAGATTGGACGGGTTGGCCGGGCGGTTCGCGCATTGATGCGTGCCTCGCTGCGATTCAGTGGCTTCTCAGGCCGCAGGCGCGGCGGGTTTGCGCGGCCGGCGGCTGCGCGGCGCGGATTTGCGCTTGGGCTTCTCGCTGGCGTCTGCCGTGCCGGCTTCCGCCGCTGCCTCAGGTGCGGCATTGGCGGCGGACAGCGGCGCCGGACTGGCCTCGGTGGGCGTCGGCTGCGCAACGGTCGCGCTTTCCTGCACTGCGCCCGTACTGCGCGCGGCCGGCTTGCGGCTGCCGCGGCCCTTGCGGCGTGCCGTTTCCTGGCCGGCTGGCGGCGTTTCACTTGCCCCAGCGGCGCCGCTGTCGGTGGCGCCGGCTTTGTCAGCGTTGTCATCGGCCGGCATCTCGGCGCCGGCGGCGTGCGTCGCGGTTTCCTCCGCCGCTTCGGGAGCACCGCTCGACGGGGTGAGGGCGGAAGCCGTGCCGCGATACACGAAGGAGCCGGATTTTTCGTCGCGGCCGATTTCCAGCAGACCGCGCGCCTTGGCCTCTTCGAGCAGATTGCCGAAGGTGCGGAAACCGAAGTAGTTCTCGTTGAAGTCGGGTTTGCGCCGCTTGATCGCCTGCTTGAGTACCGAGGCCCACATCTTGCCGCTGTCGCCGCGTTCCGAAACCAGCGCGTCGAAGGTTTCGATGGCGATCTCGATGGCCCGGCTCTTGCGCACTTCGAGGTCTTCCTTGCGCGCCTTCTCCTCCTCGGGCGTGCGGCGGGTGGGCTGGGCGTCGCGCTGTTCGGTCGCGCCCTGGCGGTTCGCCGCGCGGCGGCTCTCGCGCACCAGGTCGTCGTAGAAAATGAATTCGTCGCAGTTGGCGATCAGCAGATCCGAGGTCGATTGCTTGACGCCCACGCCGATCACCTGCTTGGCGTTTTCGCGCAGTTTTGAGACCAGCGGCGAGAAGTCCGAATCGCCGCTGATGATCACGAAGGTATTCACATGCGACTTGGTGTAGCACAGGTCGAGCGCATCGACGACCAGACGGATGTCGGCGGAATTTTTGCCCGACTGCCGCACATGCGGGATTTCGATGAGTTCGAAATTCGCCTCGTGCATGGTGGCCTTGAAACCCTTGTAGCGGTCCCAGTCGCAGTACGCCTTCTTGACCACGATGCTGCCCTTGAGCAGCAGGCGTTCGAGGATCGGCTTGATATCGAACTTCTCGTACTTGGCGTCGCGCACGCCGAGCGCGACGTTTTCAAAGTCGCAGAAGACAGCCATGCTGAGATTGTCGTTGGGTGAGGCCATGAGTGGAACTTTCTGGTTGAGCGGATGCGTGGGGCTGGCAGCGTGCCGGCTTGCCTGCGCATCCGGGGGGTTAAATGAGCCGGCGTGCGGCGAGTTCGTCCTTCAAATAGGCATAGCAGATCGGCGCCATGACCAAGCCGCCGATGCCCAGCAGGGCTTCCATGACCAGCATGGCGATCAGCAGCTCCCAGGCGCGCGCCTGGATGCGGTTGCCGACGATGTGGGCGTTGAGGAAATATTCGAGCTTGTGGAGTACCACCAGAAAGGTCAGCGAGATCGCGCCGAGTTCGAGGGAGTGCGACAGGCTCAGCACCACGATCACGGTGTTCGAGATGAGATTGCCGAGCACCGGCAGCAGGCCGACGACGAAGGTCAGCACCACCATGGTCTTGGCGAGCGGCAGATGGATGCCGAACAGCTTCAGGGCCACCACCAGGTACAGACCGGTCAGCACGGCGTTGATCGCGGCGATCTGGATCTGCGCGAAGACCACCTTCTCGAAGGCAAGAGAGAAACGGTTGGCATGCGCGGCGAGCGCACTGGCCAGCGGGCCGGCGGCCTGCGCGCCGCCGATCTCGCGCAGCGACAGCAGGGCGCCGACCACCATGCCGATCAGCGCATGCACCACGGCGCGCAGGGTTTCGGCGCCGACATTGCGCAGTTCGCCGGCATGCTCGCGCAGCCAGTTCGCCGCTGTGGCCTGGATCTCGATCTTGTCCGCCGGCAGGTGCTTGAGCGCCCAGTGCGGCAGCCAGGAGCGCGAGGACTCGATGATCTCGGCCATCTTCTGCAGCAGGGCCGGCACGCTGCCGGCATCGCTGTGCAGGAAGGCGGTCACGCCCAGCGACAGCGCGCCGATTGCCGCAACCAGCAGAAAGGCCAGGCCGGCCACGGCGGCCAGGCGCGCGCTGCGTCCGCAAAAATGCCGCTCCAGACGTGGTGCGAGCTTGCGCACCAGGGCATGAATCACCAGTCCGGCCAGCAGAGCGGGAACCAGATGCAGTTTGATGATCGCCAGCGGCGCCAGCAGCGCGATGCCCAGGGCGACCCAAGGCAGGAGGGCGTCAGGGGCGCGGCCGGGTGGATTGGGCATATTCATGATCGGCGGATTTTGCCCGAATTCGCCGCGCTTTGCTCGGCGATTCAGCGCTGCGCAAGGCTTTTTCGCGCGCAGTCGTTTTCGTCGGATGGAGTGAGCAGATTCTGCAAATAGGCATTCCCTGCCACAGGCCGCACGCAAGCCGGCGCGGCTTTGCTAACATCGCAGGCTTTTCCCGATTCGGTCACATTTTCATGGCGCTCAAGGCAACCATTTTCAAGGCGGATCTGCAGGTCTCCGACATGGATCGGCATTATTACCAGTCGCATGCGCTCACGCTGGCGCGCCATCCATCCGAAACCGACGAGCGCATGATGGTGCGGCTGCTGGCGTTCGCGCTGTATGCCGACGAGGCGCTGGGCTTCGGCAAGGGCTTGAGCGCCGACGACGAACCGGACCTGTGGCAGAAGGATCTCACCGGCGTCATCGATCTGTGGATCGACGTCGGGCTGCCCGACGAGAAGCGCATCCGCAAAGCCTGCAGCCGCGCCGAACGCGTGGTGATTTTGGCTTACGGCGGCCGCGCCGCCGAACTCTGGTGGGCGCAGATCAGCGGCCAGCTCAACAACATGCGCGAGCGCTTCGGCAAGCTCACGGTGCTGAACCTGCCCGTCGAGGCCAGCCAGGGGCTGGAAAAACTCGCCGCGCGCGGCATGCAGATCCAGTGCCTGATTCAGGATGGGCAGATCTGGTTCAGCAACGAGAGC
>JBPOIN010000046.1:0-3664 GCA_052034445.1 Pseudomonadota bacterium | reverse complement strand
GAGTTACCACCCCTGTTGGCAAGTGGGTGATACGCACCGCAGACTCGGTACGGTTAACGTGCTGGCCGCCTGCACCCGAGGCGCGATACACGTCTATGCGCAAGTCGGCGGGGTTAATTTCGATATCAATATCGTCGTCCACTTCAGGCGAAATAAAAACCGAAGCAAAAGAGGTGTGACGGCGGTTGCCTGAGTCAAAGGGGCTTTTGCGCACCAAACGATGCACGCCCGTTTCGGTGCGCAGCCAGCCGTAAGCGTACTCGCCTTGCACATGGATACTTGCGCCTTTAATACCGGCTACGTCGCCGTCGGAAACTTCCAGCACGTCGGCTTTGAAACCCTGGTCTTCAATCCAACGCAGATACATACGCAGCAACATGCTCGCCCAGTCTTGGGCTTCGGTGCCGCCTGAGCCTGCTTGAATTTCGAGATAACAATTATGGGAGTCCATCTCGCCTGAGAACATGCGGCGAAACTCCAACACCGCCAGCTCCTTGTCTAAGGACTCCAGCTCGCTGCGCACGTCTTCTACGGCGCTTTCATCGTTTTCTTCAACCGCCATATCGAGCAAGTCTTTGGCATCACTTAGGCCATTGCTGAGGTTGTCGATGGTTTTGACCACCAGCTCTAAACTGGAGCGCTCTTTACCCAATGCCTGTGCGCGTTCGGGGTCGTTCCAGACATCGCCCTGCGCCAGCTCGTGTTCGACTTCTTCTAATCGCTCTACTTTGTTGGCGTAGTCAAAGATACCCCCTAAGCACCTCGGTACGGGCTCTTAGGTCTTTAATGGTTTCGAGTATGGGGTTGATTTCCAAAGTAGCACCTGATGATAAATGGGGCGATAAAAAGGCGCGTATCTTAGCTGGAAATGGCGATTGAGGCAAAAAGCCATGCCCTATCTTCCCTTGATTACAAATGCTATTGCAAATCTTTCTTATTAGTAATAAATTACAGAAACGAACTCATTCTTATTTAGGTTTGCCATGTACGTTTGTCTTTGCAAAGCCGTCACTCAACAACAAATCCAAGATGTTGTCCAAGCAGGCGCGGATTACACTCAGGTGCGTGAAAAATTGGGCGTAGCAACCGATTGCGGCTGCTGCGGGCAGTGCGCCAAGCAGCTGGTGCGCGAGTACAGCAGCAAAACCGTCAACCTCGGTTACCGTCTCTAGCTAACTACCTAAAAGGCCGCTTGCGGCCTTAGCGTTTTTTCCCCATCGCTGCCATGGCCTCAAACTGCTGCTGCACATAGGTCAAGGTGTTGTTCATCTTGGCAATGATGCCGTCGTTGTACATAAAGGATGCACGCAGCCGTGCTTCGGTTGCCGCTAAGCGTTCATTCAAGCGATTGCGCTCGGTTTCGATATTGGTGGTTTCCGTATCCAACGCATCTTTTCGGGTTGCCATGGTGCTTTTTGCACCGTTTAAGAAACTGTTCAGGGCGTTCTTTAGCTGATCACCAAAGCCTGAAACAAAGGTGACACTGCCGCGCGCACCCAAGGCACCGCCTGTCACTTTTAAGCGAATACCCGATGCGCCGCTTGGATCGCCAACTTGATCCTTACCCTTTTCGCCATCCCCAATTCCGTTTACAAAACCAAACACCGCCGCCACAGCGGCGTTAGCTTCGGTAATTTTGACTTCGGATTTGGAGCCTGTGGACGCCGAAATAATGCCGAATTTTTTATCGGCAAAGGAGCTGGGATCGTCGGTGTATTCCACCTTCACGCCGATGTTTTTAGCGACAAAGGTGGCGTTTTCGTTGATGGCTTTTTGCAGTGCTACGGCCAAATCGGCGCCGTTGTTATAGGTGCCATGCACCAAGCTGATGCTGGCCTCGACACCGTCCACACTGATTTTGAACTGATTATTACTGGCATTGATGGTAACAGGTGTAGAAAAATCAGCGGCGACTTGCCCCAAATAAAACCCGTTAGAGGCCTTTTCATTGCCATCTACGCCGCGCAGATACTGGCCATCCCCCGTGGCTTCTTTACCATCAATAGTGCCTGCAACGTTCTTGCCTTTGGCAACCTGCGGGCTGTAGCTGGCCGCTTCTTGCAAGCCCAAAAACGAAATGGCGGCGGCATCCAAATCGCTAAAGCGCACAGTCGTACCCATGCCGCCAATATTAAAATTCAACGAACCGAGCTTGGTGGTGGCATCGTATTTGTATTCCACCATAGCCGTGACATCGTAACCAAAGGTGCGCTGATTCAAGTGCATGCCGAGGTTATCGTAACCGTTTGTTTGGCTGTCGTTACTCATGCCCAGCAGCGAGCTGGCGTTGGCATTGAGATTACCGACCGCAATAGCGGCATCCGCGCCAAAGGTGGCTGCGGTGCGCACGCCATTTTTGCTTTGCGTTTCAAAATACAAACGCCCAGTGTCATCTACCTTGGCCAACACATCGCCTGCTTCAAACTGACCGCTGTTGGCCAAAGCCGTGTCTACCGCCTGCTGAATAACCGCCAAGTTAGAAACTGCGTCGTTGCTACCTGCACTGCCATCGCCATTGACGTTCACGTTCAAGGTAACACCCGACACCGTTAGGTCGAAGGTGGCGTTATTGCCTCCACGAAAATCGATGCCTGTCGCTAGGCTGCCAAAAGCCGAGCTGTACGCACCGCGACCGTCGCCTTTCATTTCAATATAGGATTCATGGCCTGTAGTCACAGTGGTGAGCTTAAGCCCTGTGCCATCCAAACTTGCGGTAACGACACCCGCACCGTAAGCCGCATCCAACGCGCTTTGCACGCTACTGACCGCAGAACCTCCCACTGTTGCCACGATTTCTTTTTCTACGCCGTTAACATTCACAGTGAAGCCTGCGCGCTTGACGGAAAAATCGACGCTGGAAATATCACGGTCGCCCTTGGCGGTGCTGGCACCTTTCACGGCGGTAGTAAAGTTGGCGTCGCTGGCTAAGTGCGTGTTAATAGCATTTTGCAAAGCCGTGGCAAGATCGGTTCCTGAGTTGTAAGTGCCTGCTGGCAAGCTCACTTTGGTGGCGGTCGTGGTGCCGTCCACCTGCAAGTTAAACTCGACATTGCTGCCAAAGGTAAGGCCTGGGTTTTTGCCGTTGGCAACCACGCCTTGATCATCTCGCAGCCCCAATTTCAGATCATTGCTGCCTGCGCCAACACTGGTAATTTCTAGGCTTTTGCTTGCTCCCACGGCGGTGGTGGCAAAAGTCAGATAACCGTTATTATCAAAAGAAGCCGTCACCGCTCCACTGAGCGTGGTGGCATCTATGGCGTTTTGGATGGCTTGCAAAGTGTCTTTACGGTCGTAGTGGCCGTCGCTGTTTAGGTCTACCCCTTGGGCATTTTGATTGACGACCACACTCACTGGCGCACCGCCATCCAAGCTTAAAGAGAAGGTGGCGTTATCGGCGGCGAAGTTCAGCCCTGTGCTGCTGCTGACAGTGGCGCGCCCTGGCAGCGTTGTTGCGCCTTTGCCAGCGAAAGCCTCGGCGTTTAAGGTGGATAAGCCCACCGCCTGATAAGTGCCCTTGCCTGAGCTGTTAAAGCCTAGGGTATTGGCAGTGTTTGAGCCTACCGCTGTGAAGGAAATTTGCGAGCTGGAACCATAGAGGTTGGAAGTCAGCTCAAAGCGTTTTTCGGCCGCATTAAAATCCACCGCCACACTGTGGCCGTACTGG
>JBPOIN010000271.1:0-8426 GCA_052034445.1 Pseudomonadota bacterium | reverse complement strand
ACATAGCGTTGCAGGTGCTTCTGGCTGAATTGGTGATAAACGCCGTAGAAACCGCGCTTGAGAACTGCCCAAACGCTTTCGATTCCGTTGGTATGAGCCATACCGTCGACAAACTGCTTGGCGCTGTGGTTGACGGATCGGTGATGGTAGGCCGGAACACCGAGAGGCAAACCGACCTTCGGCAGGTTTTGGTATGCAGCGTGCTCATCGGTGCAGAGCGTCGTTCCCGGCGCGACGTTGGCGAAGATATGGCCGGTTATTTCTGCGGTCGTTGTGCCGTCAAGCACAACCGCCTTCACATGGCCGTCGCGCTCGCGCATGCCAAGAACGCCGGTCTTGCCAACCGTTCCGCGTCCCTTCTTGATCTTCTTCGATTCGTGCTTGTTGGCCTCTTTGCCGCCGATATAGGTTTCGTCGGCCTCGACGATCCCCGACAAGAAACCGCCACCGTCCGCTCCACCGCCGCAGGCTTCACGTAGCCGTTGCAGCATAAACCAGGCGGTCTTTTGTGTGACTCCAATTTCCTTGGAGAGTTGGAGAGATGAGACGCCCTTGCGCGACGTGACGAGCAGATAGATGGCGTACAACCATTTATCCAGGGGAACGTGAGAGCGTTCGAAGATCGTGCCGGTACGCACCGTGAAGTCTTCTTTGCAGGAAAGACAACGAAAATAACCTTCGACCTTTCGAGTTTGGATTCGCTCAACGCTGCCACAATGCGGGCAGATGGGCTTGCCATGCCAACGGCGCTCCTCAATATGCAAACGCGCTGCGCGTTCGTCGGGGAACTTCTTGAGGAATTCGTAGGCGCTGATGGTTACTTTCTTGGTCATCTCGCTTATCCGCATCGAGTCACGATAATTGTAGATTACTCCCTTTGCGCGAGGGTGTCAAGTATATAATTCCCCAAAAAAACGGGCGCCCGATGTTCCGGGCGCCCGCGGGGTTGCGACAGGAGAATCAGAGGCGGTAGGCCGACTCGCCGTGCGAGGTAATGTCGAGACCTTCGCGCTCTTCGTCTTCGGCGACGCGCAAGCCGATCAGTACATCGACGAGCTTGAAGCAGACGTAGGCCACGACACCCGACCAGACCACCGTGACGCCGACGCCCGTGGCCTGGACGATGAGTTGATCGATGATCGAGTAATCGGCCGACGCCTTGTTGGCGACATAATCGAAAATGCCGCTGCCGCCCAGGCTCGGGGCGCAGAACACGGCCGTGAGCAGCGCCCCGAGGATGCCGCCGACGCCATGCACGCCAAACACGTCGAGCGAATCATCGACGCCGAGCATGTGCTTGAGGCCATTCACGCCCCACAGGCAGACCACCCCGGCCAGCAGACCGATCACCAGCGCACCGCCGACGCCGACAAAGCCGCAGGCCGGGGTGATGGCCACCAGGCCCGCCACGGCGCCCGACGCGGCGCCAAGCATCGAGGGACGCCCCTTGAACATCCATTCGGCGAGCATCCAGGACAGCGCCGCGGCGGCCGTGGCAAGCCAGGTGTTCACGAAGGCCAGCGCCGCCGTGCCGTTGGCTTCGAGCGCCGAACCAGCGTTGAAACCGAACCAGCCGAACCACAGCAGCGAAGCCCCGATCATGGTCATCGTCAGGCTGTGCGGCGCCATCGAATCCTTGCCGTAGCCGATGCGCTTGCCGATCACGACAGCGCCCACCAGCGCGGCCACGGCGGCGTTGATATGCACCACGGTGCCACCGGCGAAGTCGAGCGCGCCCTTCTGGAACAACCAGCCGGCTTTGGCGGTTTCAGTCGCCAGCGTAGCCGCGTCCTTGATGGCATCCGGGCCGGTCCAGAACCAGACCATGTGGGCCATCGGCAGATAGCTCAGGGTAAACCACAGCACCGCGAACACCAGCAGCGCGGAAAACTTGATGCGCTCGGCGAACGCACCGACGATCAGGCCGACCGTGATCGCCGCGAAGGCGCCCTGGAAGGCGACATACACGAGCTCGGGAATCACGACGCCCTTGCTGAAAGTCGCCGCCACCGAATCCGGCGTCACGCCCTTGAGCAGCAGTTTGCCGAGGTCGCCAATGAAGGCATTGCCCTCGTTGAACGCCAGGCTGTAGCCATACACAACCCACAGCACGCTGATCAGCGAGAAAATCGTGAACACCTGCATCAGCACCGAGAGCATGTTCTTGCTGCGCACGAGGCCGCCGTAGAACAGCGCCAGACCAGGGATCGACATCAGGATCACGAAGGCCGTCGCCACCATCAGCCAGGCCGTGTCGCCCTTGTTGGGCGTCGGCGCAGGCGCCGCAACGGCTGGCGCAGCGGCTTCAGTGGCCGCATCCGCGGCAGCCGCGGGTGTTGTGACCACGGCGGCCGCAGCCGGCGCCTCATCAGCAAATGCCGGGCTCGCCAGCGTGAAACACGCCAGCAATACGGCCAGGAAAAAACCAAGCAGTGATTTCATGTCCATCTCCTTAAAGCGCATCCACGCCGGTTTCGCCGGTGCGGATGCGTACGACCTGTTCGAGCGGATAAACGAAGATCTTGCCGTCGCCGATCTTGCCGGTGCTGGCGGCCTTCTCGATGGCCTCGATGACCTGATCGAGAATGTCGGCGCTCACGGCGGCTTCGATCTTGACCTTGGGCAGGAAGTCGACGACATACTCGGCGCCGCGATACAGCTCGGTATGGCCTTTCTGCCGGCCGAATCCCTTGACCTCGGTGACGGTGATGCCCTGCACGCCGATCGCCGACAGCGCCTCGCGCACTTCGTCGAGTTTGAAGGGTTTGATGATGGCGGTAACGAGTTTCATGGAGCTCTCCTTATGTACTGATCCGGTTTGCCTGCCGGCTTGAAGCATGGCAGCGCGTATTTGAGTGGCTGAGAACTGCGTCAGAACGTCTTGGTGAAGGACAACAAGGCGCGGCTCTTGCCCGCCGAGTAGGCATTGCTGCCATTGTTGTTGACGAAGCAATACATATCGCTGGCCGTCGCTGCCGCATTTCCGTTGCAGTTGTCCTTGGCGTTGGTCGTCCAGTAGGCCAGACCCAACGTACCGAACGGCAGATCCTTGGTGACGCCAACCTTGACGTCGCTGTAGGAGGCATCGCTATTGCCCTTGACCTTCTGATGCCCGGCATGGCCGATGAGGTTCCAGCCGTTGCCAAGATCGTAGGTCGCATTGAGTTCCAGATAGCCGCTGCCCTTGGTCTTTTCGCTCAAGTTAGCCAATGTGAAGGCTTGGCCAGGCGTCTTTTTCGCCCAACCAAACAGCGCCGAGGTACTGTGCGAATATTTGACGCTCAGCCACTTCCAGTTCACTGCGCCATAGATCTCGGTGGTGTCCTGCTTGAGTTCCTGCCAAGCGGCAAGGGTCTTGCCGGACCCCGGGTAGTTGTAAGTCAGGACACCGACGTCGTAGCCCAGATCGCCCGAAAGCGAACCCTTGTAGCCGCCGTACACGTCCAGTTCCAGCGACGCACTGGCGCCCGGAATCCCATCGTTGATCCAGCTGATGTTGGAACCCCAGACGCCGGCATACAGACCGCTCGAATGCGCGTAATCGACGCCACCCTGCAGAGCCGGCTTGCCGCGCGTCTGCGCGATGCCGCGATACAGATATTCGGAAGCCAGCGTGAAGTTGCCCGTGAAGCTATGCGGGCTGGCCGGCGCGGCGGCGGCCCCAGCTTCAGCATGACTGATTGCCGGCGCGCACAGGGCTACACCGAGGATGGAAGCGATGAGGTTTTTTTTCATTGAGTTTCTCCTGTGAGCGGATGAAATAAATTACTTGCACACCAGCTTGAGCACAATGCGTGCCAGCAAATGAATTCAATATAAATCAACACATTGAATATCAAACCCGGGTTTACACAAGAACCTTTGCACCATCGCATGGCAGGCAATAATCGCGACGCACCAAGCTAGTGCCGTTCAGGCCGAGGATGGTGAATACAACCCGCAGCATGCCGCCGCCCTACCCAAAAAATAGCTTCTGGCTTATGCTTCGCCCACTCAACTCAATGCCTTCAGGAAACCACCATGCCCAACCCGAATCTCTTCGACGACATTGCCGCACGCGTCTCGGCGGCTATCGCCTCCAGCCCGGCCAAGGACGTCGAAAAGAATGTGCGCGCACTACTGACGAGCGCCTTTGCGCGCCTCGACCTCGTCACACGCGAGGAATTCGACCTGCAGGCCACGCTGCTCGCGCGCACGCGCGAAAAGCTCACGTCGCTCGAAGCGCGCGTCGAAGCGCTCGAAGCTGCGAGCGGCAAAGCGCCGACGATCTACACCTGAGCCGTTCGTCCCAACAACCAGCCGCATGGCGCACCTGACACAGACTTTCGTCACTATCTCACTTCGGATGCATTCATGAGCACTGACAATCTCACCAGCTACACACGTCCCGCGATCGCCCTGCACTGGATCATGGCGCTGCTTCTCATCGGCGTATTCGTACTCGGCATGTACATGCATGAGCTGCCCAGGAGCGATTACAAGTTCATGCTCTACGGCTATCACAAGTCCTTCGGCATCGTCGTGCTGCTGCTGGCCGCACTGCGCATGGCCTGGCGCATCACGCATCGTCCGCCGGCGCTGCTACCCGGCATGCCGGCCTGGCAGGAAAAAGCCGCGCACGCACTGCATCACAGCCTGTACCTGCTGATGTTCCTGGTGCCGATCACGGGCTGGCTGATGAGCTCGGCCAAAGGCCACCCGGTCGTGCTGTTCGATGCGCTCCCGCTTCCCGATCTGGTCGGCAAGAACGAAGGCCTCGGCGACTTCTTCAAGGGTTTCCACGAAGTCTGCAATTACCTGATCTGTACGCTGTTCTTCCTGCACGTCATCGCCGCCTACAAGCACCACCTGATCGACCGCGACGGCACGCTGGCGCGCATGCTGCCGCATCTGGCGAAAAAATAGCCCCGCGCCGCGCCGGCTGTCCCGTCCCGCCCATGGCCCTGGCTGTCCTCAAGTCGCGTGCGCTGGCCGGCATGGAAGCGCCCGAGGTCACCGTCGAGGTGCATCTCGCAGCGGGCCTGCCGGCCTTCAATCTGGTCGGCCTGCCCGAAACCGAAGTCAAGGAAGCGCGCGACCGCGTACGTGCGGCGATCCAGAATGGCGGTTTCGAATTTCCGCAACGCCGCATCACCGTGAATCTCGCGCCGGCTGATCTACCCAAGGAATCCGGACGTTTCGACCTGCCGATCGCGCTCGGCATCCTGATCGCCTCGGGCCAGGTCAAGGCGCAGCAGCTCAATGATTACGAATTTGCCGGCGAACTCGCGCTCGGCGGCGAACTGCGCGCGGTGCGCGGCGCTCTCGCCATGTGCGCCGCCATGCGTCACGCCGCCGGGCAGGCCGCGCGCAGCTTCGTGCTACCCGCCGAGAGTGCGCCCGAAGCCGCCCTCGTGCGCACCGCGACCATCCTGCCGGCGCGCAATCTGCTCGAAGTCTGCGCCCACCTCAATGGTCTGCAGCCGATTCCCGCGTATGCCGGCGCACCGCTGGTCGCCACGCCGCTGTACGCCGACCTGGCCGAAGTCAAGGGCCAGACGCAGGCCAAGCGCGCGCTGGAAGTCGCCGCGGCCGGCGGTCACAGCCTGCTGTTGTCCGGCCCGCCCGGCACCGGCAAGTCGATGCTGGCGAGCCGCTTCCCGGGCATCCTGCCGCCCATGAGCGAAACCGAGGCGCTCGAAAGCGCCGCCGTGCAATCGCTGGCCGGGCGCTTCCGCATCGAGGACTGGGGCCGTCGCCCGTATCGGGCGCCGCATCACTCGGCATCGGGACCGGCGCTGGTCGGTGGCGGCGGCGTGCCGCGTCCCGGCGAAATCTCGCTGGCGCATCACGGCGTGCTGTTTCTCGACGAACTCACCGAGTTCGACCGGCGCGTGCTCGAAGCCCTGCGCGAGCCGCTCGAAACCGGGCAGATCTGCATCGCGCGCGCGGCGCGTCGCGCCGACTACCCGGCACGCTTTCAGCTCGTCGCGGCCATGAACCCCTGCCCGTGCGGCTGGCTCGGTCATGCCAATGGCAAGTGCCGATGCACGCCCGACCAGGTTGCCAGGTATCGCGGCAAACTCTCGGGACCGCTGCTCGACCGCATCGACCTGATGCTCAACGTACCCTCGCTGTCGGAGGCCGAACTCCAGGCGCAGGCCGACGGCGAATCCAGCGCCACCATCCGCGCCCGCGTCAGCGCCGCACGCGCGCGCCAGCTGACACGCCAGGGCAAGACCAACGCCCAGCTCGGTCCGGCCGAGATCGACAGCCATTGCGCCCCCGATGCCGCCGGCGCGCAACTGCTCCAGCAAGCCATCGCCCGCCTGTCGCTCTCGGCACGCGCCTACCACCGCATCCTCAAGGTCGCCCGCACCACCGCCGACCTCGCCGCAGCCCCGCACGTCCTTGCGCCGCACATCGCAGAGGCCATTCAATACCGTCGCGGCCTGGCGGAAGGCTGAGAATCTTCCGACGCGAGAGATGAAAAAAGCAACGAAAAAGCCAACCTCTTGCGGGGTTGGCTTTTTCAATTTTGGTGGGCCCGTTCGGACTTGAACCGAAGACCAAAGGATTATGAGTCCGAACATTTGGACTTCATTGAACCTCGTTGTACAGAAGATCAGTCAATTACAGCCGTTTGTCACCTCGGTAGGCCTCACAGAACTGCTATACGGTTGAACCTTGGTTGATCCAAAACACACTCTGGAATAAATGCACGAAGCCAGCGCAAAACCACTGAGTTATTTCATTGCTAAGGGGCGTCGAGGTTTCTTGGCTTTTGACGCGGCGCTCGAAGCCTTCTTTGGCGGTACAAGATCTGGTTCAGGGGCCACATTCCATGAGGGAGTAACACCAGGAAAACCTAGTCCCAAGGCAATTCGTGTTACTTCTGCAACAACAAGCGTATGCACGGAATTGCACAACTCGTAAAGAGTGCTGTCCTTTTTAAGGGTTTCATCAGAAGGCATTTTCCCTTCAGCCCACTGCCACAGCCCCACTCCCGTAATGGAGATACGAAACGCAAAATCATTTTCTGAAGCATTCCGCGGAACACCTTTGACATCCATCTTCACGGTTGCCATGTGCTTGCCATCAGAAAGCTTCTCTAACCCCAGATTTGCGTTTACTTCCAGGTTTCCCGCATGTTCGCTATCAGCCGCAGGCCCCAATTCAGCTTCCATGCGGGTAAAACGGACTGCAACCAAACTTTTATCCAAAGCATGCGTCATTGCATTCTCTCTAGGAAATCAGTAGTTATGTGTTCGCCTTGTGGTTGCCACGGAACGATCTGAGAGTAAGTTGAACTCTGTCTGAATGATTGAGATGCTTTGTTGAACATTACACTGCTATAAGCAGCATGCATACTGCGCAACTCTGAAATGCCCGTATCAAGCGCGTCCGTAATTTTTGCAGTAACTACATGAGCAATATCAGTCCCTGTCAAATATTCGGTAATAGCGAGATTCACCAACTGATTGCTGCTCATTTCATCGATTTGGGCCTGAGCATTCAACCTGGCGTGAAGAGACTTTGGCATACGCAACGTCAACCGTCCGCTAGGCTCCGAGGCGCATTCAATTATCGGTGTAGGCAACTGCCGGCCTGTTTCGCTTGCACGACGAGCAATCTCACAAAGCGAATTGCGAATCACCAAAAGAGCTTCGTCATATGAATGCTCATATGCAGTCACATTGCTGAATTCCGCCACGCGACCGACATAGTAAACCTCACCATCAACAGCCTCCTTGCGAATGGTGATGGTATAGATATCCGGATCAAAACTCATTTTAAGTAGCCTTCTAAATCACTCTTGTTGTCATCAACAATTCGGAGAAATTTTTTTATGTAGGGACGTTTAATAGCGTGGCCATCGCCATGCTCACCGTTGTAGTTTGCTTCATCATCAGGGCCAAGCATGAAGGCTGGATGAGTAACTACGACATGCCCCTTTCCTCCAGGTGGTCGAAGGGAAAAGCCAAACTTACGCAATAGCGAAGCAAAATCCTTACTTGGAATATTTGCGCTGCACGCCATTTCCGCAAGTTCTCTGCGAAGTGTAGCAAATTTTTTGGATTTTGACACTGCGGGTGGTGTCATATTGTCGATCCATGCAATGGCATATACGTCTGAAGCTGCGTCATGTTCAAATTAAAGTTAGCAAGTTGCTCTGAATACGAATGGATAAACCTGATTGGGTGCCCAATTCAACTGGGCAAAAAAATCTATAACGCCATCATATCACCGGAAATATCATCGAATTAGCGAATCAAATATAACAACCCAGCCTCCGGCGGCGTTCGCCACGTGGCAGGGGTGCGGTGGTCACGGTAGCTTGGACAGCCACCGGGGTGGAATAAGCTAAGGCCTGAACCGGAGAGATGGTTTTGACTTTCCCGGATTTTATATCGATCAGATCGAGCGCTGTGGAGCTTGTGGGCAGC
>JBPOIN010000049.1:0-16470 GCA_052034445.1 Pseudomonadota bacterium | reverse complement strand
GACGCCAAATTCGACGGCAATCCCCACCAGCAGGATCAACGCCGTAAGACCCGTCAACAATATTGCCGCGTAACTGGCGCGAGCCTCCCCCTGGTGTTCGGCTTCCCGGGCGAAGCCCTCGGCATGCCGCGCCGACTGGCTGGCCATGGCGGCCATCATGGCGTCAACTTGTTCGAAAGCGTCACTGCCCGCTCCGGCAATCAGACTCCGGGCTTCATCCCGCCGCCCCTGCTGATGGAGCGTGAATATCTGCATTCTCAGCTCGGCGTAATTGCGCAACCGGGTTTGCACGTCGTTGGCTGAACGGGCGATCTCGGGACGAAGTTCGGCGAGTTTGAGGACAAGCAGATCCGCTTGCAGCGCAAGCTGATTTATCTCTATGGTCAGCTGTGCGATTCTTTCAGGATCATCGAGCAGGGCGATCTGCTGCATGCGATTGCGCATCTGCAACAGGTTCTGGCGCAACTCCATGCTGTCCCTGGCCTCGACAAAACTATAGTTGAAACCATCCGCAACGAGGGCGCGTAACTGATTCATGCCCAGGATGCCATTGAATCCGATGGCCAGAATGCCCACCAACGCCAGGATGCTGCCGACCAGAATCCATTTCGAAACGCGCGTCCTGGTCGTGCTGGCGAACATGTTTTCAATCATCAATCACCCTTTCTGCGCAGTTCCCTCGCTTCGGAGAGTGGGATACCCGGCTTGATGGCTGGCGACAACACTGCTGCATCATCGGTACATCCACCAGAAATATCGGCACCAGACTGGTCATACGCCTCGAACGCCCTCCGCCCCAGCAAGTTCGTCTCAAGCCGAAACCGGTCGTCGGCGGGACTCCTGTCACCAGCATCCGACGAAACCACCGGCGCATGGCGATGCAAGGGCGGCTTGAATTCAGCAACGAAATCGTCCATGTGCATCAATGATACTTCCCTCTGTTTTTCGTTTTCCAACCCACCGGCATTATGCCGCGAATTCTTGCGTGAGCTGAACACTGAGCCAATCCGCCTGAAAGTTTACTGGCGCGGCGTAGCCGGGGGGGGATGTTGTGCTCTTACCCGTGAGTTCCATCCGCTCCGGCGTGACCTGCTTCGTGCCGGGGCCATTCAGCTTGACGTCGGCTGCTGTCTTCACCCAGTTGCGCAGCGTTTGCTCAATCAAACCCAGTCCCGCGCCACTGCCCCTATGCTCTGGCCCACCTTCACCCGCTTCACCGACAATTCCTTGAATTTGGCCGTGCACTCCTGCTTCGGTATCTTCTTCAACGTCTCTTTTCCTTCCAATTTCACGAGACGTTATACCCCAACGCTTGAAGACGAAATTTCGGGGAAAGCTCAGTCGGAGAAAACGGCGATAATCAGCGCCTTTCGTTTACCCCGCCTGTTGCCCCATGACCATCCATCTGTCCGCCGCCGAGCGACCGCTCAGCCCCACCGAATTCATCGTCTGGGCGGCCGATGAAACCTGCCCGCTGAACTTCAGCATGCATTTCGAACTGCATGGGCCGCTCGACGAAAACCAGTTGCGCGCGGCGCTGCTGCAGGTCCAGGCCATGCATCCGCTGTTGCGCGTGCGCATGGTCGATGAAGGACGACACGCCTGGTTTCGCACGCATGGCGTCGGCGCGCTGCCGCTGCGCATCGTCGATGGTCCGCCCACATGTCTGGCGACGGAAGCCGAGTACGAAGTGCAGACGCGCTTTGATTGCCAGCGCGGGCCGCTGGCGCGCTGTGTGTGGATACGCCATGCGACGGACCACGCCACGCTGTTGGTGACTTTTCAGCATGTGATCGGCGACGGGACTTCCGGCGCATTGCTGATCCGCGATCTGCTGCGCGCACTGGCCGGCGAGCGGCTCACAGCGCTGCCGCTCGCCGAGTCGCTGGACGGCCATCTGCCACCGCTGGCGCGCGGTTTGCGTGGCCTCATGGGTTATCTGCGCACATCGGCGAGCATCGGCGCCTGGATCATGCGCAAGGGCCGGCCGCGCGGGCTGCCGGTCGAAACACGCGCCGAACTCGCGCAGCAACAGGCCCGACTGAGCTTCATGCGTTTCGATGCGGCGTTTCTTCAGGCGCTGACCAGCCGTGCGCGCGCCGAAGGCACGACCGTACATGGCGCGTTGGCGGCGGCAATCGTGCTCTCCGGCCAGCCCGAGCTGGCGCCAGGCCCGCGCGGCAAGCCCGCGCATGTCATGTTCTGCTCGCCAATCAACATGCGCGATCGCCTCGCGCCGCCGATCGGCGACGACATCGGCTTTTTCATCACCGGCGGCTGCTCGTCGCATCTGGTCGACGCACAGCGCGAATTCTGGCCGCTGGCGCGCGAACTCAAGCAGGGGCTCAACGCCAGCATCGATGCCGGCCAACCCTTCTTCGGCCTGACCGGCCTCGCCCCCGGTCTGGTGCTGCTGCACCGGCTGAACGGCGGCGGCGCCCGGGGCATGCGCGCCGCCACGCGCGGCCTCGCCGGCGCCATGCAGGAATCGTTCGGTCTGACGAATATCGGCCGCGTCAAGATCGAACCACGCTATGGCGCACTCACAGTGTCGGCGGTGGGTTTTGTCGCCTCGCCTTCGGCATTCTGCTCGAACCTGTTTTTCGCCGCCGCGCATGGCGACACGCTGACGCTGAACTACGCCGTGATGGAGCCGCTGATTTCGCGCGCCACGCAACAGCGCGTCGCCGAACGCATGCACGCCATTCTGGCGGCGGCAGTCGCCGCCCGGCCTGTCTAAAAGCCGCTCAAACCTTGCGCAGGTAGCAGGCCTTGAGCATCATGTTGCCGCTGTCGGTCTTGCAATCGACTTCGTGATCGCCGCCAACCAGGCGGATGTTCTTGATCTTGGTGCCGACCTTGAGCGTGATCGACGATCCCTTGACCTTGAGATCCTTGATCAGCACCACCGTATCGCCGCTCGCCAGCACATTGCCGTTGGCGTCCTTGACGACCGACTCGTCCTCCTCGCCGCTTGCGGCCCCCTGCTCGATCGGCCATTCGAAACCGCAGTCGGCGCAAACGTAGTTGCCGCCATCGGCGTAAGTGTTTTCAAGGGTGCATTGCGGGCAGGGCAGGATCGTGGACATGGCTTTACGCTGACGATGAAAGGGCCGCTATTTTATGGGCAATGTGGGCATTTGACGCACAATCCTCTTGTCATTCTTGCCGAGGTGCTTTGCCGCCGAGACAGGCAAGGTCTGCCCGATGCCAGCCCAATCCGCTTGCCCGACCCATTAGCGCCCTGTTAGGCTTCGCCCTTTATCGCATCCCGTGATTCCATCATGCCGCCGCGCACTGCTAAACTCGCTTCCAGCGCCCAATCGGCGCAGACCCGCAAGCCCGCCAAAAAGACCACATCCAACCCGCCGGATTACTTGGAGAAGATTCTTAATGCGCGCGTCTACGATGTCGCCATTGAAACGCCCCTCGACTTTGCCGCGAATCTTTCGGCGCGCAACGGCAATCGCATCCTGCTCAAGCGCGAGGACATGCAGCCGGTGTTTTCGTTCAAGCTGCGTGGCGCTTACAACAAGATGGCGAATCTCACGGCCGCCCAGCGTAAGCGCGGCGTGATTACCGCCTCGGCCGGCAATCACGCCCAGGGCGTGGCGCTGTCGGCCGCCAGGCTGGGTTGCCGCGCGGTGATCGTGATGCCGGTCACCACGCCGCAAATCAAGATCAATGCAGTTAAAAATCGCGGCGGCGAAGTGGTGCTGGCCGGCGACTCGTTCGACGAGGCCTATGCCCATGCGCTGCTGCTCGAAAAGAAGCAGCAGCTGACCTTCGTGCATCCGTACGACGATCCCGATGTAATCGCCGGACAAGGCACCATCGGCATGGAAATTCTGCGCCAGCATCCCGACCCCATTGATGCAGTGTTCTGCAGCATCGGCGGCGGTGGTCTGATCGCTGGCGTGGCGGCGTACATCAAGCGCCTGCGGCCGCAGACAAAAATCATCGGCGTCGAAACCGTCGATGCGGACGCAATGGATCGTTCGCTGAAAGCCGGCAAGCGCGTCAAGCTCGATCAGGTCGGACTCTTCGCCGACGGGACAGCCGTCAAGAATGTCGGCCAGGAAACTTTCCGACTGTGTCAGGAGTATGTCGATGAGATGATCCTCGTCGATACCGATGCGATCTGCGCGGCCATCAAGGATGTGTTCGAGGATACGCGCTCGATTCTTGAACCAGCCGGCGCGCTGGCACTGGCCGGCGCCAAGGAATATGCGCGCCGCCACACGCTCCGCAGCCAGACGCTGGTCGCCGTGGCCTCGGGCGCCAACATGAATTTTGATCGCCTGCGTTTTGTCGCCGAGCGCGCCGAAGTCGGCGAACAGCGTGAAGCCGTGCTGGCCGTAACGATTCCCGAGCAACCCGGCAGTTTCAAGAAATTTTGCAATCTGATCGGCGTGCGCAACATCACCGAATTCAACTATCGCTTCAGCGACGCGCGCGAAGCGCATGTCTTTGCCGGCGTGCAGGTCGCCAACCGCACCGAATCGCTGAAACTCGTCGAGTCGCTGCGCAAGCACGGCCTCGCCACGCTCGACCTGACCGATGACGAAATGGCGAAGCTACATGTCCGTCATATGGTCGGCGGCCATGCGCCGCAGGTGCAGAACGAACTGATTTACCGCTTCGAATTCCCCGAACGGCCCGGTGCGCTGATGCGTTTCCTGGAAAGCATGAGCGCGGGCTGGAATATCTCGCTGTTCCATTACCGCAATCACGGCGCCGACTATTCGCGCGTGTTGGTCGGCATGCAGGTTCCGCCCGGAGACATGAAGGAATTCCGCACCTTCCTCAAGAATCTCGGCTATCGCTGCTGGGACGAGAGCCGCAATCCGGCTTACAAGCTGTTTCTGGGCTGAGCCTGCCCAAGCGGGATAAATTCAGGCAAAGCTCATTCGTGCCGGACAGCAATGTTTTTGCTTTTGACCTGAACGCCCAACGCCTGGGCCACGCGCTCGTTGACCTGGACTTCGAATTCCTGCGGATACTGTGCTGGCGGCAAGCTGTGCGTCTGGCTGAATTGTCCGATCATTGCTGCGGCCTGTGCAGCAATTTGGGCTGGCGTGCTGATGACGGCGCAGAGTGCGCCAGCCTTGACGTAGCCTGACGAAATCCCAATCAACGGAATATTGCGGCGATAAGTGGCCAGGACAATGTTGCGGATGTTCGCACTGTTATAGACCGCGGTATCCGGTAAGGCGAGCAGCGCATCGCTGCCATTCAGGACTGTTTGCAACGCATCTGCCAGAGACTGCGGCGTTTGCACTACCTGGTCGTTGAGTTTGATCCCGAGTGCCTGCAACTGACTCCTGAGTTCAGCCAAATTCTCGGGCGGAAGCGAATACAGCAGGCCGACACTTTTTCGCCCCGGCAGAATGGCCTGGATCAAATGCGCCTGACGATACGCGGGTTGATCCAGGAATACGGCCGAAAATACCGTCGATCCGCCCCGGCGCGGATGATCGTGCAACAGCTTTTCGTAATCGGCCTTTGCGATGAATAAACTCAGCACGGCCGTCGCATTGCTGGTCGTAGCGGCCGTAGCCGCCTTCATCCCGATGCCCACGATCAGTCCGGTGGTGGGCATGGGACGGGAAATGTCGATGATCTGGGCGGTCAGTTTCCGGCTGCCGAGCGCCTTGTGCAGCGCCCCGCCCAATTCACCATACGCGCCGCCGGTTTCGCTGAGGACAATCGTAACGTCGTACGGATTCGGCGCACCGCCCGTCTGCGCCTGTGCAGACGGGCAGAGCCACACCAGCACCAGAGTGAAACGGATAAAGGCGTACAGCCGCATGACAGTGGCCAGGGCCTGCTAATCGCCCGCCGGGATTGGATTCGAATTTGCTGTCAGGCTCATGGTTCAATCACCTCCGATGTTCTGCTGCTCATGTTTGCGCACCAGCCACAATCTGCCCAAACTGTTTCAGCGTTCTCGATCACCATTCCTAATCAGGCGCTTACCATATCGTTTCAGCATTCTTCGATGCTCACGAACTATACCAAATTCATACAGCAAAGCATACACACCGCCATGTGTTTTTTTCAACAGCCAAAAACATCACGTTTTGATGTGCGAGTAATCATTTTTGATGGAAAATGCGACCTGTCCTGTTGTTCGCTCAATCAAATCATGCGCTCCCCTCATCTTTTGCTGGCTCTCGGGCTGGCCGGATTCAGCCAGTTCCCTGCCATGTCGCAAGCCGCCGGGGAAGATGTTTTCCTTGCCCCCATCCAGTCTTCGACTGAGCAAACCATGGGACACGGCCGCAGCGCGCTGTGGACCTTACCCCTGGTCGCAACGCAATATCAGCCCACCAAGCCGGGCCCGACGCTGCAGGCTGCGCTGATGGCCCAGCAAGAAGGCCGTTTTCTCGATGCGCTGATCCTGCTCGACGAGGAAAGCAAACGCACTCACCCCGGCGACAAGACTCCCAATGAACTGGATCTGTTGCACGCCAGCTTCCTGCTACAGGGCTACCAATCCCGGCAGGCGCTGGAAAAACTGACGCCCCTGTTCATCCACCCGCAACATACCGCCACGGCTCAAGCACTCGCCGCCATGGCCTACCTGCAGCTGGGCCTGTTGCCGGAGGCGCTGGATGCAGCCCAACAAGCAAGCAAAGCACAGGACAGCCTGCTGCCACATCTCGCCCACTCGTATGCATTGCAAGCCCTGGGCCGCCTGGCCGAAGCACGCCAGGAGATGCGCGACTGCAACGCGCACCACCCGGGGGCGGCGATTGCCTTGGCGCGCGAAGCCGAGCTGGCGCTAACGCTCGACCAGATTCAGATGGCCAAGGCGCTTGCGACTCAGGCGCGCGCCATAAACGGCGAGCATCCCTACATTATTGCCGTCAGCGGCCTGGTATCCCTGATCGACGGCGACGCCGGTGCAGCCCGCGCCGCATTTGAAACTGCATTGAAGCGCGACCCCAAGGATGCCAAGACCTTGTTCGGCCTGGGGCTGGCCGAGATCAAGCTGGGCAATTTCGCCGCCGGCCAGGAAAAACTGCAAACGGCCAGCGAAATCGACCCCGGCAACGCGCTGATCCTCACCTATCTGGGGCGCGCGCAACAGAACCTCGGACAAACCGCTGCCGCCCGCACCAGCTGGCGCAGTGCGCAACAGGCCGACCCCAAGGACCCGGTCCCCTGGCTGTATCAAGCGCAGATGGAACTGCAGGCCAATCAGCCACAGGACGCCTACGTCAGCCTGCAACAGGCCCACGAGCGCCTGAGCAACCGCGCCGTGTATCGCGGCGAACGCATGCTCAAGGAAGACGCACAACTTTTGCAGACCAACCTGGCCGAAATCCAACGTCAGCTGGGCCAGGAGCAGCGGGCCTTTCAGACCCTCAACGCCACCATCGGCAACGACAGCGCCGCCAGTTTGCGTAATCAGGCCGAGCTCCTGCAAGGCCAGCGCTTCGCCGAATCGGCCCGCCGCAGCCTGCTGCTGCAAAGCCTGTTCAATGAAACCCCGGGCAACCTGCCGACCACGCTCGACATCTATGGCGACAGCGCCGGACTGACAGGCGCGGGTAACCCGCAGCGTGGCGCCATCCGCGAACTCAGCGCCGCGCAAGCCAGCTACAACAATTACGACGGCCTGTTCAACCGCGACACGCGCTTCGAAGCCGAAATCAGCGGCGGCAGCAAGAGTAGCGCCACCGAGCAGGTTCGCTTGGGCGCCGGCAATGGCACGCTGGGCATCGGCATGGCGCAACTGCAGTTCAAAACCGACGGTTTTACGCCTTCCGAGCATCTCGACAACCGCGTATTCCAGGGCGTCATGCAATGGCGGCCGCTCAAATCGACGCAGGTTTTTGTCGCGCACCAGACCTACCACTCGACTTGGGGCGCCCTGTTTTATCCGGGGCTCCTGGACATCGACTCAAGAATCGCCGATGACAGCCAGATCACACGCCTGGGCGTGCGCCATGACCTCAATGAGGATGGCAGTCGCGCGCTATGGGCGCTGTTCAGCACGCAGGAAACCGATCAAATCGTGGATTATGTCTCCCCCTGGCCTTTCCAAATTATCGGTAGCAGCAGCGCCCACAGTGAAGAGTTGCAATATCGCCAGCGTGGCGCCAGCTACGCCACGCAATGGGGAATACAACACAACACGATCAACACGCACTTTTCCACCGGTGGCGATAACTCGCGCACTGCGCAGCAGGTGTATGCCGCTTGGCAGCAGACCCTGGGGCCACAGTGGCAAATCGACGCGACATTGGGTTGGGGAAAAATTTACAATCGTGATAACACTGGCAGTAACAGCACTTACCTGAAACGCTGGTTACCAAAACTGGGGGTCATCTACACGCCGAATCCAACAACGCATCTGCGTTTTGCCGCCTGGCGCGGTCTGGGCAGCGCGGGCATCGGCGACGCCACCCTGGAACCCGTCAGCCTGGTCGGCATCCTGCTGAACCACCCTGACGATCTGCGCGCCAACGGTAGACAGGTGGAAGCTTATGCCATCGGCTTTGACCGGCAATTGAGTCCGGCCTGGCTGCTAAACACAGACATCAAGCGTCGGCGGATCAGCGAGCCGACGATGAATGGGACACCGCCACAGCAAGTTCTGTTGCAGTACCAGACGGATGAAATGAAATTCGGCCTGCACTGGCAGCCTGTCGCTCAGCCCTGGAGCGTGGGCCTGGTCTACGACTATGAGCGACAGAAGAATGATCCGGGGCTCCTTTCCCTGGATTCCGTGCATGACCAGACCCTACGCAGCCAGCAACTGCGTGTAGGCTGGTTCGCCAGTACACAATGCACCCTGAATGTCGACCTGAGCCATAACCAGGTGACCGGCAGTCAGCAAACATGGGCCGCTCCGCTCCCCTATCGCAATCACTTCAACCAGGTTGATGCCAGCCTGAACTGGAAGCTCAGCCCGGCGGGTGTCCAAGTGACGGCCGGCGTGCGCAACGCCGCCGACACTCAGTTCCAATACACGGAAATCGACAAGCTCAGTCCGCGTTTCAGCACGGGGCGGTTGTTGTATGCCAAAATCAAGTTGTCTTGGTAGTCGCCCGGACACCACTTGGACACTTTTGGTCACAGGAGAGTACAACCATGAAGAAACTGACACTGTTGCTGGCTTGCATCGCCCTGCCCGTTTGGGCCGCGGATAGCACCCCCGCGCCCAGTGCTCCGGCGCCGAAGCCGGTAACCACCAAGACCGCACCAGCGGCGCCGGCCAGCACGCCGTCTACACTGACCATTTCACCGGCCACCGCGACCAGCTGTCCAACCGGTTGTGCATTGATGGCCTGCCCACCGCCGAGCGGCCCGACCGCATGCTGCAACACCAGGACCTATAAAGCCTGCTGATAACTGGCTCACAGCGCGCACGCCGGCAGCAAGCTGCCGGCTGACTGACGAACCCCGCCCCCTGTGCAGGACGGGGTTTTTCTTTTTCAACCGGCCAGCATCTTGCACAGCAGCCCGGCCAGCGCGCAGCCGCCGATCACCGGCATGACGTTGAGCTGGTAGCGGAACAGCGCACCTCCCGCCGCCAACGCGATCAACGCCGACATGCCATCGAACGGCCCATCCCAGCCCTGCGGCCATAGCACATGGCCGGCGAAAAACAGCGCCAGATTGAGAATCACGCCGACCACGGCCGCCGTAATGGCGACCAGCGGCGCCGTGAGCCTGAGATTGTCGTGCGTGGTCTCGACGAGCGGACCGCCGATCAGGATGAACAGGAATGACGGCAGGAAGGTGAACCAGGTGACGAGAGTCGCCGCAGCAGCTCCGGCCAGGAACAGGTGATCCGGACCGAACGGCGCCTGGAGATAGGCGCCAACGAACCCCACGAAGGCCACCACCATGATCAGCGGTCCCGGCGTGGTTTCACCGAGCGCCAGACCGTCAATCATCTGCGCCGCACTCAGCCAGTGATAGTGCTCGACCGCGCCCTGCACTACATAAGGCAGCACGGCATACGCGCCGCCGAAGGTCAGCAGCGCGGCCTTGGTGAAAAACCAGCCCATCTGCGTGAAAGTGTGCTGCCAGCCGCACAGCACCGTCAGCAGCGCCATCGGCACGCACCACAACAAGCTGCCGATAACGACGAGACGCACGAAATGGGCCCAGCGAAAGCGCGCATGCGCGGGCGGCGGCGTAGCATCATCGATCAGCGCCGGGCCGAATCCAGCCGCGGCGGCGCTATGCCCACCGCTGACGCGAAATTTGTCCGGCGCCAGTCGCCCCCCGATCGCTCCCAGCAATGCCACGCCGGCGATGATCGCCGGAAACGGCAGATTGAAACCGAAGGTGGCGAGGAAGGATGCGCCGGCAATTCCCCACAACCAGTGGTTCCTGAGCGCCCGCGCGCCGATGCGCTGTGCCGCCTGCACGACGATGACTGCCACGGCCGGCTTGATGCCGTAAAACAGCCCGGCCACCAGTGGCGTATCGCCGAAGGTCATGTAGATCCACGCCAGCAGGATCAGGATGAGCAATGACGGCAGCACGAACAGCGCGCCCGCGACGATGCCGCTCCAACTGCGATGCATGAGCCAGCCGATATAGGTTGCCAACTGCTGCGCCTCGGGACCGGGCAACAGCATGCAGTAGTTCAAGGCATGCAGAAAGCGCCGTTCGGAAATCCAGCGCCGTCGCTCAACGAGCTCGCCATGCATGATGGCGATCTGCCCGGCCGGACCGCCAAAGCTGATGAAGCCGAGCTTGAGCCAGAAGCGCAAGGCGGCGAAAAAACTAATGGGGGGCGGATGATCTGTCGGGGTTGTCATGAGTAACGACAAGCGTGCGGAGTCTCGAAAAATCCGCGAGACGTCCGATTCATTGGAGCTTCAAAATTTGAGCTTCAAATATAGCAGAAGACCTGTCAGCAAATGCCCTGAAGGAAGTACCGTTGGGGCACGGGAGTGACGGCCGTTGTTCGACAGCCGCGCCCACCAACGTGGAGACCGGGTTCAGGTGCCTGCTTGCGTGCCGAGCCGCTGCCCCCAGAACGCTGCTAATTCGAGCATGCGATTGGCGAAGCCCCATTCGTTGTCGAACCAGACCAGCAGATTCACGAGCCGCTCACCACTCATGCGCGTGAGCCTCGTATCGACGATGGCCGACTGCGGGCTGTGATTGAAGTCGATTGAAGCATGTACATCGTCGGTGCAGACCAGCAGTCCCGGATAGCCGGTCTCGGCGGCCGCCCACAGGCTGGCATTGATTTCCGCCGCCGATGCCGCGCGGCCGAGCGTGGCGACGAGATCAATCGCCGAGACATTCGCCACCGGCACGCGGATGGCCTTGGCTTCGATGCGCCCTTCGAGCTGCGGCAACAGGCGCGCGACGCCGCGCGCCAGACCCGTGGCGACGGGGATCATCGACTGCATCGCCGACCGCGTGCGACGTGGGTCTTCGTGGTGGTAGCCATCAATGAGCGGCTGATCGTTCATGACCGAATGCAGCGTTGTGAGCAGCGCCTGTTCGATGCCGAACTCGCGTTCGAGCATATCGAGCAGCGGCACAATGGCATTGGTGGTGCACGAAGCCGCCGACACCAGGCGCTCATTGCCAATCAGCGTTGCCTGATTCAGACCCTGAACGATCGTGCGGTCGACATCGTCCGCGCTGTGGCCGGGCTGAGAGAGCAGCAGACGCGGGCAACCCGCGTCGAGAAATGGTTCGAGCTCATGGCGGTGTGCATACCGCCCGGAGGACTCAATCAGCAGATCAATGCCAAGACTCGCCCAATCGACGCCCTGCGGCGTGCACGCATGGAACACCGCAATCTCGTGACCCGCGACGCAGAGACGCTCACCGCGCGTCGTCACACTGGCGCTGAAACGTCCATGCGTCGAATCGAATCGCGTGAGATAGGCCATGCTCTCAAGATCGGCCGGTTCATTGATGGCGACCAGGTTAATCCGCTCACGCAGCGGCGACTCGTGCAGGGCGCGCAACACGCAGCGGCCGATGCGGCCGTAACCGTTGATGGCAATACGCAGGGTCATGACAAACAATCGTTGCAGGGAACAAGCCCGATATTATGCGGGAAGAAGTACGCATGAATCCGCGCGGAATGAGGCTGCATCGGCTCAGATTGAAAATCTTCGGTTTGCAGACGATGATATGGGTGACTGGAGGATGGCAAGAATGCGCATCGGTTTTTTCGGGGCAGCGGGAGAAGTGACTGGCTCATGCACACTGATCGAAACACAGGATTGTCGTTTCCTGGTCGATTGCGGCATGTTCCAGGGCGGACGCGAGGCACGCACAAAAAATCTGAATGCCTTGCAGTTCGGCTTTGATGTGCGTTTGATCGATTTCGTATTGCTCACGCATGCGCATATCGACCATTCGGGGCTGCTGCCGCTGCTGTCGGTGCTGGGCTTTCGCGGCCCGGTATATGCGACGCCGGCCACCATCGATCTGCTGCATGTGCTGCTGCCCGACAGCGCCCATATCCAGGAGAAGGAATCCGAATGGCAGTTGCGTCATCACCGGCGACGCGGCCAGAGCGCCAAGCACGGTCTGCAGCCGCCGCTATACACGGTTGCACAGGCGGAAACGGCCCTCAAACTGTTGTCTCCGGTTCCCTATCGGGAGCCGATGCATCCGGCCGAGACCGTCTCGGTGTGCTTTCATGACGCCGGACACATTCTGGGGTCAGCCTGGCTCGATGTCACACTGACCGGCGAAGGGCGACCGCGGCGGCTGGTGTTCTCCGGCGATCTCGGCATGTGCGACCGCCCGGTGCTGCATGACCCTGAGGCCGTGATTCCCGCCGCTGATGTATTGCTCATCGAATCGACCTACGGTAACCGTCTGCACCGCCCGTTTGCCGAAACCGAGGATGAAATCGTGGCGGCCTTCGACCGCACGCGCCATACCCACGGCAATCTGATCATCCCGGCGTTTGCCGTCGGCCGGACGCAGGAAATCATCTACATCCTGGCGGATCTGGTGCGGCGCGAGCGTCTGGCGCCACTCAAGGTCTACGTCGATTCGCCGATGGCCACCTCAGCCACGAACATCACGCTGAAACACCCCGCTCTCGTGGATCAAGAAACCCTGGATTTGATCGACTGGATGCAGCAGCACCCGGGCAGGATCAAGCTGGAGTTCGTCACCGATGTGGATGCGTCGCGTGCGCTGAATGCAGTGCGCAGTGGCGCGGTCATCATCTCGTCGAGCGGCATGTGCGAAGCCGGCCGGATCAAGTATCACCTGCGCGAAAACCTGCCACGCAGCGAATGCAGCATCCTGATGACCGGCTTTCAGGCTGCGGGCTCACTAGGCCGACGCCTTGTCGACGGCGCGCGCATGGTGCGCATCTTTGGCGAGGAAGTGCGCGTTCACGCCAGAATCTACACGCTCGGAGGCTTGTCGGCGCATGCCGATCAGGCCAGCCTGCTCGACTGGCTGCGCGGCTTTCACACGCCGCCTCGCCATGCATTTGTCGTGCATGGCGAGGCAGCCGCTGCGGCAAATTTCGCCCTGGCGATCGAAGAGCAACTGGGCTGGCCGGCGCCTCACCGGCCGCACCAGGGCGAAATCATTTCTCTGTAGCCAGACCCGGCCGCTGCAACGCCGAAAGCCTGCTGCTGCAATCTGCTGTAGTTTTCGCCCCTGTGCTTTATGATTCAGGTTTTGCCTCGCATGACACGCCATAGGAGTTATTCATGAAAATCGCCAACAATGTCGTCGAGCTGGTCGGTAATACCCCGCTCGTACGCCTGAACCGTCTTTCCGCCGGCATTTCGGGCACCATCGCCTGCAAGCTGGAGTTCTTCAATCCAGCGCACAGCGTCAAGGACCGTATCGCGGCGGCGATGCTCGATGCGGCGACGCGCGAAGGCCGCATCAAGCCCGACACCATCGTCGTCGAGCCGACCTCGGGCAATACCGGCATCGGTCTGGCCATGGTGTGCGCGGCGCGCGGCATCAAGTGCGTGTTCATCATGCCGGAGACCATGAGCCGCGAACGCAAGCTGTTGCTCAAGGCGTATGGCGCGGAGCTGGTACTCACGCCGGGCGCCGGCGGCATGCTCGCGGCGATCGCCAAGGCCGAGGAAATGGCCGCCGCCGACCCGCGCGTGTTCATTCCGCAGCAGTTCGAAAATGCCGCCAATCCGGCCATCCATCGCCAGACCACGGCCGAGGAAATCTGGCGCGACACCGACGGCAAGGTGGATCTTTTCATCGCCGGCATCGGTACGGGCGGCACCATCACCGGCGTCGGCGAACTGCTCAAGGAGCGCAATCCGCAGGTCAAGGTCATCGCCGTCGAACCGGACGCCTCGCCCGTGCTGTCGGGCGGCCAGCGCGGCCCACACCCGTTGCAGGGCATCGGCGCGGGTTTCGTGCCGAAGATTCTCAACACCGCGGTGTATGACGAAGTCGTGCGCGTCAAGAACGACGACGCCATGGACACCGCCCGTCGCATGGCGGCCGAGGAAGGGCTGCTGGTCGGCATCTCGTCGGGCGCGGCAGTCTGGTCGGCGCTCGAAGTCATGCGCCGCCCCGAGAACGCCGGCAAGCTCGCCGTGGTGATCATCCCGTCGTTCGGCGAACGCTATCTATCGACGCCCTTGTATCAGCATCTGGAGGTTTGAGCGTCATGACCGGTGTCGATGTCTTCGATTTCGACACCCTGATCGACTTCCGCGGCGCGGATTCGGTCAAATGGAACCGTTATGCCGGGCGAGACGTGCTGCCGCTGTGGGTCGCCGACATGGACTTCGCCACGCCGCCCGCCGTCATCGAGGCGCTGCAACGCCGCGTGGCGCGCGGTGTGTTCGGTTACAGTCAGGCCTGGCCGTCATTGATTGCCACGCTACAGGAACATCTGGCGCGCGAATACCACTGGCGGATCGAGCCGGACTGGCTGGTCTGGCTGCCGGGGCTTGTGACGGGCCTCAACGTGGCCTGCCGCGCCGTCGGCGCACCCGGCAACGGCGTGCTGACGGCCGCCCCCGTGTATCCGCCGTTCCTGAGCGCGCCGCAGTTCTCGCAGCGCACCCTGATCAGCGCGCCGCTGGCGCTGATCGATGACGTCTGGCAATGGGATCTGGCGGCGGCCGCAGCGGCCATGGCGCAGCAGCCAGCGCCGACCCGCCTGCTGTTGCTGTGTCATCCGCACAACCCCGTCGGCCGCGTCTGGCGCAGCGACGAATTGCAGGCGCTGGCAGATTTCGCCGCCCACCACGATCTGATCGTCTGTTCCGACGAGATCCACTGCGGCCTGATCCTCGAACCGGGCCTGCGTCACCAGCCATTCGCCACGCTCTCGGCCGACGCGGCACGACGCAGCATCACGCTCATGGCGCCCTCGAAGACCTTCAATGTTCCGGGCCTCGGCGCCGCCTTCGCGGTGATTCCCGATGCGCCCCTGCGGCGCAGCTTTCTTGCCGCCATGCATGGCATCGTGCCGCATGTGAATGTGCTCGGCATGACGGCCTGCGAGGCTGCATTCAGCGCCGGCGGTCCCTGGCATGCGGCGCTGCTCGACTATCTGCGCGCCAACCGCGCTCGCGTGGCGCAGTGCATCGCGGCCATGCCGGGCCTCACGACCACGCCGGTCGAGGCCACCTATCTGAGCTGGATCGATGCCGGGGAATTCTGCCGCACGCGCGGCATCGCGCATCCGCAGCGCTTCTTCGAACAAGCCGGCGTCGGCCTGTCGGCCGGCGGCGATTTTTCGCCCGGCCACAGCGGGCAATACCTGCGCCTGAATTTCGGCTGTCCGCGCGCCACGCTCGACGAGGCCT
This sequence comes from Pseudomonadota bacterium, assembly GCA_052034445.1. Classification (GTDB taxonomy): domain Bacteria; phylum Pseudomonadota; class Gammaproteobacteria; order Burkholderiales; family Rhodocyclaceae; genus Sterolibacterium. The sequence goes on along the minus strand of JBPOIN010000049.1, from coordinate 697 downwards.
TGCAACGCATGGCGCAGGCGCTGGCCTGAGCGGCGACTGGACGGAGTTAAGGCAGGGCTACAGTCGCCATGCCGCGGCTCGACTGCATGAGTTCGAAGAACTCGGCGGCCGGCAACGGACGCGAATAAAAGAAGCCCTGCACTTCCTCGCAGTCGAGACTGCGCAGGAAATCGAGCTGCTGCTGATTCTCGACGCCCTCGGCGATCACCTTGAGGCGCAGCTGCTTGGCCATGCTGGTGATGGCGCCAGCGATCGCGCAATCGTCGATATTGCCGGGCGTGTTGATGATGAACGAGCGGTCGATCTTGAGCGTGTTGATCGGGAAACGTTTGAGATACGACAGGCTCGAATAACCCGTACCGAAATCGTCGAGCGACAGCTCAATGCCCATGGCATTGAGCTGGTCCATCATCGCGATCACGCCGTCAGTGTTGTCCATCAGCATGCTCTCGGTGAGGTCGAGCTCCAGCCATTCGGGCGCCAGACTGTAACGTTCAAGCAGCGTGGCGATGAGCTGCGGCAATTTTGACGACAGCTGACGCGCTGAAATATTCACGGCCAGCTTGACCGGTGGCAATCCGGCAAGCTGCCAGGCCTGCCCCTGACGGCAGACCTCTTCCAGCACCCAGGCGCCGATGTCGGTAATCAGACCGCTTTCTTCGGCGATCGGAATGAAATCGTTGGGCGGAATCAGGCC
>JBPOIN010000036.1:0-2797 GCA_052034445.1 Pseudomonadota bacterium | reverse complement strand
GATAACACACCCAGGTAATAATTGGCCTCCGCGTGCTCCGGGTTCCGCATCAGGATCGCTCGATAACCCGCTTCGGCTTCCTCCAGCCGCCCTGCAGCATGCCGATCCATGGCGCTTTCAAGCATCTGTTCGATGGTGCTCGCAGTGCCTTCAAGACGGGCAGGCCGAGGTGGATGGCTCGCCCATTTCTCATACATTTCCCGGAAGGCGGCCTCAACCCCACGCGCAAAACCCGGTCCATCCATCAATGGCGAGTTCATCATTCGTTCCCGCATGGCCGCGCGCAAATGGGCCAGTGCCTCGCGGTCCTGCATCAGGAGGCCAGCCTTCTCGACATACTCAGCTTCGCTCCCGGCCACCCATTCCGGCAACCCCAGATTCATCATCAAACTGGCGCCGATTCGTCCAACCGGTGGTCGGCTCGCCAATGTCAGGATTGGCACTGCCATCCACAGCGCATCGAACAACATGGTGCCCCCGCTATGCGGAAACGAATCCAACAAGATGTCTATATCATTCAAGCCGTCGAAAATGTTCGCGCTATTTCGCATGATCACCTGCTCCGGGTTCATCCCGAAACGAGCCATGAACTCTCGGTAATATTTCTGCGTCGCCGGATCAGCAAAGAGACGAAAATCAAGAATCAGGCGAGCCGATGGATGCTGGCGCAGGATATCCCCCCAGACCCGGAAGGTTCGATGATTCAATCGTTCAGTACGACCCGAATAGCCAAAGGTGATGTAGCCGTTTTTCAGACACGGCGGTGGGGCGATCTGCGCCGTTTCATCGGGTGGTCGATAGGCCACAAAGGAATGCGGCAATCGCACGATGGTCTCGCGGGTCAGTGTGCCTTCGGGCGCCATGTAAGGGTCGATCAACGCATAGTCCACAGTCTTCAGGCCCGTGGTCCAGGCGGCCCCCAGCCAGGTCACCTGGATCGGCGCCGGCTTCAGCGCAAACACACCCAGCCGGTCATCCCTCATGTGGCTACAACCATCCACGAGAATGTCGATTTGGTCTGCACGGATCATCCGCGCCACCTCCTCGTCCGCAACGCCCCGGATATCCCGCCAATGTTCAAAAAGTCCTTTGAACTCGCCAGTAAACTCATCCTCAAATCCAACATTGGAATAGGCATACAACTCGACCGCCGCATGATCGTGGTTGGCGAACAGCGGCCAGAAAAAAAATCGTGAGGTATGCCGCCGAAAATCCGGAGACACATAGCCAACGCGCAGGCGGCGTCCGGGCGTTCGATCATGGCCGCCGAAGTCGGCCAAAGGATCGGGAAACCGGTCGCCCCACCGTACGAATTCCGCATAGATATCCTGCGCAGAAAGATCCGGGTGATACGACAGAAGGTAGAGCCGTTGTTCCCACTCGGCAGCAGACGGCGGCTCCAGTTGAAACGAGCGATCGCTTTCCGTCAGCACCTGTTCGAAATCCGAAAGGTAGGCCAGTGCGTTCGCCAGATTTTGGTGCGCAGCCGCACAATCCGCCTTGATCTCCACGGCCTGCCGGCAACAAGCCGCGGCCTCGACAAGCCGATTCAACTCATGCAAAGTCGCGCCCAGATTGCTGAGCGCCTCGGCGTAGTCCGGCTTGATCGCGAGCGCCTGCCGATAGCAACCCTCGGCTTCGAATACCCGCGACTGATCTTGCAGAAGAGCACCTAGATTGTTATACGCCTCGGCGTAATCCGGTTTGAGCTGCAATGCCTGCCGGTAGCTGGTTTCTGCCTCCACCAGGCGTTTCTGTTCTTGCAGGACGATCCCCAAATTGTTATAGGCATTCGAATAATCCGGAGCAGCCGCGAGTGCTTGGCGAAAACAGATCTCGGCCTCGTTCAGACGCTTCAAATCCTTGAGGGTGAGGCCTAGATTGCCATGTGCAGCAGCAAAATCCGGTTTGATCTGCAATGCCCGACGGTAGCAGGATTCAGCCTCGTTTAGCCGTCCCAGCTTGTTGAGCGTATTGCCCAGGCTGTAATGGGCTTCTGCCTTATCCGGCTTGATCGCCACTGCCTGCCGATAATGCGCTTCAGCTTCGTCCAGACGATTGAGGTCGCCAAGGACCCGGCCCAAATTGCAATGTGCGTCAGCAAAACCCGGGGTAGCCAGCAAAGCCCGGCGGTAACATGCTTCAGCCTCGTTCAGCCGCCCCATGTCATGGAGCACTGCGCCGTAATTGTTGTGCGCCTTGGCATTATCCGGCCGAAGCTGTAACGCCCGGATCAAGCATGTTTCAGCCGCATCGAGACGCGCCAGGTCATGCAGGACGACGCCCATATTGCTGTACGCATCGGCGTAATCCGGATTGATCTGCACCGCTTGTCGATAGCTGACCAGCGCCTCGTTCAAATCCCCCAAATCCTGCAACGTCGCACCCAGGTTGTAATGCGCCTCGACATCTTCGGGCGCCATCGCCACTGCTTTGCGCATGGGGGCAACTGCATCCGCATTGCGCCCCGTTTTCTTGAGAACAGCCCCCAGCGCCTTCCAACCAAATTCGTGCGACGGAAAATCCTTCGTCATCTGCTTGGCGCACTCTTCTGCCTCCAAATAACGTCCTGCCGAAAACAACGCCACCAATGCGTCGATATCCGTGGGGCTGGGCGCTCCGCCGCTTGCCCCATCAATCCGGGCCTCACTTCCCAGCTGCTTGGCCAATGCATCCACCTCGGCCCCGTCCAAACCATGCTGACGCGCCAGCGCCAGAACTTCCCGGGCCGTCTCCAGCGCTCCCGCCTGACGCAACGCATCCATGTAGTCCAGCCAGTATTGCCTTCGCGCCGGCT
>JBPOIN010000098.1:0-2879 GCA_052034445.1 Pseudomonadota bacterium | reverse complement strand
AGCCGGCGCGAAGGCAATACTGGCTGGACTACATGGATGCGTTGCGTCAGGCGGGAGCGCTGGAGACGGCCCGGGAAGTTCTGGCGCTGGCGCGTCAGCATGGTTTGGACGGGGCCGAGGTGGATGCCCTCGGCTGCCAGATCGGCACAGGGGCTGAGGTTCCGCACTCGTCTGACCAGGGGCTCTCCTCTTCTGTTCCCGCGCCAACGAAATGCCAGAGTACGCTGGACTCTGGCGCAAAATCAGTGGCATCGGATCTGCCAGAGGCAAGCCCCCCGCCACCTGAGGACGTTGATCGCTTGGTTGCCCTGTTCGGCATCGGGCGTCATGCTGAAGCCGCTGTGCTGGCCGAACAGTTGACGAATCGCTTTCCCGGTTACGAATTAGGCTGGAAGCTGTTGGGTATGGCGCTTGCGCAGCAAGGACGGAGTTCGGCGGCGCTGGCACCAATGCAACAGGCGGCGCTGTTGTCACCGGATGACGCCCAGCTTCACTGCAACCTTGGCGTGATTCTCCGTAATCTTGGGCGCCCCGATGAAGCAGAAGCCAGTTTGCGCCGGGCCTTGCAGATCAAGGCGGATTACGTGCATGCGCACTACAATCTGGGCACCATTCTCCAGGATCTCGGTCGGGCCAGGGAGGCTGAAACGAGCTTCCGCCGTGTGCTCGAAATCAAACCTGATGATGCGCCTGCGCACAGCAGTCTTGGGGTGTCTCTTCAGTATCTCGGGCGCCTTGATGAAGCCGAGCGACACCTTCGGGATGCTGTGCGGCTAGCGCCGCATTTTGCCGATGCGCATAACAACCTCGGGAATGCTCTCAAAGGGCTGGGGCGGATGGAAGACGTCGAATCCTGTTACCGGCGCGCCCTGCAAATCAATCCTGATTTCGCCGAAGCTCATTACAACCTTGGTATCGCTCTTCAGGACATGGGGCGACTGAAGGAGGCCGAAGCGAGTTATCGGCGGACATTGGAATTGGCGCCCCACTACGTCAAGGCGCACAACAATCTTGGCCTTGTCCTCAAGGAGTTGGGCCGTCTGGACGAGGCGGAGGCCAGTCTGCGCCGGGCATTGCAGATCATGCCGGATTACGCGGATGCTTACAGTAATCTGGGCGCAACCCAGATGGTGCTTGGTCGGCCGCATGAGGCAGAGGCCAGTTATCGGCAAGCAATTCAAATCGATCCGGGTTTTGCGCAAGCACACAGCAATCTGGGGGTGGCTCTCCATGAACAAGGGCGTTTGGACGAAGCCGTAGCCAGCTATCGGCAAGCATTGGAGATCAAACCAGACTTTGCGGATGCTCACGGCAATTTACTGTTTGCATTGAATTACCATCCTGACCTGAGTGCGGAGGAAATTTATCGGGCCTATCGGGAGTACGATCTGGCTCGGTGTGTTTCTTTGCGGTCAGGTTGGCGCGCGCATCTGAATGACAAAAATCCGAATCGTCGGCTGCGGGTCGGTTATGTTTCTCCAGATTTCAGGAGGCACTCCTGCATTTCATTTCTGGAACCGTTGCTGGCGAGTCACGATAAAACGCAAGTCGAGGTGTACGCTTACGCGGAGCTGGTCGTCGAGGATGATGTCTCGGCGCGTTACAAAAGCTATGTCGAGCACTGGATTCCGACCCGGGGTATGAGCCACGAAGCGCTTGCGGAGCGTATCCGCAGCGATGGGATCGATATTCTGGTGGAGCTGGCCGGCCACACGGTGGGGAATCGTCTGCTGGCTTTTGCGCGGAAACCGGCGCCCGTTTCGCTGAGCTGGCTGGGCTATGGTTATACCACAGGGCTTGGTGCAATCGACTACTATCTGACCGATGAGGCCTGTGTGCCGATTGGCAGCGAAGGACTGTTCGCCGAGCATCCCTGGCGCATTGCGACGCCTGCCTATGTTTATCGTCCAGCGGTAGATATGGGCGAGGTGGGGCCACTTCCTGCACTGCAGCGCGGACATATCACCTTCGGGACTTTGACGCGTTCGATACGCATCAATCACCGCACGATCCGCGTTTGGGCCGACATTCTCAAGGCAGTTGAAAATTCCCATTTGGTCATCAACAGCCTGAACTTCAGGGAGACTGTGCTACAGGAACGAATGGCAGAACGATTCGCGGAGTATGGCGTCGACCGCGAGCGCCTGAAAATCGGCTGTCAAACGCCGCCTTGGGAGGTCCTGCGTGGCATCGATATTGGCTTGGACTGTTTTCCGCATAATTCGGGGACCACGCTGTTCGAAACCCTATGGATGGGGGCACCTTACATCACATTGGCAGGTAGACCTTCGGTGGGACGGTTAGGCAGCAGTATTCTGCAGGGCGCCGGGCATCCTGAGTGGATTGCCGGGAGCGAGGCCGATTATGTGACCAAGGCGATTGAATTGGCCGGCAATGTTTCCCGCTTGGCGGAGGTGCGTTCTGCATTGCGTGACCAGATCAACTCTGGTCCCTTGAGAGATGAAGCCGGTTTTGCCCGCAGGGTTGAAGAGGCTTACCGGGAAATGTGGAAAATCTGGTGCGAGAAGGGATGATTCTAAACGGAGGGCGCCCAGTATTGCGAAAGATATACAGAAAACCCTAAAGTTTGTTCGTGGCTTACCGATAATCTAATTAACAGCGGTTGATGAACCTGGCAATCTCAGCCAGGCGGGTCAAAGAGGACAGCAAGCAAGCCGCCGCAGGATAAACGATCTCAAGGAGAGACATCATGGCACAAGTAATCAACACCAACGTTGCATCGTTGTTTGGCGCGCAGTCCTTGAACCGCTCGGCCATTGGTCTGCAGACGGCGATGCAGCGTTTGTCGTCGGGCTTGCGCATCAACAGCGCGAAAGACGATGCAACGGGTTTGGGCATTGCAACAAACCTGGATGCCA
>JBPOIN010000198.1:0-6449 GCA_052034445.1 Pseudomonadota bacterium | reverse complement strand
AGATCATGGCCATCCAGCAGCTCGCGCGCCAGGCGCAGTGTGCGCACCGCGTCGTCGGCCGTGTAGCAGCCTGCCGTGTTGGGCAGAATCGTGTATTGCGACGGCGGCAGCACTTCGAGCAGCGACGGCTGGCCCGGCTCCTGGCCGATGTTGGTGCGGCGGATCGCCACTGTGACAATCTCGGCGCCCGAAGCATCGATGGCCTGCTTGGTTTCGGCAAAATCCTTGTACTTGCCGGTGCCGACCAGCAGGCGCGAAGCATAGGTCTTGCCGGCGATAATCAAAGGGTCCTGGCTCATGATGGAAGTCCCGGAAAAAAGAGGTTGCAGTTCAGGCGAAAGCCGCGGGCGTCAGACAGGCAGGAACGGTGCAGGAGCGACGGGCAATCCGTTCAGCCGCCGCCCACCGCGACGACGATTTCGATGCGGCCGTCCGCCGCGATGCAGATCTCGGCATGGCGGCTTTTCGGCACGATCTCGCCATTCATCTCCACCGCCACGCGCTTGCCCGCCAGCCCCAGCGACGCCAGCAACTCCTCAATGGAGGCGGAAGCAGCCGCCTGCCGTGGCTCGCCGTTGAGGATAAATTCGATATTTGCTGACATAGCGTGGAATTTTAGCACGCAGGGTTTGCCCACCGCCCGTTTCCTGCCTACAATGGTGCCCTGCGCGGGCGTCGTATAATGGTAATACCCTAGCTTCCCAAGCTAGAGCCGTGGGTTCGATTCCCATCGCCCGCTCCACAACGAATTCGAGCAGATCTTGATCTGAAAAAGTCGGCCGCAATGGGTTGGCCTTTTTCGATCTCTGGTCGCAGAGATATCTAGCTGAATCCGATGAGATTAAATCGGCTTGTTGTTGCATCTCTTGCACCCATGCAGCAGGCCGTGCGTAGTCGGGCCATGAAAAAACTGAACGCATTGGTCAATGATCAAGACGAATGCGCCGCGCTGGTGCATAAGTCGCTGCCGGACGATCTGTCGCTGCGCAAAGTTTTTACCGATTGCATGCGACCGCGACAGTTGTCAGAGATATTGATGTTTGGCGACTGACGGCGCTCGTTGTCGCATCCGATGTCGTTTCCGCACCGAGATACTTTTTATCATGCAAACGCTGCTGCTCATGGTTGCCATTCTGGCGGTTGTGATCGGGGTCATCGGTACACTGGCGCCGATGCTGCCCGGTGTGCCGCTGGTGTTTGGCGGGCTGTGGCTGGTCGCCTGGCTTGATGGCCACGCCCACGTCGGCACGCTCACCCTGTGGCTACTCGCCGCGCTGATGCTGCTGGCGGCACTGGTCGATCAAGTCGCGGCGCTGCTCGGCGTGAAGCGCGTCGGTGCCAGCTGGCTGGCGGTGGCGGGGGCGTTCGTCGGCGGGTTGCTGGGGCTATTCGGTGGATTGGCGGGCGCCATCGTCGGGCCGATTGCCGGCGCCATGGCGGGAGAGTGGCTGGCCGAGCGCGATCATGCCCAGGCGCTGCGCGTCGGCGCCGCTGCCGGCGTGTCCTTCATCGTGGCGATGGCGCTGAAGCTGGGCATCGTGTTCGCCATGCTGGCGGTGTTCGCGCTGGCATGGTGGGTTTGATGCAGCACGCGAAGGTCAAACGAACCTGGCGATCACCTGGTCCGCATACTTCCTGATCGCATCCTGTTTCATCTGCAGCGTCGGCTGCTGCTGCATGATCTTGCCGACGCCTTCTTCGGCGGCCATGCCGGGGAGGGCCCAGGGCGTGACCTGCAGGTCGGTGATGCCGAGGTCTTCGAGGCGTTTGATGTCGTCGATGGTCGTTGCGTCGGGGCAGTGCAGCATGATGTCGAACGGTTCCTGGTCGCGGCCGTATTCGCGCCGGTAGCGATTCAGCTCGTCGACGATGCCGGGGATCTCGGCCTTGTTGTGGATCACGCTGAGCCAGCCGTCGCCGAGACGCGCGGCGCGCTGCATGGCCGGGGCGGTGGCGCCGCCGACGTAGATCGGGATCTTCTTCTTCGGCGTCGGCGCCATGATGACGCGGTCAAAGTCGATATGCTTGCCGTGGAATTCCTGGAAGCCGCCCTGGAGCAGCAGGCGGATCGCCTGGATGGCTTCATCCTGGCGCTTGCCGCGCGTCTTCATGTCGATGTTGAGCCATTTGAATTCCTCGGGCATCCAGGCCAGGCCGACGCCCAGCGCGACGCGGCAGTCGGACACTTCCGCCACCGAGCACAGGCTCTTGGCTTCGAGTAGCGGCTGGCGGATCGCCAGGCGCAGCACCGAGGGGATGAAGCGGATGCGCTGGGTGACGACGGCCATCGCCGTCATCGCCACCCAGGGGTCGAGCACCGGCATGTCGAGCGGCCAGAAGCGCGAGCCGTCCGGGGTGTAGGGATAGGGCACCGAAACCTTTTCGGGAAAGAACGGCGCGTCGGCGACCTGGATGCTGTCCCAGCCGCATTCGTCGGCGGTACGGGCGATGGCCTGGTGCTCGGCGGGATCGACCATGAACAGGTGAAATCCGAAACGCATGCCGTTACTCCTTGCTGGTTGGTAAGCGTCGGAACATAAACGACATTCCCGGAACAGTCAAAGAGCGGGGTGCGAATTTTGGGTGTGCCGGCCAGCCAGCCGCCTCTGCCCGGTTTAAGCCGTTTGAGGGTTGCGGCCAGCAGCATAAAGGGTTATCTTTTTGCGTTTTTCTCGCTGGAGTGGGCCGGGCTGATTTTGCCGGGCGTTCCTGCGTATTTACATAGCATATCCCGGGTCGCCGATGTATTCCATTTCCGCCATCAATTACGTGTTTCTCGTGCTGCTGCTGAGCGCGGCGCTGGTCAGCTTCGGCATCGGCATGCGCAAATACTGGCAGCGCATCGCCCAGGGCAAGGCCTTCTTCGGCAAGCAGATCACCAGGGAGGCGGTGCTGGCCAAGGTCAATTGGCAGACCTTCATCCGTCGCGGCCTGCTGTTGGAGCGTCTCAAGAAACGTCCTGTTTCCGGCATTGCCCATAACCTGCTGTTTTTCGGCGCCATCATCGAAATTCTCGGTCATGGCCTGTTTCCGCTGACGTTTCTCGGCGTCGATATGTATGGTGGCTGGTTTGGCCGCTATTTCATGGGGCTCGGGCGCGAGATTGCCGGCCTGATGATTTTCGCCGGTCTGTTGTTCTTCACGGTGCGCCGCTTCGCGCCGCCTGATCGCCTGACGGCCGGCGACAAGACGCGTGCAGGCTTCAAGCCCATGGAAGCCCTGCTGCTGGCGACCGTGGTGCTCGGGTTCAGCGCCGAAGCCTTCCGCCTGACCAATCCCGAAGTGCACAGCCAGTTCGAGTTTCTCGGCAACGCCTTGGCCGCGGCGTTGGGCGGCGTCGATATGCGCATGCTGGCCAGCGGCAATCTGCTGTTCTGGTGGCTGCACATGCTGTTTGGCGTATCCTTCATCGCCCTGATCGCCCATACGCCGATGTCGCACATGGCGCTCGGTCTGGCGAACTCTGGCTTGGCCAAGCAGCGCTCGGGCATTACCCTGACGCCGATCGATTTCGAGTCCGAAGAGGAAGATCTGCAGCTCGGCGCCACCAAGCTCTCGCAGCTGAGCCAGAAATACCTGATGGATTTCTCCACCTGCCTGTGGTGCGGCCGCTGTCATGAAGTTTGTCCGGCGGCGCAGACCGGCAAGGCGCTGTCGCCGAAATCCATCATGGCGACCTGTGCCGAATACATGGAGCAGGGCAAGTTTGACGACGACTCGCTGATCGACACCATCGGCCAGGAAGCGGTGTTCAACTGCACCACCTGCGGTGCCTGCATCGAGCAGTGCCCGGTCAGCAACAGCCCGGCCGAAGTCGTCCTCGAATTCCGCCGCAACTTCGTCATGGAGCGTTCGGAAATGCCCGACACCATGGCCGCGGCCAACGCCAACCTGGAAAAGCGTGGCCATCCGTTTGTCGGCACTGCGGCGAACGTCGACGACTGGAAACAGGGCCTGCCGTTTGAAGTGCCGCTGTTCGAACCGGGCGAGACCGAATACCTGCTGTGGCTCGGCTGCGCGCCGACCTACGAGGAACGCGCCCAGCACATCGCGCGCGCCACGGCGCAGCTGCTGAATGCCGCCGGCGTTTCCTGGGGCGTGCTCGAAGGCCCGCACTGTACCGGCGATCCTGCCAAGATGATGGGCAACGAAATGCAGTTCGTCGAGATTGCCCAGGGCAACATCGAGGAATTCCAGGAGATGAAGATTCAGAAGGTCATCACCATGTGCGCCCACTGCTTCAACAGCTTCGACCGCTATTACCCGGAGCTGGGCGCCGAGTGGCAGACGATTCCGCATGCGGTGCTGCTCGACCAGCTGATCAAGGACGGCCGGCTCAAGGTGTCGCAGAACAGCCAGGAAAAGATTACCTTCCACGACCCCTGCTATCTGGCGCGCCACAACGACATCGTCGACGAGACGCGCAGCGTGGTGTCGGCCGTCGGGCAGTTGATCGAAATGCCGCGCAACCGCAAGGACAGCTTCTGCTGCGGCGCTGGCGGCGGCAACTACTGGGGCGGCCAGGGTGGCACGGCGCGCATCAATGATGTGCGCGCGCAGGAAGCCTTCGACACCGGCGCCGACAAGATCGCCACTTCGTGCCCGTTCTGTAACCTGATGCTGACTTCCAGCGCCGCCAAGCACAGCGAAGAGCGCAAGGTGTTCGATATCGCCGAACTGGTGCTCGAAAAACTTGAGAACCAGCCGGGCGCTGCCGCACCTTCCGCCTGAACCCATGATTTCAAACCCTGCAACAATTACCTGTGAGGACAACCGATGAGCCGCGCTCTTGACGACGTCATCGTTCTGGATCTGACCCGACAGTTCTGTTCGTCGCTGTCGGGCGCATTTTTGGCCGACTTCGGCGCCCGCGTGATTCGCCTCGATCTGCTGCCGGCCACTCCGGTTGCCGCCGCCGGTAAGTGGAATCACGAAGCCGACCTGATTCACCGCAACAAGGAGAGCCTGGCGCTCGATCCGCATACCGAGCGCGGCGCCGCGCTGCTCAAGGAAGTCATCGCCAAGGCGGACGTGATCATCACCGACTGGCAACGCGACGAACTCGCCGCCCTCGGTCTCGACTATGCCGGCGTAGCCAAGCTGCGCGGCGACATCGTTTTCGGCCGTCTTTCCGGCTTTGGCCCGGTCGGCCCGGATGCCGACCTGCCGGCAATCGACGAACTCGCCGCGGCGCGCACCGGCATGATGCCGATCCTCCAGCAGCCCGGCCAGCCGCCGGTGTATACGGGTTCCGGCGCCATGCATGCGGCCGCCATGCTGGCGTTCGGTGTCGTGACGGCGCTGGTGCATCGCGTCGATTCCGGCGAAGGCCAGGAAGTCGATGTCTCGCTGTTCGGCGCCAACATGTACGGCGCGGCGCTCGATATTCAGGCCTTCCTCGCCATCGGCAAGGGCGATCGTTTCATCAATCCGATCTCGCGCCTCGACGTCTCCAACCCGATGTCCGGCTCGCTCTACCCGAGCGCCGACGGCCGCTGGGTGACGCTGACCATGCCCGACACCGACCGCTGGTGGCCGATGTTCTCCGAGGCCGTCGGCATCGCTGCCGACGATCCGCGCTTCGACACCCACGACAAGCGCACCGAAGGCGGCCGTCTCGAACTCATCGCCGAACTCGAAAAGGCCTTTCTCAAGAAGCCGGGTGCGCACTGGCGCCAGGTGTTCCAGGAAAAGCAGATGTCGGCCGACGTCATCGAGCAGTTCGACTATCCGGCCGAGGACAAGCAGGTGCTGGCGAACCGCTACATCATGGAACTCGATCATCCGAGCTACGGCAAGGTGAAGAGCCTCGGCTTCCCGATCTTCATGAGCGAGAGCACCGCGCGCCTCGACAGTCTCGCGCCCTGCGTCGGTCAGCACAGCCGCGCCGTGCTGCGCGACCTGCTCGGTTACAGCGAGGACACCATCTACCAACTCAGCGCCGCTGGCGTCGTGGCTTAACAGCGGGAGAACTCATATGGCAAAAGCACTCGAAGGTCTGCGCGTCGTCGACCTCACCGTCTGGTTCCAGGGCCCGGTTGCGGCCCAGTATCTGGCCGACTTTGGCGCCGAAGTCATCAAGGTCGAGCGTCCGCAGGGCGGCGACCAGGGACGCGGCGTGCGCAGCATCAAGGCGCTGCCGGTCGGCGACTGGAACCAGTATTTCCTCGTCATCAACCGCAACAAGAAAAGCATCGCCATCGACCTGAAGAAGCCGAGCGGCCAGAAGATTCTCTATCGCATAATCGAGAAGGCCGACGTGTTCCTCTCCAACCTGGCGCCCGAGCAGCTCGCCGCCTGGAACCTGTCGTACGATAAGCTTTCCGCGATCAACCCCAAGCTGATCTACGCCACCAACACCGGCTACGGCCGCTACGGCGGCGCCTCCAAGCCTTCTTTCGACATGACCGTGCAGGCGCTCACCGGCGTCATGGCGCGCCTCGGCGAAC
>JBPOIN010000248.1:0-9767 GCA_052034445.1 Pseudomonadota bacterium | reverse complement strand
ACGTCTCGCACATGCTCGGCATCGACCTGTTCGGCCCCGACGCCAAAGCCTATCTGCGCCATCTGCTGGCCAACGACGTGGCCAAGCTCACGCTGCCCGGCAAGGCGCTGTATTCCTGCCTGCTGCGCGAAGACGGCGGCGTGATCGACGATCTGATCGTGTATCACTTCACCGATCAGCAGTACCGCATCGTCGTGAATGCCGGCACGGCCGACAAGGATCTGGCCTGGATGCAGGCACAGAAAAAGGCTTTCGACATCCGCCTGACGCCGCGTCGCGATCTGGCCATGATCGCCGTGCAAGGCCCCAACGCGCGCGAAAAGTTCTGGCAGGCCTGCCCTGGCAGCCGCGCCTGCAGCGAGCATCTGACGCCTTTTCAGGCTGCATTCGACGGTGACTGGCTGATCGCGCGCACCGGCTACACCGGCGAGGACGGCTTTGAAATCGCGCTCCCCGTCGAGCAGGCCGCAACGACCTGGACGCAGCTGCAGGCGCACGGCATCCGCCCCTGCGGCCTCGGCGCGCGCGACACGCTGCGCCTCGAAGCCGGCATGAATCTGTACGGCCAGGACATGGATGAAACCATCTCGCCGCTCGAAGCCGGCCTGGCCTGGACGCTGGCCATGAAAGACGAACGCGATTTCATCGGCAAGGCCGCGCTGCTGGCGCAGCAGCCGACCCGTCAGCTCACCGGCCTGCTGCTGCTCGAACGCGGCGTGCTGCGCGCCCATCAGATCGTCAAGACGGCGCAGGGCGATGGCGAGATCACCAGCGGCACCTTCTCGCCGACGCTGCAGCAGGGCATCGCCCTGGCGCGTCTGCCGGTCGGCGTCGCCGTCGGCGCTGCGGTCGAGGTCGACATTCGCGGCAAGCTGTTCAAGGCCAAGGTGGTCAAGCCGCCTTTCGCGCGCAACGGCAAGATTCTTGTTTCCTGAACCGATTTTCAAGCTTTCACTCTGGAGAACCCCATGAACGTCCCCGCCAATCTGAAATACGCCAAATCCCACGAGTGGGCGCGCCTCGAAGCCGACGGTAGCGTCACGGTCGGCATCACCGACCACGCCCAGGAAGCCCTCGGCGACATCGTGTTCCTCGAACTGCCGGCCGTCGGCCGCACACTGAAGGCCGGCGAGGAATGCGCCGTGGTCGAATCGGTCAAGGCCGCTTCCGACATCTACGCGCCGATCGCCGGTGAAGTCATCGCCGTCAACCAGCCGGCCGCCGACGCGCCCGAATCCGTGAATCAGGATGCCTACACCGCCTGGCTGTTCAAGCTCAAGCCGGCCAATGCCGCCGACCTCGACACGCTGCTGGATGCGGCGGCGTATACGCAGGTGGCTGAGGAAGGTTGAGTTTTCACGCGCCGGACACACACCCCATCGCTCCCCCCCGCCGTCATTCCCGCGAAACCTTTGTAGGTCGGGCTTTAGCCCGACATGTCAGGTTGAAACCTGACCTACCAATACGGCTCTGACGATTTGCATAAGCCCCAGACCCACCGCCATGCCCAACACACGATCCCTGCTTGACCTTGAACAAGGCGACGAATTCCTCGCCCGCCATATCGGCCCGAATGCGCACGAAATGGCCGCCATGCTGGCCGCCATCGGCGCTGACAGTCTCGATCAGTTGATCGAGCAGACCGTCCCGGCGGCGATCCGCCTGCCGGCGCCGCTGGCGCTACCGCCCGCACAGCGCGAACATGAGGCGCTGGCGCGGCTGAAAGCCATCGCGGCGCAGAATGTGGTGCACAAATCGTTGATCGGCATGGGCTACAACGACACACTGCTGCCGGCCGTGATCCAGCGCAATGTGCTGGAAAATCCGGGTTGGTACACGGCCTACACGCCGTATCAGGCCGAGATCGCCCAGGGCCGTCTGGAGGCGCTGCTGAATTACCAGCAGATGGTCATCGATCTGACGGGACTCGAACTCGCCAATGCTTCGCTGCTCGACGAGGCCACGGCGGCGGCCGAGGCCATGACGATGGCGCGGCGGATTTCCAAGTCGGCGGCGAATGCCTTTTTCGTCGATGCCGACTGTTTCCCGCAAACCATCGACGTGCTCAAGACGCGCGCCGGGCTGTTCGGCTTCGAGCTGATTTTCGGCGCCCCGCAGGAGGCCGCCAACCACGACCTCTTCGGCGCGCTGTTCCAGTATCCGAACGATCGCGGTGAAGTCGCCGATCTGACGGCGCCGATCGCGGCCGTGCAGGCCCGGGGCGGCGTCACCGCCGTGGCGACCGATCTGCTGGCGCTGGTGCTGCTCAAGTCGCCCGGCAGCATGGGCGCCGACATCGCCTTCGGCTCTTCGCAGCGCTTCGGGGTACCGCTGGGTTTCGGCGGCCCGCATGCAGCGTTCTTCGCCACGCGCGACGAACACAAGCGGCAAGTCGCCGGCCGCATCATCGGCGTCTCGGTCGATGCGCGCGGCAAGAAGGCGTTGCGCATGGCGCTGCAGACGCGCGAGCAGCATATCCGGCGCGAGAAGGCGAATTCGAACATCTGCACCTCGCAGGTGTTGCTGGCCAACATGGCCGGCATGTACGCCGTGTATCACGGCCCGCAGGGCTTGCGCACGATTGCGCAGCGCATCCAGCGCCTGACGGCGATCCTCGCCGCCGGCCTGCGCCAGGGCGGCGTAAAGGTGTTGTCGCAATGCACCTTCGATACGCTGCGCATCGCCTCCGACCGCACCGTACCCGGATTCAATCTGCGCCTGGTGTCGGCGACCGAACGCGGGATCAGCCTGAATGAGAAGACCACGCGCGCCGATGTGGCGCAGCTGATTGCCGGGCTGACGGGCAAGCCGGCCGACATCGAGGCGCTCGACGCCCGGCTGGCCGCGGCGACCGACCCCGTGTTGAACGGCCTGCTGCGCAGCGACCCGATCCTCACGCACCCGGTGTTCAATACCTATCACACCGAGCATGCCATGCTGCGCTATCTCAAGAAGCTGCAGAACAAGGATCTGGCGCTTGACCATTCGATGATCTCGCTGGGTTCGTGCACCATGAAGCTCAATGCGACCAGCGAGATGATGCCGATCACCTGGCCCGAATTCACCGACCTGCATCCGTTCGCGCCGCTTGATCAGGCTGCCGGCTATCTTGAAATGATCCGCAGTCTTGAGGATGGCCTCAAGGCGATCACCGGCTTCGACGCCATCTGCATGCAACCGAATTCGGGCGCGCAGGGTGAGTACGCCGGCCTGGTGGCGATCCGCCGCCATCAGGCGGCGCAGGGCCAGCAGCAGCGCAATGTGTGCCTGATCCCCAAGTCGGCGCACGGCACCAACCCGGCCACCGCGCAGATGTGCGGCCTGAGCGTGGTGGTGGTGGATTGTGACGACAGCGGCAACATCGACATTGCCGATCTCAAGGCCAAGGCCCAGCAGCATGCGGCCAGCCTGTCCTGCCTGATGATTACCTACCCCTCGACGCACGGCGTGTTCGAGGAAGGCGTGCGCGACATCTGTGCGATCGTGCATGACTGCGGCGGCCAGGTGTATATGGACGGCGCCAATCTGAATGCCCAGGTCGGCCTCACGAGCCCGGCGCATATCGGCGCCGATGTCTCGCACATGAACCTGCACAAGACCTTCGCCATCCCGCACGGCGGCGGCGGGCCGGGCATGGGGCCGATCGGCCTCAAGGCGCATCTGGCGCCGTTCATGCCGAATCATGCGGTGCAGCCCATCGCCGGCCAGCATCGCGGCCAGAGCGCCGTGAGCGCCGCGCCGTATGGCTCGGCGGCGATCCTGCCGATTTCCTGGATGTATATCGCCATGCTCGGCGGCGCCGGACTCAAGCGCGCCACCGAGGCGGCGATCCTGAATGCCAACTACGTCGCCACCCGCCTCAAGGCGCATTACCCGGTGCTGTATGTCGGCAAGAACGGCCGCGTGGCGCACGAATGCATTCTCGATGTGCGCGCCATCAAGGCCGCCAGCGGCATTGCCGAGATCGACATCGCCAAGCGTCTGATGGACTATGGCTTCCACGCGCCGACCGTGAGTTTCCCGGTGGCCGGCACGCTGATGGTCGAGCCGACCGAATCCGAATCCAAGGCCGAGCTCGATCGCTTCATCGCCGCGATGATTTCGATCCGCGAGGAAATTAAACAGATCGAGAATGGCGCCTGGCCGGCCGACAACAACCCGCTCAAGCGTGCGCCGCACACACAGGCCGACGCGGTGTGCAGCGACGCCGAATGGAATCGCCCCTACTCGCGCCAGCAGGCCGTGTATCCGCTGCCCTGGGTGGCCGAGAACAAGTTCTGGCCGAGCGTGAATCGCATCGACGACGTGTATGGCGACCGCAACCTGTTCTGCAGCTGCGTGCCGATCGAGGAGTATTCGCATGAACAATAAGACCGCAAACCACGTCTTCCTGGTCCTCACGGTGATCGGGCCGGATCGTCCGGGCCTGGTCGGCGAGCTTTCGGCGCTGATCTCGGCGCACGAGGGCAACTGGCTGGAATCCTCGATGTCGCAACTGGCAGGCAAATTCGCCGGCATCGTCAAGATCGAGATCGACTCGGCGCGCGCCAAGGGACTGCAGACCGAACTCGCCGGCCTTTCGGGCAGCATCGGTCTCAAGGTGATGGCTGAAGTCTCGGCGCCGCAGGCGCGTGCCAAGGGCCGCCACATGAATCTGGCGCTGGTTGGTCACGACCGCATCGGCATCGTGCGCGAAGTCTCGCAGGTGCTGGCCCAGCATGCCGTGAATGTCGAAAAGCTGGTGACCTATATTTCCAGCGCCGCGATGTCGGCCGAGCCGCTGTTCCACGCCCAGGCCGATCTGTATGCCAGCACCGAACTCGACCCGCGCGCGCTGACCAAGGCGCTGGAAAACATCTCCAACGATCTGATGGTCGATCTCACGACGATCGAGGCGTGAAGAGCGTGTCGGGAGAGTCCGGCCGCAGCGTCCCCGAACTCCTCGCGCCAGCGGGTTCGCTGGCGATGCTTGAGACGGCGCTGGCGTTCGGCGCCACGGCCATCTACGCCGGCCAGCCGCGCTACAGCCTGCGCGTGCGCAACAACAGTTTCGGCGACATGGCCGAGCTCAAAACCGGCATCGACGCGGTGCATGCGCAGGGCGGCAAGTTCTATGTCGTCAGCAACGTCTACCCGCACAACGCCAAGATCAAGACCTATCTGGCCGACATGGCGAAGGTCGTGGAACTCCGGCCCGATGCGCTGATCATGGCCGACCCGGGCCTGATCGACCTGATCCGCACGACCTGGCCGGCGATGCCGATCCATCTCTCGGTGCAGGCGAATACCGTGAATTACGCCGCCGTGCGCTTCTGGCAGAAACTCGGCATCGTGCGCGTGATCCTGTCGCGCGAACTGTCACTCGACGATATCGCCGAGATCCGTCAGGAATGCCCGGACATGGCGCTCGAAGTGTTCGTGCATGGCGCGCTGTGTGTGGCCTACTCGGGGCGCTGCATGCTCTCGGGTTACTTCAACCATCGCGACCCGAATCAGGGCACCTGCACCAACTCCTGCCGCTGGGATTACACGGTCAAGCCGACGACCACCGATCCGAGCGGCGACGTGTATCTGCTCGAAGAAGGCACGCGGCCCGGCCATCTGATGCCGATCGAGGAAGACGAACACGGCACCTACATCATGAACTCGAAGGACCTGCGCGCCATCGAGCATGTCCAGCGTCTGGTCGACATCGGCGTCGATTCGCTGAAGATCGAGGGGCGCACCAAGTCGCCCTACTACGTCGCGCGCACCTGCCAGGCCTACCGCCAGGCCATCGACGACGCGGTGGCCGGGCGGCCGCTGAATCCGCGCCTGCTGGCGGAACTCGACGGCCTGGCGAATCGTGGCTACACCGACGGCTTCTACCAGCGTCACCATGACGCCGAGTATCAGAACTATCTGCACGGCTCGTCGAAATCCGGCCGCAGCCTGTATGTCGGCGATGTCCTGGGCTACAGCGCCGACGGCCAGGCGGAGATCGCCGTGAAGAATCGCTTCGCCGTCGGCGACCGTCTCGAAATCATCCATCCACGCGGCAATCTCGAAATCCACCTCGACAGCCTGCTGAACCGCGACGGCCAGCCCATCGAAGTCGCGCCCGGCGACGGCCATCAGGTCCGCATCGCCTTGCCGCCCGGCTATGAGAAGGCGTTTGTCGCACGCTTCGTCTGAGCCAGTACAACATGAGTAGGCTGATCGAAGTCCGCATGCCAAAGTATCCCGAGTGCTGGGATAGCTGCGGCAATTGCGCGGCCGGCGATGTGTTCATCCAGTCGCTGCTCGTGAGTCCCGGCGATGTCATCGAACGCGACGACACGCTGCTGGTGCTCGAAACCGGCAAGGTCGCGCTCGACATCCCGGCGCCGCAAGCTGGCCGCGTGGTCGAGGTCTTTGTCGTCGAAAACGATCCGGTCGATCAGGGCGAGCTGATCCTGACGCTGGAGCCGCTAACCACTGAATAAACCGCCCCGCCAGCCTGACTGCTGGATCAGGGCGTGTGCTGATTCAATCGGTGGATTTTGCACACACCAATTGACTATGGATTTTTGTCATGTTTTTCGGTTTAATCCACGAGGGCATCCGCCCTGTTCAAGGAGAAGGATAGTGAAACTCACGACCATGCTGTTTGCTGCCACGCTTGCCTCAGCCAGCTGCGCAGTTTTTGCCGCCGACACACCGGACTCTCTGACCGGAGCAACGCTTGTGGACGCCACGAAGGCCAAATCAGTCCAGGACTCCGGCGGAAAAATCATCGACACGCGGGTTGCCGCCGAATATGCAGAATCGCATATCAAGGGCGCGCTATCGGCGCCCTACAAGGAGAAATCAGCCAAGGCCGCTGACTTCGATGCAAAGCAAGATGATATTCCTGGCTTCCTCGGCAAGCTGGAAAGCGTCGCCAAGAAGGATGACAAACTTGTGTTCCAGTGTAACGGCCAGGAATGCTGGAAGTCCTATAAGGGAGCCAAGGCGGCTCTGGGCGCCGGCTACAAGAACGTCTTCTGGCTGCGCGGTGGCCTACCCGAGTGGAAAGCCAAAGGCCTGCCAACAGAGTAATCCTCGCATTTACTGATTTTCAAGGAGTTCATCGATGGCGACCCTCCGTTCGAAAATGCTCGCAGTCGGCACGTTTGCGCTGATTGGCTCCGCCACCATTGCTTTCACCGGACTATGGGGCATCCATGGTGTCACCGCGTCCACAGAGGGGCTGATGACTTCCTATGTTCAAGCCAATAACAGTCTCAAGGATATCGACCGCGACGTGAGGGAAATCCGCTTCCGCGTCGCGGCGGTATCGCTGGATCAGTTGCCGTCAGCGGGTTCGGCCAATCATTTGAAAGAAGCCCGGACGAACATCACCACTCTCTGGAAACACTATAAGGCATCGGCACAACCGATCGCGTACCCGAAGGAACAACTCGACCAGATCGCGCAGATCGAGAAGGGACTCGAACAAACGGCGCCAGCCATCTTTGACCGTATTGCGGCAGCTTATAAGTCTGACGACAAAGCGACACTGAATGCTCTTCTTGAATCCGACCTGCCCATTATCCAGTCGAGCATTCTCAAACCCATGGAGCGCCTGATTCCGTTTCAGAACGAGGCGATCAAAGTCGAACTTGACAACACCCGCCAACTTTCCAGGCGCGCACTCATTGTTTCATTCATCGCGCTGGCCATCGTCGCTTCAACGTTGCTGGGTACAGGATTGCTTTTTGCGCGCCGTATCAACAGTGCGCTAAGAACCCTCTCCCTGAGCATGTCACGCATGGCGGAGGGCAATCTTTCGGTGCGCATTGAGGACACGGGCTCGGATGAATTTTCTGCCTTGGCACGCGATCTCTCTGCGGCAGCCACCCATCTGCGTGATCTTGTGGGGGTCACCCAACATGCCGCTGTGGCGGTGGCTCAGGTGGCGGATACACTCTCGGCTGAAGTACGCAGCATCGTCGCCGATGCTGAACAACAGGCCCAGGGTATCGCAGCATTTTCAACAGCAATGGACGGCATCACTCAATCGGCCAACGCGACTGCCAGCTTGGCCGAGGAAGCGGAATCCGCCGTGCGCAGCAATGCTGACAGCGCCGCCGAGGGAAATCGCTTCATGGCGGCCAATGTCAACATTGCCGACCGCACTTCGACGACCATGGTGGAATCCATTCAGGCCGTAAAACGCCTTGCGGAGGCCAATCAAACCATCGGCTCCCTGTCAGAATCCATCCGCGCCATTGCCGATCAAACCAATTTGCTTGCGCTCAACGCCGCCATTGAAGCTGCGCGGGCTGGCGAACAAGGACGCGGCTTTGCCGTCGTCGCCGATGAAGTCCGCAAACTGGCAGAGCTCACGGGAAAAAGCACCACCAACATTGCCACAGCAATTCAAGGCATCCAGGCTGACACAGAACATGCCGTGGTCGTCATGCAATCCATGGATAATCAGGTCAGCAATCTGGTTGCAGGCAGCCGCTCAACCAGCGAAGCCCTGGGGCGTATCGCGCATGATGCCGAAAAGGCCAACGACATCGCTCTGCGCATCAAGAACGGCGCCGCCGAGCAAAATGCCGCTGTCGAGGCCGTTTCAGACAGCATGAGCCACATTGCCCGCTCATCTGAAAACACACTGAGCAGTCTCCACGTATTGCAGGAGACCACACACAACCTGAATGAGTTGTCGGCCAAGCTATCGGAAGCATCTGCACGAATCTCCGTTTGATTGCCCGAAATATCTGTTGGATTGCATAACAAGTCCACAGGAATCGACTAGGCTACACACTTCAATCCTGCAGAGGCGACTGCCATGGCAATCAAATTTTCCGAGCTTCTGAACACCAGCGATCGGGTCGAGACGCGCAAGCCTGGCGAAATCATATTCGAGATGGGCGAGCCCGGCCGGGTAATGTACCTGGTACTCAGCGGCCGGATCGAGATCCGCGTCGGCGACCGAGTGTTCGACTGCGTCGCGGCTGGCGAAACCCTTGGCGAGATGGCGATTCTCGACGACACGGTTCGCAGTGCGACAGCCGTGGCAATTGAGGAGAGCCGCATCGTTGCACTCGATAAACCGCGCCTGCTCGAAATCGTCCAGCAGAATCCATTGTTTGCCATCGAACTGACGAAGTGCATGGTGCATCGGCTTCGCCTCATGAACCATCTCGCGCAGTATGACGTGCTCACGCAACTGCCGAACCGCACACTGTTCCTCGAACTTTGCCAGAGCGCCATGGCGCGTTCGTCCCGCAACCCCGGCCACATCGGCTTGCTGCATCTGGATCTCGATCACTTCGAGAATATCAACGATTCGCTGGGCTATGCCTTTGCCGACCAGCTGCTGAGCCAAGTCGCGGCGCGCTTGCAGAACGTTCTGCATCAAACCGATGTACTGGCGCGCTTCGGCGCCGATGAGTTCGTTGTGCTCGTCGAAGGCGTACACAACGAAACCGATCTGGCTGTCGTGGCACAAAATCTTCTGCAGGCGCTCGCCGCACCGTTCAAGGTCAACAGCAAAACGCTGTACATCACTGCCAGTATCGGCATCACCTGTCATCCAGGAGAAGGCGACGAAATCGAGATATTGCTGCGTAACGCGGCGGCAGCAATGCATTCGGCCAAGCTGGCCGGCCGCAATCAGTATGCCTTCTTCTCGGCAGAGCTGAATGCGCGCGCGCTGGAATTCCTGACACTCAAGAGCGCCCTGCGCGAAGCCATCGACCGCGGCGAGTTGTGTCTGTACTACCAACCGCGCGTGGCACTCGAGACGGGAACAA
>JBPOIN010000043.1:0-10627 GCA_052034445.1 Pseudomonadota bacterium | reverse complement strand
GAACGCCCAACGCAACTTCACTGCTACACTTATCCACAGTTGCTGCTCTAAGAAACAGCAACCAGCCCTGGGTCAAATTTCAATCGGCAGGGTGGGTCAATATTCAACCAGCGCCGACACGCCAGCGCCGGTTACATCAGAAAGAAACAGCCGGGGTCATGAAATCGCAAGTCTTGCAATCCAGCATTCGGCATTCGGCGCATCCCTATACAAAACTCCTGACCAATTATCCAAACCGGGTGGTAGATCATCATGAAATACGCAAGCATCGTTGCGCTCGCCTTGGGCGTTAGCGCCGGCCTTCTTCCGTCTGCGGGCATGGCTGGCAATATTGAAACGGTCAGGGTGGTTCCGCCCGATGTGGATGAGCCGGCTGCGCCAATCGTCAATCGCTTTGCTTTGATGGCGCTCTTTGCCAGAACGGTTTACCGGAAGGATATTGCGGATGAGGCCGAGCGCAAGAAAAATGGTTGCAACTATCTGGTGCATCCGCCCGGGGATTTGCCCGAAACCCTGCGCTGGAAGCGCCTGGATCGAAACGGCGCGTGTTACAACAGCGGCGGCTTGTTCTTTGAAACTTATGTGCATGACAACGGACAGGCGACGTTCGATAGGGCGGTGATTGCGTTCCGTGGCACAGAGTTCAAAACCTATGCGGACTGGAAGGCGAATCTCAGCGGGATGATTCCTTCGCGCAAGAACGAGTATCTGGCGGCCAAGGCGGCCGTCCTGCCTTTGATTCAGGCGCTGAAGAGTGCAGGGGTCAAGGAAATCTATCTCACCGGGCACTCGCTTGGCGGTGGTCTCGCGCAGGAAATCGCCTACCTTTCGGCCGATGTGACGGCCACCTATACCTTCAACACGTCGCCGGTGACGGGCTGGATGAAGCAGAAATTCGTGGGCAACGTGGTGGTCGATAACCCGGTTGTTCATCGCGTCTATATGTCGAAGGAAGTGCTGAGCTATATCCGCAAGGTCACCAGTCATTTCAATCACAAGCTGCCGAATCGAACGGACTACATGTTCAACTATGCGAC
Organism: Pseudomonadota bacterium; assembly: GCA_052034445.1. GTDB lineage: Bacteria > Pseudomonadota > Gammaproteobacteria > Burkholderiales > Rhodocyclaceae > Sterolibacterium. Next base: position 9,590 of record JBPOIN010000043.1, on the reverse strand, counting down.
GACCCACAATCCGGTGAAGGCGCATGACATGAGCGAACTGACGTGTAATTTCGCGCGCCGGATCACCGAGGTTGCCGACTTCGATTATTCGCCTGCGGATGCGGCGGCAGTTTTGAAGAATGCGAGCGTCTGCCCCGGCTAAGAGCGCCATTCGCGGCTGGTCAATTCAACCTGAAAACCGCAGTTGACCGCTTGCCATGATCACGAACTCCGCTGCTACTGTAAGTTTTGCGCCATCTATGGGCTTCACCTTGCGGGTGAGACCGCTATGCCCCGCAGGAAATCCCCTTGGGGGACGCCGTCGATTGCACGCTTTTCGGGCCGCCTGACCGCGTTGCTCTTCGTTGCAGGGGGCGGCCATGCGCCTCATCGCGCCGCGCGTTTGCCGGTGGCGCCGCAGGACTGAGCGATCAATAGGCGACAGACCACCATTTTCAAAAATGGCAGGCATGGTTTCGAATCAGCCGCTGGAATCGTGAAGTTTGCGCGGCGATGTCATGGCTTCCGCGCTGTCGCGGGCCTAATTGCCGGGCCGTTGCGCCTGCTGCCAGTCGAGCAGGGCCTGGGTGGCGTAGGCCAGGATGCGCTCGTGATCTTCGCGCGCCAGTGTCTGGCGCAGCGCGGCGAACAGGCCCTGCGTGGTTTCCTGCCCCAGACCTTGCGTGGCGAGGCCTTTGGCGAGGCACTGGATCTGGATGTGGGCGAGGGTGTCGGCGACGAGGCGCCAGCCGAGGACCGGCATGCTGCGCACCAGGGCGGCGAGCATGCCGCCGAGCTGATTCAGTACGCGCTGGGCGTCGGCGCGGTCTTCGCTGGCGATCATGGCGTGCCAGAGCGCAAGGTGCAGATAGCGTCGCAGTTCGACCTTGAAATGCTGGCCGGCGCATTCCTGGTCGAGCGCGGCGAAATGCGCCGCGGTGCGCGCTTCGGCCTGGGCGTCGAGATTGTTGCGCAGTGCGCCGAGCAGCTCGGTCAGGGCCGGGATGCCGACCAATCCGAAGGCCTGGGTGTAGGCCAGCCCCCACTGATCGAGTCCGGCCAGCAGGAAGGCCAGACGCAGCGCGCGCCTGTCGGCGTCGGGTGCGGTTTCCAGCCAGTGGCGCAGGGCAGTTTCGATGCGCTGGAGTTCGGCGGTCGGGTCATCCACTGCGCCGGCGGCGAGACGAAACACGCGTGCGAAGGTTTCCTGCACGGTGCGCGCGGCCTGACGCTGGTCGTCGGGGGCGGCCAGCACGGCGAGCGGATCGGCGGGCAGGGCGGTGGGGGCAGTGTCGTTCATGGTCGGCGTGTCGTTGGGCGGCAGGCAAATGCGTGTCTGAAAAAGGCCGCGACTATACCGCAATCCCGTCAGCGCTTGCGGCGCGGCGCGTGCGAGAATCTGCCCCCTTGTCACAGGCTCGCTCTTCCCTCTCATGGATACTCTGAATGTCGCACCCGAGCGCGTGGATAGCAGCGCGGAAATTTCCTGTGCCACTTGCCGGGCCTGTTGCTGTCGCCTGGAAGTGTTGTTGATGGGCGATGATGATGTGCCCGAGGAATTGACGGCCCAGGATGAATGGGGCGGCTGGGTGATGCGCCGACTGGCGGATGGCTGGTGTGTGGCGCTGGATCGCGCCACCATGCTGTGCACCATCTATGCGCGCCGTCCGGGCGTCTGCCGCACGTATGAGGTGGGCGATAGCGAATGCTTGATCGAGCGGCGTTTGATCGGTTCCACATAGCGGTTGCGGCAGGGCTGGTGCTGGATTTAGTGAAAAGGCCTAGGTATGCGGTGAGCGATTTTTGGTACATTCGGCATGCGTGTCGGGAAGAGTTTTTCCGGCCCGGATGCTTCGCATTCCTCTTGAATCCAGCGCTGCTGCTTGAACATGGAAATCCCGCGTGGGGCAGCGCATGCCGGCGCACCTTTTGGCGGTGCATTCAATGTTGACTTCCATTCTCGATTCCGATCACACCTCGTTTCGGCAGCTGTTCGTGCTGTCGCCCGATCCGACCTGGATCATCGAATTCAACCAGTTCGTCGAGTGCAACGAGGCAGCGGTGCGGACCCTGGGCTATGCGTCGCGTGACGAGTTGCTGAATCTGCATCCGTCGCGGTTATCGCCGGCCATGCAGCCCGATGGCGAGGATTCGTTCGCCAAGGCCGAGCGCATGATGGCGCTGGCCAGGGAAAATGGTTTGCATCGCTTCGAATGGGTGCATCTGCGCGCCGACGGTTCGGCGTTCACGGCCGAGGTGACGTTGTCCGCTTTCGGTCTGCATGGCCGCCAGCTGATCTATTGCGTCTGGCGCGACATTTCCGCGCGCAAGCAGGTCGAGAAGGCCTTGAGCGATAGTCACGAAGCTTTTCGCCAAATTCTGGCGGCGACACAGGACGGCTACTGGCGCGTCGATGGCGAGTTGAATCTGCTCGATGTGAATCCGGCTTACTGCCGCCTGTCGGGCCATACGCGCGAGGAGTTGCTGGGCATGAAAATCAGCGATCTCGATGCGCTTCAGGATGCGGCGTTCATTGCGCAGAAGTGCCGGCATATCACCGAGATCGGCCACGATCAGTTCGAGACCCTGCATCGGCGCAAGGACGGTTCGATCTGGCATGTCGAGATCAGTGTGACCAGTCACGATGCTGGGCGCGGCCAGTTTCATGTGTTCCTGCGCGACATTTCCGAGCGCAAGCTGGCGGAGTCCAGGCTCAAGGACAGCGAGGCGCGCTACAAGCACATCATCGAGAATGCGCCGATCGGCATTTTCCGCCGCGCGCTGGTGGGGCCGTATGTGTATGTGAATCCAGGGGTGGTGCGCCAGTTCGAATGCGCGACGGAAGCCGAGTTCCGCAGCCGATACAGCCAGACGACCCAACGCTGGGCGAGCCACGAGCGCCTCGCGGAATTCAACGCGCGCTTGCTGCGGGAAGGCAAGGTACTCGATTTCGAGGTCGAGACCCGGCTGGTCAACGGGGCGACGAAATGGTTCCTGCTGTTCGCCTTTCTCGATGAATCCGGCGCCTATCTGAACGGTTTTTCGCTTGATATCACCGAACGCAAGCAGGCCGAGGAAAAACTCAATCGCTACAAGCAGCATCTCGAAGAGGAGGTGCAGCAACGCACGCACGATCTGGTGCTTGCGCGCGAAGCTGCTGAGGCGGCCAACGCCGCCAAGGACACCTTCCTCGCCAACATCAGCCATGAGTTGCGCACGCCGCTGAATGCCGTGATCGGCATGGCGGAGCTGGCCCAGGCCATCAGCAGCGAAGCGAAGCAGCGCGATTACCTCAACAAGATCGTCACCTCGGGCAAGCATCTGAATCACATCATCAATGATTTGCTGGATTTGTCGAAGATCGCTGCGGGCTACCTGGAATTCGAGCAAGTGGCCTTCAGCCTGCCGCGCCTGATTGCCAACAGCAACGCCCTGCTGCTGCCGCGCGCCAGCGGAAAGGGCTTGCAGCTGATCGAGTCGTTCGATCCGGCGGTACCCGAGGTGCTGATCGGCGATCCATTGCGCATCGAGCAGATCGTCCTGAATCTGACCGGCAATGCGGTCAAGTTCACGGCCAGTGGGCGCGTCGAGGTGCGTGTCGGTGTGCATGAGCGTCAGACGGAACGCGTGTGTCTGGATATCGAGGTGCAGGACACCGGGGTCGGCATCGGTCCGGCGGCGCTGGAGCGGATGTTCAAGCCGTTCTCCCAGGCCGATGCGACCGTGAGCCGCAAATTCGGCGGCACGGGCCTCGGTCTGGCGATCAGCAAGCGTCTGGCCGAGATGATGGACGGCGATCTGACCGTGTGCAGCCAGGAAGGTAGCGGCACGACCTTCAGGCTGCGCATCTGGCTCGGCATCGGCAAGACCGGCGAGCTGCCGGTCGCTCCGGCGCTTGCCCAGCGGGCGCTGCCATCCGGCTATCAGGGGGTGCGGGTTCTGGTCGTCGATGACCAGTTGCTCAATCGCGAGATCGTCGAGGCCTTGCTGAATGCGCTGGGCATCAGCTCGCAGATGGCCGAGAACGGCCGGCAGGCGCTCGACATGCTCGATGAGGTCGGGCCGGCGGCCTTCGATCTGGTCCTCATGGACATCCAGATGCCGCTCATGGACGGCTTGACGGCGACCCGGCTGCTGCGCAGTCGCCCGGGGTTCGACACCCTGCCGATCGTGGCCATGAGTGCGCATACGATGGAGCACGAAAAGAAGAACTGCCTGGATGCCGGCATGATCGATCACATCGGCAAGCCCTTTGATAACGCGAGTTTCTATCGCATGCTGGCGCGCTGGCTGCCAACCGAGAAGCACGTCGGGCAGGCCGTCGTCGCGTCGCCCGCGGTGCCGCCGGCGCCGGTCGATGCGCGCGGCGCGCTCAACCAGTTGCAGGGCATCGACGTGCCGCGGGCGCTGGCGCGTTTCAACGGCAAGGAGGGACGTTATCGGCACTGGCTGGCGGATTTCGTCGCCACAGCGGGGGAAGTTCCCGAACGGATTCGCAACGAAGTTTCCGCAGGGCGCATCGACAGCGCCGCCATGACGCTGCATACCTTCAAGGCGCGCTGGGGAACCCTGGGCATGGAGGAAATACACGCGGCTGCCGAGGCGATCGAACAGTCCCTGCGCCAGCGGCAGGATTGCGACGCGCAGCTAGTGCGGCTGGATGGGTTGATCGCGGCGATGCGCGAACAGTTGCTGCGCGTGCTGGGAGTTTAGCGACGCGCGGTGCGCGGCGTCAGTCCGGCGTGCCGCTGCGCGTATAGCCGACGCGGTTGATCGACCAGGCGGACTGGAAGTCGTCGTCGAGCATCGTCGTCGGCGCGATGGCCGCGCATTCCTCGGCAGTCAGTTCCGTGACCGTACCATCCACGCCGATCCGGTAAGGGTAGGGCGCGTAGGCCTTGAAATCCCGCGCCGAAGCAACCATGGCCTTGAGCGAGCCGGGATGCGCCTGATCCCAGGCGCGCGCCTTGGCGCCGACGCGCTTGGCATGTTCGATGAGTTCGCGGTTGGGAATCGGGCACTTGCGATGGTCGGCGACGATGAACAATGTCGCGTCTGCCGAAGCCGGATACAGCGGATACCAGGCGCAGTCGAGCGGTTTGAATTCGCCTTCGGTACAGGGCCGGTTGCATTGCAGCGCGTGGCCTTCCTCGAATTTGGTGACGGTCAGATGGTCCATCGACAGATTCGCCGCGCGCGCGCGCTCCACTTCGCCGGGCAGGGCAAAAATCCAGTTGCCGAGCTTGCCGAACTGGCAGCAGGCATAACCGCAGATTTCCTGGCGCTTGGTGCAGGCCGGCAGGATGCCGTCGAAATGCACCAGCGTGTGGAAGTGCTCGTGGCTCTGCTCCGCAGCGGCGGGCGCAGCGGTGGATTCTTCGGCGGCGGATTTCTGGGTGGGCTTGGTCGTCATGGTCGGCGTGAGGGAGATGGACTCGCTGGCTGGTGTTGCAAGTAGAACTCATACGGCGTTTTGACGTCAAGGGTTTGCCGCTGCTTTGACTGCTGCGGCAGCATGAATTGGACCTTCCTCAGGCGCCAAGGCTTCAGCGCCGTTGTTCTACGGCTCGCCCCGAGCTGTTGCGCCGGATTTGAGCCGGCCGTGATGCAATGCAGATTCCCGCGCCAATGTTAGGGGAAAACTCTGTCTTGGCAGGCGCTCTACGGTAAAATATCTTGCCGTTTTTCCGCGTCCAGCATGGGGGTGGGGTAGGTCGCTATGCCGCCTGTATGGTGGCGCGCAGGCGCGCGGTGTTGCCGAAAGCCCGAAATCAGCGATTAAAACAAGGCTTGGCAAGGTGGGGGAGTCATCGCTAGAAAAGTTTCTCTGGAATCACCGGGCGTCGGGAGACCGGCCAATCCGGTGGGTAGCCGTGTTTCATGGATTCCTGTACGCAGGCTGGTGCTGCGCAGCGGTAATTTATTGACTGGATTGAGATGAGTTCGACGAAATCGACTGGTACTCCTGCGACTGGAACATCCGCACCGACCGATCTTGAGGCGCTCAGGCAGGAGGTCCTGCTGCGCAAGTTGCGCAAGTCCGCCGCCCAGCGCGCCCCGGCCGCCACGGCGCCGGCGCAGATCGCCATCGAAGCGGCCGATCGCAGCCAGCCGCTGGCGCTGTCGCTGGCCCAGCAGCGCATGTGGTTCCTCGATCAGCTCGAACGCGCATCCGCTGGCGCCGGCGGCGCCTATCACATCCCCGGCGCGCTGCGTCTGCAGGGGCAGCTTGATCGGGCGGCCTTGCAAGCCGCGCTGGATCGCATCGTGGCGCGTCATGAAGTGCTGCGCACCACCTATGCAGCCAGCGCGGACGGTGTGGCGCATCAGGTCATCGCGCCGCCGCCCGGGGTGGCGTTGCAATGCATCGATCTGGCGGCGCAGGATCTGAGCGGTGCGGCGCACGAACTCGAAGTGCGCCGGCAGATTGCCGCCGTGGCCCAAGCGCCGTTTGATCTGGCTTGCGGGCCGGTGTTCCGCGCCAGCCTGCTGCGTCTGGCGGCCGACGATCACATCCTCTGCGTGACCATGCATCACATCGCTTCCGACGGCTGGTCGGTGGGCGTGCTGGTGCGCGAATTCGCCGCGCTGTATGCGGCCTATCAGGGCAACCCGGCGGCGCAGCAGCACGATCCGCTGCCGCCCCTGCGCGTGCAGTACGCCGACTACGCACAGTGGCAGCGGCGCTGGCTGGTGGGCGACACGCTGCAACGCCAGGTCGACTTCTGGCGCGAGGAATTGCATGGCGCGCCGGCGCTGCTCGAACTACCGACCGACAAGCCGCGCCCGGCCGTGCAGAGCTTCGCCGGAGACAGCGTCGACTTCACGCTCGACGCCGAGCTCAGCGCCGGTTTGCGCGCGCTGGCCAAACGTTACGACAACACGCTGTTCATGACGCTGTATGCGGCCTGGGCGATCCTGCTGGCGCGCCTGGCCGGTCAGGACGAGGTGGTGGTCGGTGTGCCGGTGGCCAACCGCCAGCGCAGCGAGCTTGAAGGCCTGATCGGTTTCTTCGTCAACACCCTGGCGCTGCGTTGCGACCTGAGCGCCGATCCGACGGTGGGCGCACTGCTCAAGCAGGTGCGCGAGCAGACGCTGGCGGCCTACAGTCATCAGGATGTGCCGTTCGAACAGATCGTCGAGGCGCTCAATCCGGCGCGCAGCATGAGTCACAGCGCGATCTTCCAGGTCATGTTCAGCCTGCAGAACACGCCGCAGAGCGCGCTCGAACTGCCGGGGCTCAAGCTCGGCGCCGAGGAGATCCCGCGCACCACGGAGAAGTTCGACCTCACGCTGGGCATGCAGGAGGCCGGGGACATACTGTGCGGCAATCTCGCCTTCGCCACCGACCTGTTCGAGCGCGCCACCATCGAGCGCTGGGTCGGGCATTTCGTCACGCTACTGCGCGGCATGGTGGCTGACGACGCCTGCCGCGTGCATGCCTTGCCCTGGCTCGATGCGGCGCAGCGCGCCCAGGTGGTCACGACATTCAACGCCACGGACTTTGAGTTCCCTGCCGATCTGCTGGTGCACGAACTGTTCGAGGCGCAGGTGGCGCGCACCCATGACGCCGTGGCGCTGGAGTTCGAGGAACAGCGCCTGACCTACGCCGAACTCAATGCGCGCGCCAATCAGCTGGCGCGCCATCTGCGCAGCCTTGGCGTCGGTCCGGACAGTCTGGTGGCGATCTGCGTCGAACGCGGCATCGAAATGATCGTCGGCCTGCTCGGCGTGCTCAAGGCCGGCGGCGCGTATGTGCCGGTCGATCCGGCCTATCCCGACGAGCGCATCGCCTACATGCTCGGTGACGCGGCGCCCGGCGTGATCCTGACCCAGGCGCGTCTCGCTGCCCGGCTGCCCGGCGGCAATGCCAGGGTCATCGAACTGGATGCGCACTGGGAGGCGATCGCCGTCCAGGACAGCGCCAATCTGCCGCGCAGTACGGCGGATGGGGCAGGGCTGCGGCACCTGGCGTATGTCATCTATACCTCGGGTTCGACCGGCAAGCCCAAGGGCGTGATGATCGAGCACGCCGGGCTGCTGAACTACCTCGAATGGGCGCTGCAGGCCTATGCCCCGGAGCGCGGCGAAGGCGCCATTGTCGCTTCATCGTTCGCCTTCGACGCCACCATCACCAGCATCTACACGCCGCTGCTGTGCGGCCGGCGCATGGTGCTGGTGCGCGAAGGTGAGGAACTCGAAGGTCTCGACCGCCTGCTGCGCACGTCGACGGCCTGGAGCCTGGTGAAGATCACGCCGGCGCATCTCGATGTGGTTGGTCAGCGCCTGCGCGCGCAGACGCCGGCCGGTGCAGCCGCCTGCAGGGTGCGCGCCTTCGTGATCGGCGGCGAGGCCCTGGCGCCCGCCACGGTCGAGTTGTGGCGCGCACTGAGCCCGGCGACGCGGCTCATCAACGAATACGGCCCGACCGAGACTGTGGTCGGCTGCTCGATCTACGAGGTGCCGGCGGACTGGAACCTGCAGCGCCAGGTACCGATCGGCAAGCCGATCGCCAACACGCAGATGTACCTGCTCGATGCCTGGCAGCAGCCCGTGCCGCTCGGCGTGGTGGGCGAGATCTACATTGGCGGCGCCGGTGTGGCGCGCGGCTACCTGAACCGCCCCGAGCTCACGGCCGAGCGCTTCATCGCCGATCCGTTCAGCCAGCGTGCTGCCAAAGGCGTCCATGCGCGCCTGTATCGCACGGGCGACCTCGGGCGCTGGCTGCCGGACGGCAATATCGAATACCTCGGGCGCAACGACCATCAGGTCAAGGTGCGCGGCTTCCGCATCGAACTGGGCGAGATCGAGGCCGCACTGAGCCTCAATGCGCTGGTCAAGGAGGCCGTGGTGCTGGCGCGCGAGGACCGTCCTGGCGACAAGCGCTTGGTCGCCTACCTGACAGCCGCCGACGGCACTCAGCTCGACATCGATGCGTTGCGTCAGGCGATTCGTCACAGCCTGCCGGAATATATGCTGCCGAGCGCCTTCGTGGTGCTGCCCTGCCTGCCGCTGACCAACAACGGCAAGGTGGATCGCGCCGCGCTGCCGGCGCCCGCACTCGACGCCTTCCAGACCCAGTCCTACGTGGCGCCGGAAGGCGCGCTCGAAGAGGCGCTGGCCGGGTTGTGGCAGGCGCTGTTGCAGGTCGAACGCGTCGGTCGTCACGACAGCTTCTTCGACCTCGGCGGCCATTCGTTGCTGGCCGTGCAGCTCATCGCACGCATCCGCCAGCATCTGGGGCGCGAGCTGTCCCTGCGCAGCTTCTTCGAACATCCGCAGCTCGCCGCCATGGCGCAGCAGCTGCATGACATTGGCGATCTTGCGGACGCGGGCGCCGACAGCGCGGCACTGGCGCCGATTCCGCGCGCCGAACGCGGCCAGCCGCTGCCGCTGTCCTGGTCGCAGCAACGTCTGTGGTTCATCGATCAGCTCGAAGGCAGCAGCAGCGCGTATCACATCCCGGGCGCGCTGCGCCTGCGCGGCAAACTCGATACGGCCGCGCTGCAGGCCGCGCTGGACCGCATCCTGGCACGCCATGAAGGCTTGCGCACCAGCTTCAGCAATGTCGCTGGCGCGCCGCAGCAGATCATCGCCGCCACGCTGCGCTT
>JBPOIN010000219.1:0-23478 GCA_052034445.1 Pseudomonadota bacterium | reverse complement strand
CGGTTCGCCGCGTTGCAGACGCAGCATCATCGGCGTGTCGCGCCAGGTCGAGTGGATCGACCAGCGCGCGTGGCAGCTGACGAACTGGAACGGATAGTCGCCGCCAGCCTTCGGACTGTCCTTGTGGGTAACAAACTGCTCGCGCATCTCGATGAACCAGGGGTGATCGAGGAAGCTCGTGATGCGGCCGCTATAGGTTGGCCAGGGCTCCTTGTGCTCGGTAAAGCGCGTCATGGTGTTGAGAACGCCCTTGCCCTTCCAGTCCGGATTGTTGAGCGCGGTAGCCTGGACATTCTTGCCGGTGGCCGTGTATTTGGCGATGCCGGTCTTCTTGAGACCCTCGACCGTCATGCCGACGGTCGACTCGCTGCGCAGAATTTCTTCCGTCACCTTGTCATCGTCGTGCTGGCCCAGCACTCCCTGATTGGTGTAGCGCTGATGAATGGTCTTGAAGTCGATCTCACCACGGCCGCAGCCGTCGTTTGGCGGCAGGTTCTTCTCCTTGGCGTAACGCTCCATCGCCTGCGTGAGCAGCCAGTAGATTTCCCATTCGCCCTTCGATTCGCCGAGCGGCGGCACGGCGGCATCGCAGTAGTGCAGATACGGCACATACGACATGGTGTACTTGATGCCTGTCTTCTCGTACCAGCCCGCAGAGGGCAGAATGTAGTCGGATTGCGTGCCCGTGAAAGAATACTTGGGATTGATGTCGACGATGCAATCCATCTGATCCCACATCGACACCTTCAGATATTGCGGCAGGTTGTTGCGACGCAGCAGGTTCGAGCCGCCGCTGAAGAAAATTTTCGGCGTGGTCTTGCGCGGCAAACCCGGCGCCCAACCCTTTTCCTGCCCCTCCTTGTAATACTCGGAAATGCTGCGCGGATGCAGGCCTTTCTGCTCGCGGTTAATTGCCTCGCGATATTCGGCGCCCTTGAAATTGACTTCCACAACGTCGCTGGTACACAGCTTGTTGCGCAGGTAATTATTCTCGCCTTCAAGCGCCACATCGCCTTCGGTCTTGCGTTTCTTGATGATGTCGACGACAGCGTTAAACAACTCCTTGGGCGGCATGGCATTCAGCATCACGGCCAAGCGTCCCGTCATGCCCTCCTTCTCCATCTGCATGGCGTTGCCGAAACCATCCAGATCGACCCAACCCGTGGCCTGATAACCGGCGCCCTTCTTGCCGAGCGCGCCCTTGAGCATCAGGCACAACAGTTTGGCGCGGTTCATCAGATCGGAATGCATGTAGCGATTCGACCCCCACGACGACAGAACCATCGGGCGCTGAGCCTTGGCCCAGCCTTCGGCGAATTTCCTAACCTGGTCGACATGCAATCCCGTGACCTGCGCCGCATGCTCGAAGGTCCATGGATCGAGGTGCTCGCGCAGCATCGAACCGACCGGCACCACGGCGACTTCCTGACCATCCTTGAGCTTGACCTTCCACTGCCCCTCGATCGGCGGCTCGAAGTCGAGCTTCAGCACGCGTGTGGTATTACCCGTGCAACCGGGGGCTGGCACGGGCGCATTCTTGCCCGGATGCCACATGAAAATCTGATCCTCGCGGCCGCCGTTCTCGATGTCGGCCTCGCGCAGGAAGCGCCCGGTGTCGAGGCGCACCAGCAGCGGCAAGTCGGTCTGCTCGCGGACATACGGCAAGTCAATCGCATTGACGTCAAACAGGTGGCGCGCCACAGCCATGCCGAGAATCGCATCGGTACCGACTTCAATCGGCAGCCACTGATCGGCATGAATCGCGGTGGCCGAATATTGCGGATCGATGACCACCAGTTCGGTGCCGTTATAACGTGCTTCATACAGGAAGTGCGCATCGGGAATCTGGGTCACCGACGGGTTCATCATCCAGACGACAATGAAGTCCGACAGGAACCATTCATCCGAAGAACCGCCGATATGCGCTGCACCCACGGTGATCGTCGCGCCAAGATTCAGGTCGCCGATTTCCGCCCAGTTGTCAGCAAACAGACCGCCGGCCATGAACTGGAACTTGAAACGTCCCGCCGTGCTGGCGCCGAAGTCAAAGTTCGGTCCGAGATCCTGATAGATCGTATCGGTACCCCATTTCTGGGCGGCATCGACGGTCTTTTCGGCGATCTCCTTCATCGCCTGCTCCCAGGAAATTTTCTCCCACTGACCCGAACCGCGTGGGCCGACACGCTTGAGCGGCACCGTGGTGCGCGACGGGCCGTACATGACTTCCGTGTAGCAGGCGCCCTTCTGGCAGCCGCGCGGATTGAAGTCGGGCACACCAGGCTCGGACTGCTCGTACATCGCCGTCTGCTCCTCGCGCACGACGATGCCATCCTTGACGTAGAGATCCCATTCGCAGGCCGAGCGACAATTGGCCCAGCCGTGCGAACCCTTGGCAACCTTGTCCCAGGTCCAGCGCTGACGATACACATCCTGCCAAGTATTGAGCTTGGCGGTGCTGCGTCGGCCAGGCAAGACTTTGGCGCCCGTCTTGGGCTTGAAATGAAACAACGGCAAGCCGATCACGGCGCCCGCCGCCGCCCGCGCACCCGTGAGGATAAGAAACCTGCGCCGACCCGTCGAAGCCACCTGGTTGGTCGAAACGCTGCTGTGATGTCCTGAAGTACCCATGTGCATTACCCCTGCCGCAAAACTGAAATCCGCTACCCCGGGCTCCTTGCGATCACGTTGCCCTCACGCCATCGCAAACGGAACCACCCGGTCAGCAACCATGAACCGTCGCGTACGCGACTGCCGCCATTTGTTGCTCACCACCAGAATCCCCATCATCTACATGTCGGCCGTAACTGCATGCAGCATCGTCACGCCTTGGTTGACCGGGGGCTCAGCATGCGCGAGCCCCGAACATGACAACCCCTCCGTATTATTCAGACTTGCTCTGAATCCCCGCAGCCCGCCCTGCTTCAAGGCAGGCTCTGATCGCTGCGCTGCAGCCCTTGAAATCAAAGGGCTACAAGCACGGGACAATCGATTATAAGTGAAGTGCGCATGAAAAATGTTGTCGAAATAACGCGTAACGTCCGTGCAAATTTAACCACCCTCCAGATGCACAAGCTCTGGCTCGCCCGCTTGCCGCAGGCGTGGCGTGGCGCCCGTGACACGCTCCATGGTTTCGGTCCGTCCGAACAGCGACAGGCCCAGAAAGCCGCGCAGCATGAGTTTGTCACCCTCCAGCCACAGCTTGGCATCGTAGGTCGCGCCGCTTTGCGGATCGTAGACCTTGCCATCGACCCATTTGTTTTTCGCCTCCTGGTGGAAACCGCTGAAAATCACGGCGCCAAGCACGCGCCGGCTGCGCAGCCTGGCTTCCGGATTGCGACTATCCAGATCCGCCGCCCCCTTGGTGGGCTTGGCGATCAGCCGGCCGGCCAATGCGCCCGTCGAATCCAGGAAAAACTCCAGCTTGCCATCCTTCTCGGGCGTCCACCAGATGCCGGGAATTTCCTGGGCATGCAGCGGATTCAGCATCACCAGCCACAGCACACTCACACCCGCCACAAACCTCTGCAGAGGATTAAAACGCTTGTCGATACACATGCTGCCTCCTTTTCGGAAACTCAAATATTCAACGAGCGGAGACTCTGCAGACAAGCCTCGGTAGCGCGCCGGCCTTCGGCGATCGCCTCGTCCGCACGATGAAAATCCAGCAAACCCAGATGCGCCAGACGCGGCGCGATGATCACGTCGGGCGGCTCGCCGGCCAGGCGGCTGCGTGCAATGCGCACCTGCATGATATTCAGACTCGACGTCATGACATCAAGCATCGAGGGCGGCCGGACCGCCGCTTCGTCCGACGCCGATTCCCGCCAACCCAAGCCATTGCGCAGCTTGCGCAGCCACTCGCCGATCTGGCTCGGCGGCGCATCTGCCACGGCCGCTTCGGCACGCAGGCGCCGACCAAGAATATCCGCGCTCAGATCGACAGCAATGAGCACATCGGCCCCCATTGCGCGCGCCAGCGACACCGGCACCGGATTCACAAGCCCGCCATCGACAAGCAGACGCCCCTCGTGCAGGGCCGGAGAAAACAAGGCCGGCATGGCGATCGAGGCACGCACCGCATCCACCGTCGAACCGTTGCGCAACCAGATCTCGGCGCCGTTATTCAAAGCGGTGGCCACGGCGCCAAACGGCAGCGACAACTCCTCGATCGAACGATCAACGAAGTTGCGCCGGAAGAAGTCCATGACGCGCTCACCCTTGAGCATGCCGCCGTTCATGCCCACATCCATGAGCGAGAACACTTCCTTGACTCCCAGACCGCGCAGCCAGGTCTCCAGCCCATCCAGTTCGCCAGCCGCATAGGCAGCGCCAACCAGCGCACCGACCGACGTGCCGCACACCAGATCCGGGCGTATGCCGGCTTCCTCCAGCGCCCGGATCACGCCGATATGCGCCCAGCCGCGCGCTGAACCCGAGCCCAGCACAAGCCCCACACAGGGCTTGCGCGACGCGCTCAATTCCCTTGTTTTCCGGTTCTCCGGCATCAAACAGCTCCAGACAAGCAAAACATGCTGCGGCGAAGATTACCGCGAAAGTCGCCGGGCGTGGCAAGTCGACGGCGCTGCGGAAATGATCGGGAAGTGAATTGCCGCAAACGACAAGGCCCGCTTGCGCGGGCCTTGTCGTGACACAAACCGGACTGCTTACTTGCCGGTGGCAGCCTTCTCCTGATCGGCCCGCTCGTCGGCCATCTCGCGCAGCTTGTTCTTGGCCACCTTGTCGAGCGCCGCACGCGGGATTTCCTCGACAAAGTACACCTTGCGCGGACGCTTGAAGTCGGCCAGATCCTTGGCGCAGCCGTCGAGGATCTGCTGACGGATTTCGTCCTCGCTGAGCATGGTCCACTGGCTCTTGATGGCGAACACCACCGGCACCTCGTCAAGCATGTCGTGCTTCTGCGCGACCACCGCGAGTTCATCGAGCACACCCATGCCGAGGATGCCATGAATGGTTTCCTCGACCTGACGCGCGGAGACGTTCTCGCCGCCGACTTTAAGGATGTCCTTGTCGCGGTCGGCGAAGTAGAAGTAGCCGTCCTCGCCGAGGCGCGCGGTGTCGCCGGTCTGGAACCAGCCATCGGCCGTAAACGACTTGGCCATGGCTTCGGGGTTCTTGTAATACTCATAGAACAGCTGGATGCCGCGCGTGCCGCGTACATACAGATCGCCATTCACGCCCGGCGCGCAATACTTGCCGGTGGCCGGATCGATGATGGCAAATTCATAACCCGGCGCCGGCACGCCGATGTTCATGTCGGGCGAATCCTGCAGCAGGTCGGAACGCGTCGCGTGCGTGACGGTCTCGGTCATGCCCCAGGTGGCGAAGGTCTTGACGTTCCAGCGCATCTCGACCATGTGCATCTTGATGCCGGTCGACCAGGTCTTGTAATGATGCTCGGGGATCTCCTGCATGGCGATGGCCTTGAAGCAGAAGGGGATCATCGAAGCACGCGTGCACTTGTGCTTCATCGAGATTTCCCAGAACTTGCTGGCCGAGAACTTGGGTTGCAACACGATAGTGCCGCCGACCCACATCATGGTCCAGAAACTCCAGCTCTGCGCATTGACGTGGAAGCAGGGCAGGAACACCAGGTAGGTATCGTTGCTGTCCATCAGCAGGTTCTGCGAGCCGCTGCGGCCGCCCCACAGCGCGTTAGCGTGGGTATGCACCACGGCCTTCGGACGCGAGGTGGTACCCGAGGTGTACTGAATGCCGACCGGCAGCATCGGTTCGGCCGGACGCGCCGGCGCATTGTCGCCGTGTTGCAGCAACGTGGCGAAAAGCGGAAAGCCGTGGGCGTTTTCCTCGGTGCTCGCGGCCTCGCCGGAGTTGTCCGCGGTGACAATGAACCAGCCGAGGCTCTTGGCATTGGCGGCAAGTTCCCTGGCGAACTTCGGCTGGGTGATGCAACCGACGGCGCCGGAGTGCTCGGCGAAATAGGTCAGTTCGTCGCCAATGCAGCGCGTGTTGGTGGTCACGGCGACCGAGCCGACGATGGCCGAGGCATACCAGGCGATCATCATCTCCGGGCAGTTTTCGGCGTGGATCAAAACCTTGTCGCCCTTCTTGACGCCCTTATTGATCAGGCCGCAGGCCACCTTGTTGGCCACTTCCCAGAACTGCTGGTAGGTCCAGGACTGGCTGGCGCCTTCCTTGGGTTCCCAGATCAGGAAGGTCTTGTCGGGGGTCTGCTCGGCCCACAGCTTCATCAGCCAGGGCACGTCCTTGCCAGCGAAGGTGTACAGCTCGTTGGAGTGACGGGTATCGAATTGCGGCACGGGGACATTGGCTTCGGTCATATTCGGCTCACTTTGAATGGGGGTTTTGGAATGCAGGATGAACAGAGGGCGGTCGCCTTGGCTCCGCCCCCGTTCTTACAGCCTCATGAGAGGTCGCCTCAGCGCTTTTCGCTGCCGACGACCCACATCGAGAAGAACTGCGCGCCGCCGCCGTAGGCGTGGCCCAGCGCCTTCTTGCAGCCCGGCACCTGGCGCTCGCCGGCCATGCCGCGCACCTGCAGCGCGGCTTCGGCGAAGCGGATCATGCCCGAGGCGCCGATCGGGTTCGACGAGAGCACGCCGCCCGAGACGTTCCACGGAATGTCGCCGCCCTGGTCGAGCGAGGTGGCGCCGGATTCGGAGAGCTTCCAGCCTCCGCCGACGTCGGCGAAGCCGAGGTTCTCCAGCCACATCGGCTCGTACCAGGAGAACGGCACATACACTTCGGCCATGTCCAGGTCCTTGCGCGGATTGACGATGCCGGCCTGCGCATAGACTTCCTTGGCGCACAGGATGCCGGCCTGCGGATTCACTTCCTCGCGCCACGGGTACATGGTCGGCTCGGACTTCATCGCCGTGCCGAGCACCCAGGCGGGCTTGTTCGGCGACTTCTTGGCAAGGTCTTCGTTGCACAGCACCATCGCGCAGGCGCCGTCGGAGGACGGGCAGACTTCGGCGTAGCGGATCGGATCCCACAGCATCATGGAGTCCATGTAGTTCTCGACGGTCAGGGCGGACGGATCCTCATGCATGTGGGCATGCGGATTCTTCAGCGCGTGGGTGCGGTCCTTGATCGCCACCTTGCAGCCGATGTCGTCGGGCGCGCCGGTGCGGCGCTTGTATTCGCGGATGATGGGCGCGAAGAAGCCGCCAGCGCCGGCGTTCAGGTGCGGCGAGAACGGCTGGCGCGTCGACAGCGCCCACATGGCGTTCGACTCGGACTGCTTTTCATAGGCCAGCGTCAGCACGCGCTTGAACACGCCGCTCTGGATGTGGCTGGCGGCAACGATGGCGGTCGAGCCGCCGACCGAGCCGGCGGTGTGGACGCGCATCATCGGCTTGCCCACACAACCCAGCGCATCGGCCAGGTACAGCTCGGGCATCACCACGCCTTCGAAGAAGTCGGGCGCCTTGCCGATGATGACGGCATCGATGTCGGCCCAGGTGCAGCCCGCGTCATTCAGCGCGTTCTGCGCCGCCTCGCGGACCAGGCCGGCCATGGACTTCTTGATCTTGGACTTGTAGCGCTCGGACTGGCCGATGCCCACGATTGCACATGCGTTACCCATCTTATTTGCCCTCCAACACGGCGACCAGATTCTGTTGCAGGCACGGACCGCTGGTGGCATGCGCCACGCCGCGATTGGCCTCGCCCTTGATGATGCGCATCGCGACTTCGCCGAAGTTGCTGAGGCCGGCGGACATCATGATGTTGCCGGCCAGCGCACCGCCCGACGGATTGATCTTGGTGCTGGCGTCGAGGCCCAGCGCTTCCTTGAGCATCAGTTCCTGATGGCTGAACGGCGCGTGCAGCTCGGCGATATCGACCTTGCCCTGCTTGACGCCCGCGGCTTCGCCGGCAATCTTCGTCGACATCGAGTTGATCAGGTCGCGCGAACCGAGCTGGTGCGCCTCGATGCGATGGTCGATGCCAGTGATGTAGGCATTGCGCTTGTGGAACTTCTCGGCCACTTCGCGCGTCGCCAGGATCACGGCCGAGGCGCCATCGGTGACCGGCGGACAATCATGCTTGCGCAGCGGCGAGACCAGTTTTGGCTCGGCCAGCAGCTGTTCGATCGTGTAGTCGCCCTTGAGCTGGGTGGTCGCCTTGTTCTTGGCATTGCGGCGGCTGTTCTGCACCACACGTGCCATGTCCTCCTCGGTGATCTTGCCGGCGTCGAGCAACGCGCGCGCCTGCAGCGCGGCGAGGCTGATGCTGTCCGGCCAGAGCGGCTGGCTGTAGTAGGGATCGAGCTGCAGCGTCAGCACGTCGGGCAGGTCGCCCTGCGAGCACTTGCCGAAGCCATACACCAGCGCGGTGTCGGCGTGTCCGGTCTGGATCTTCAGCCAGGCTTCGTAGAGCGCCCAGGCCGCGTCCATCTCGACGTGCGACTCGTTGATCGGCGGCACGGCGCCCAGCGCGTCGAGCGCGTTCACGAAGGCGAACGCAGAACCGCCGAGGTAATCGCAGGAACCTGAGCAGAAGAAATCGATATCCTTGTTGGTAAAGCCGACCTGGTTCTTGACGGCATGGACCACGTCCATGACCAGTTCGACGTCGTTCTTGGCGCCGCAGTCGCGCACGAGCGGCGTCTGGGCATAAGCAATAATCGCAACTTCACGCATTATTTGGTCTCCGCTTTCGTCTGCTGGTAGCGCTTGGCTTCTTCCAGACGCTTGGCCTTGAGGGCTTCAATATCCACAAGCGGTTCGCCGGTGGGTTCGAAATAGGCGATGTTGTCCATCGAGTAATCCCATTCGCTCTTGTCCTTCCACACCGCCTTGACGCGCATGCCGATCTTCACGTCCTCATTGGCGCAGCCGGAAACGAGGTGGATGAAGGTCTGGTCGGAACCGTCGAGCACCAGGTTGGCGACGATGAAGGGGGGATCCAGCTTGGAGGTCGGAATCGGCAGATACACGACGGTGAAAGTGATGACGGTGGCCGTATCGGGCAACGACACTTCATCGACCGTCGGCAGGCCGGATTCGGGACAGGCGCCGCGCGGCGGCACGATGACCTTGCCGGTCAGTGGCGAGCGCTGACCCATGAGCCTGCCTTCCTTCATGCCGCGCAGGAAGCGCGACGGTGCGCGGCCGGCGGAGAAGTTGTAGTTCAGGACAATCGGGCACTCGATGAGCTCGACGTTTTTCTTGGCTTCAGACATGTTCTCTTTCTCCTCAGGCCGGCTCGAAGCATTCGATATCGGTGATGAAGCCCTTGCGCTCGGCAGCCCAGCGCGCCTTGACCTTCATGCCGGTCTTCATCTTGGCTTCACTGCCGGCATCGACCATGTGCAGCATGGCGGTATCGGCGCCGTCGAGCTGGACCAGCGCCCAGGCGAACGGCTTCTGCAGCAGATGCTTGGCGCGCGGCTGATTCACCCAGCTCCAGGTCTTCACGGTGCCGGTACCCGCCAGGGCAACGAACTCGGTGCACTCGTCGGCGGTCACGGGATCGTATTCGGTCGGCGGGCAGATCACGCGGCCAGCGCTGCCCTTGATGCCGTTGATCTGGCCATCGCGCAGACCGGTCAGAAACTCGCCGATCACCGGGCCGACCAGGCGCGTGTAGGTGAAACCTACATCGAAGCCGGCGCGCAGCACATCATCGGCTGCAACTTCGGAACCTTCTTGAGCCATGCTCTTCTCCATGCTTGTTGTTTGTCGTTGTATTCGATTGTTTCGCAATTAAATAATCGGTCGATTAATTACAAAACAAGGCCGGTAAGTATTACCGCTTTCCCCTGCAGGGTCAATAGGTGAAACGGCCCGCGCCAGAGTTGCCTGGACACACCGGATGGCCAAACATCGAACTGGACAAACGGGCATCCCTATAACTGACAATGAACGGCTATCAGCCGTCCGGCAGCCACGAACCCCACTCTCGACGGCCTCTCTGCGATAATCGCGTATGAACCCCGCACCCAACCCCGCCGCTGCGCCCGAGAGCACGGCCAATATTTCCTTTGACCAATTGTCGCTGGCGCCCGCGATGCTGCTGAATTTGCAGCAGCTCGGCTACCTGCGCATGACCGAAATCCAGGCCGCCAGCCTGCCGCTGGCGCTGGCCGGGCATGACCTCATCGCGCAAGCCAAGACCGGCAGCGGCAAGACGGCGGCGTTTTCGCTGCCGCTGCTCACGCACCTGAATCCGCGCTGCTTTGCGGTGCAGGCATTGGTGCTGTGCCCGACGCGCGAACTGGCCGAGCAGGTGACGCAGGAAATCCGCCGTCTGGCGCGCGGCGCCGACAACATCAAGGTGCTCACGCTGTGCGGCGGCAGCCCGCTGCGCGCGCAAAAATCCAGCCTCGAACATGGCGCACACATCGTCGTCGGCACCCCGGGGCGCATCCTGGATCACCTGCAACGCGGCACGCTCGATCTGGATGCGCTCAACACGCTGGTGCTCGACGAGGCCGACCGCATGCTGGACATGGGCTTCCACGATGACATCGTCGTGGTCGCCAAGGCCTGTCCGCTCGAACGCCAGACCCTGCTGTTCTCCGCCACCTTCCCACCCGGCATCGCCGAACTCAGCCGACGCTTCCTGCGCCAGCCGCAGCAGATCGCGCTGCCCGAACAGCACGCCAGCAGCAAGATCCGCCAGCGTTTCTACGAAGTCGAGGACGCACAGCGCCTGCCGGCCGTCGCGCAACTGCTGCGCCACTACCGCCCGGTCAGCACGCTGGCGTTCTGCAACACGCGCCAGCAATGCCGTGACCTGCTGCAGGTGTTACATGCTGAAGGTTTCGTGGCGCTGGCCCTGCACGGCGAACTCGAACAGCGCGAGCGCGATCAGGTGCTGATTCAATTCGCCAACCGCAGCTGCTCGGTGCTCGTCGCCACCGACGTCGCCGCACGCGGCCTCGACATCGCCCAGCTCGAAGCCGTGATCAACGTCGATGTCACGCCCGAGACCGACGTGCATCTGCATCGCATCGGCCGCACGGGGCGCGTCGATGAATCAGGCTGGGCGCTGAGCCTGGTTGGCAAGAAGGAAATGCGCCGGGTGAACAACATCGTCGCGGCGCAGGGCGGCGAAATCGAGTGGCACTCACTCAGCGAATTGCAGGATGCCAGTGGCCAGGACACCGAAGCCTTCCTGCCACCCATGGTCACGCTGCACATCCTCGGCGGCCGCAAGGAAAAACTCCGCCCCGGCGATGTGCTCGGCGCACTCACCGGCGAGGCCGGCTTCAGCAAGGAGCAGATCGGCAAGATCAACGTCACCGAGTTCTCCACCTATGTCGCCGTCGACCGTCACATCGCACGCGACGCGCTACGCAAACTCAACGCCGGCAAAATCAAGGGCAAAGCGGTGAAGGTGTTCCTGCTCAAAAACCCGCAGTGATCAAGAACGCCGGCCCCTGATGTGGTGAGCAACGGCTCATCGCAGACGACGCGCGAGATTCCAGGCGATCGCGCCGGATGCCAGCGTTGCCAGCAGATGCTTGAGCGTGTGACCGCTCATGAACGCCAGCATGTCGAATGCAGCATGATCGCTGAGCTCGCAAATCTTGGCCAGCACATACAGACCGATGGCCACGTAAAACGTACGACGTTCGGCGACGGGCCAGCGCCGCTGCCATTGCAGCAGCGGAATCAGCACCAGCGGCATGGCCTGCAGCAGCAGATATGGTCGTAGATCGCCGCCCCCCTGAAGATCCGTATGACGCCACCAGGCCACACTCAACACTGCCAGGATGGCCATGGCTGCCGTGATCCAGCGCGGGGCACTGGCGGTTTCACGCCAGACGGCAGCCACCAGGCCAGCACATGCCAAGGCAATCGGCAGACGATCCCAGACCAGGCTCGCATTATCGGGAGCCAGGTGATACCAGCCGGAACCAAAAGCCGTCAGGAACAGCGCGCTGAAAAACATCGCATAGCCGGAGCCACCCAACACCAACAGCGCGTTGCCACGTTGACGCCAGAGTAGCGCCATGCCATACAGGCCGACCAGTGCAAAGCCGAGGTTCGACAACACATCGGCGGCATTCGGAATGCCGAGCCAACCGCGCTGATCAGAAAAGTCATGATAGTTGGCAAGCTGGGCGATCGGCCCGTGCCGCAGCATGACCAGCATCGCCACGAGCACGATCAGGACTGGCCACAGCGCCGAGCGACGCAGTGCGTCGGGTTGCGGCAATGCCGACACCCGGTTATTTTCTCTCACCAGTAGGCGAGGGGAGCATCCGGCGTCGCTGGCGATTGATGGAATGTCCATTCCCGACATGATTACTCCCGATCAGTGGCTGACGCCGCGCAAATTGACGATGGTCGTACGCAGCGCATCCGGCGTGGCATCGCTTGGCGTCAGCGGCGCGCCGACGACCAGCTCGATCTTGCGGAACGGTTTGAAACGTTCGAGGCGTGTCATCGCCGGGCCATCCTTGCGCGAGAAAAAGCTGTGCCACAAGCCGCGCAGCGCCATCGGCAGCACAGGTACTGGCGAGCTTTCAAGAATCCGCGTGACGCCGCTCCTGAACGGCATGATCGCGCCGTTTTCGGTGATGCCGCCCTCGGGGAAAATGCCGACCAGATCGCCGTCGGCAAGCGCCCTGGCGACTTCCGCATAGGCGCGTTCGAGCATGGCCGGATCTTCCTTGGCCGACGCGATGGGAATCGCGCGGCCTTCGCGAAACACGAAATTGAGCAGCGGAATCCTGAAGATGCGGTGATCCATGATGAAGCGAATCGGCCGCGGACAGGCCGCCGCAATCACCAGCGCATCGACGAAGCAGACGTGGTTGCAGACGATCAGCGCCGCGCCTTGTTCCGGGATATGTTCGAGACCTTCCTTCTTCAGTCGATACACGGTGTGGATCAGCAGCCAGACGATGAAGCGCATCAGGTATTCCGGCACCAGCGTATAAATGTAGATCGCCACCACGGCGTTGAACAGCGCCGTCGCCAGGAACAACTGCGGGATGGAGAGGTTGAGTTTGAACAACAGCATCGAGATGACGGCCGAAGCGACCATGAACAGCGCATTGACGATGTTGTTGGCGGCAATCACGCGCGACTGATGGCTGGCTTCGCTGCGCGTCTGGATCAGCGCATACATCGGCACGATGTAGAAGCCGCCGAACAGACCGATCAACGCGATGTCGGCGAGGACGCGCCAGTGTGCGGCAACCTCGATGAAGACGCGGAAATCCACCGGACTCGCCGCAGCCGCGACGGTCACTGCATTGCTGGCGAAATACAGGTCAACGCCGAACAGCGTCAAGCCGATCGCGCCGAAGGGCACCAGGCCGATTTCAACCTTGTTGCCGGAAAGCTTTTCGCACAGCAGCGAGCCAAGGCCGATGCCGAATGAAAACACGCTGAGCAACAGGATGAAGACGCTCTCGTCGCCGCCGAGTACTTCCTTGGCGTAATTGGGGAACTGTGCCAGCACGGTTGCGCCGTAGAACCAGAACCAGGAGATGCCGAGGATCGACAGCCAGACAACGCGGTTGCCGCGCACGAAGACGATACTGCGCCAGGTCTCGGTGACCGGATTCCAGTTGATTTTGAGTTCCGGATCGGCGGCCGGCGACAGGGGAATACCCCGGCTCGTCCAGTAACCGAGCACGGCGATGCCGACTACCGCCACCGAGGTCATCACGCTGCCCTGTTCAGACGTCGCCAGCCAGGCGCCGAGCACTTCACCAAGCAGGATGGCGACGAAGGTGCCCATCTCGATCATGCCATTACCGCCGACCAGTTCATCCTTCCTGAGTTGCTGCGGCAGATAAGCGTATTTCACCGGCCCAAACAGCGTCGAATGCACACCCATCAGGAACAGCGCCGTGACCAGCGGCCACAGCAGGTTCGCCATGAATCCCCAGGCCGCCAGCAGCATGACGCCGATCTCGAAAACCTTCACGGCACGCGCCACCGCCGACTTCTCGAACTTGTCGGCCAGCTGCCCGCAGGTGGCCGAGAACAGGCAGAAGGGCAGGATGAACAGGCCCGGCAACAGGGTCGCCAGTGTCTTGCCATCAATGCTCGTCAATTGCCCGGCACGGAAGGTCACCAGCGTGATCAACGCCGTCTTGAAGACGTTGTCATTGAAAGCACCAAGAAACTGGGTGAAGAAAAATGGGCGGAAGCGACGCTCCCGCATCAACTGGAACTGGCTGCTCATAGGCGTCTCTCGTTTCTCCGGGTGATGGGCGCGTGTGCTTCAGGCTTTGGCCGCCCAGGCATTCAGGGTGACGTAGTCGATCTTGCCGGTGCCGAGCAGCGGCAACGAATCGACGCGCAGGATCTTGCGCGGGACGGCCAGCTCCGGATAGCCGCTTTCGCGCGCGGCAGTCTGCAGGCGCTCGCGCGTGAGTTCGGCATCGGTGGTAAACAGCACGATGGTTTCGCCGCGTTGCGCATCGGGCTGGCTGGCGGCGGCATGGGCGGCCTGGGCCGAGCTGGCGGCGGCGATTTTCTCGACGACTTCGAGCGACACCATTTCACCGGCAATCTTGGCGAAGCGCTTGACGCGCCCGACGATGCGCAGGAAACCGTCGTCGTCGACCTCGACCACGTCGCCGGTGTTGTACCAGCCGGCGCCGGCTTCCGATTGCGGCGGCTCGATCTGTCCGGGACGTTCGAAACGGAAGTAACCGGACATGACGTTCGGGCCACTGACATGCAGGATGCCGCCGCGTTCGATGCCGGCCACCGGCATCAGTCGCGACTGGATGCCCGGCAGCAACTGGCCGACCGTGCCGCTGCGATACGCCATCGGCGTGTTCACCGCCAGCACCGGCGCAGTTTCCGTGGCGCCGTAGCCTTCGAAGATGCGGATGCCGAATTTCTCGAACCACAGCGCGCGCACGGGCTCGGCGAGTTTTTCCGCCCCGGCGACGACATAGCGCAGACGGAAGAAATCGAAGGGATGGGCGAACTTGGCGTAATTGCCCAGGAAGGTGCTGGTGCCGAACAGCACCGAGCAACCGCGGTCATAGGCCAGCTCGGGAATCACGCGATAGTGCAGCGGCGTCGGATACAGAAACAGGCTGGAGCCCGTCAGCACCGGCAACAGTGCGCCGGCCGTCAGGCCGAAGGAATGGAAGATCGGCAGCGCGTTGAGGAACTTGTCCTCGACCGAGAAGCCGATCACGGAACGGATCTGGGCAATGTTCGACAGCAACGCGCGATGCGAAAGCACGACCCCCTTGGGCTTGCCTTCCGAGCCGGAGGTGAACAGCACGACGGCCGGATCCTCGGGCGCGGCCGGCAGGCCCACGCAGCGCGGAAACCACAGGGCATAGCCGATCAGCCAGAGCTTGTCGAACATCCCGACCGACTGACCGAGGTCTTCGAGATACAGGATGCGCACGTTTTGCAGCCCGGCCACCACGCCATGCAGCTTCGCGGTATCGAGAAACTGCCGCGAGGTGATGATGGTGTGGATGTCGGCGGCGATGCAGGCATTCTGCATGCCCTCCGTGCCGGCGGTGTAATTGAGCATGGCCGGCACGCGGCGCCAGGCCGTCATGCCGATCAGCAGGCCGAGCGTCGCCGCCAGATTCGGCAGCAGGATGCCGATGCGTTCGCCTTCTTGCGAATTGCGCGCCGCCAGACGGCCCAGCATCAGCGTCATCTTGAGCAGATCGTTGTAGGAGTATTCGATCTGCTTCATGTCCTCCAGCAGGCGCCGGCGGCGGCCGAAGATTTCGATGGCGTCAAGCAGGGCCGGGAACAGGCTCTGTTTCGGTTGCGAAGCGAACACCATTTCCTGCATCAGGCGACGCATCGCTTCACCCGATTTGCGCCGGCGCAATTTGGCCGTCGGCGCCTCGGGCATCGGCAGATGCGTAGCGGGCTGAATCGAGAGCGTGATGCGCGGGAAGAAACGCTTCGGATATTTCCCGGAAACGCGCGAAAAGTAGCTGCGCCCCGCGCCATCCAGACGTACCGGCACGACGGTGGCGCCGGTCTTGGCGGCAACAAAGGCCGGGCCATCATACATTTTCATCAGGCTGCCCGTGACGGTAATGCGCCCCTCTGGAAAAATCACCACCGGGCGCCCGGTCTCGATCAGCCGGATCACATGCTTCATGGCCATCGGGCTGGTGGGATCCACCGCCAGATAGTCGACCTGCGACAGCAGCATGCGGAACAGAAAGTTGCGCACCACGCCGGTGTGCACCACGAAAACCGGATCGACCGGCAGAAACAGGCCCAGCAGCAAGCCGTCGAGGAAGGATTCGTGATTCGCGACGATCAGCAGACGCTCGCTGCGGAAAACCGTGGCAGCACCGGAAATCCGCACCCCGAACAACGCACGCATCAACAGACGCAGCGGCGGGCGCAGCAGGCTTCGAATCATGATATTCCTCCAAAATAAGGGCGCGAATTGTAGCATTCAGAATACATACAAATTGGTGCTGATCAGATCGTCTGCATGGCGGCTGCAGCGCGTAGCGGTGGGCGCAACGGCCGCGGCCAAATCACGCGCGGCGCGCCGCCGAGGCCGGCGCGTTGCAGCCACTCGAACACCGAATCGACAGTAACGGTATCGATTTCTCCGGCCAGACGGCGCTCGAACGGCTGATCGTCGAAGGCGATGTGCGCACTCGTCAGCCGCGCGCCGAGACGCTTGAGCGGCGAGATGTGCAACGTCGTCGGCCGGTAATCGAAGGCGCGCAGCCAGGCGCGTGCCTGGGCGCGGCTGCTGACGGCCGGGTCCGCCAGCATGGCCAGCGTCTCGATGGCCCACTGATTGCTCTGCTGATAAGGGCCGGCCCAGGGATAGGCGAGCATGTTGTAACGCGGTTCGTGCAAGCGGCTCAGCAACCGGTTGTCCTTGAGCTGCGTGGGTAGGCGCTGCTGCAGCGCCGAGCTCAGCACCACCACGCCGGCCTCGTAGGCATGCAAGCCATCGCCGAAAAACTCCGCCAGCCCCTGCCGATACAGCACACTACGATCGCTGCCGCATTGATTCAGCTTATGCACCACGCGCCAGACCGGCCGACCGCTGCGCGCATCACTATCGCGGTAGGCGATGCCCAAATGCGAATAGCGCAAGCCATACTGGCTCAGATCCTGTCCCGTCCGCGCCAGCACCACGACTCTTGCCCCCTCGGCGACGGCGATTTCGTCGAGCTGCTCGGCGACGCTGGCAGCAAGATCAAGGCTGCGCGCCATGGCGGCCGGCGTGATGCGCTGCGGCTCGCAATTCTGCCCCCCGAAAACCGGCGTGACCAGACCTAGGCAGACCAGCAGACTGCACAACCAGCGCATATGGCTCGACGCACGCATCAGCGAATCCTTTCGTTGTAGAGCAGCGACTCGCCCAGCGCATTCGGCACCAGGCACAGGACTTCACCGGCGGTGGACAACAACCAACCCGCGGCGACCGCTGTCACCGAAATCAGCGCACCAACACCAATCGCCGCTGCCGACACCGCAGCGCCGGAAAACTGCAGGCTCGCCACCGCCCCATCCGTGGCACGCCGTACCACCCAGACACTGCCAGTCGCCGAGGCTTCGATGGCGACCACGGTCAGCGCCGCGCCGGCGATCAGGAACATGGTGGGCGCAGCGACCAGCACCGCGACGGGCAACGACAGCGACAGGCTGGAAACCGCGCTGGCCTCCCTGTCGGAATGCGCATTTGCTGCTGGCGCCAGCAGCGCGGCCGCTGGCAGCATAACCAGGCTGCACCAGAGATGACGACGGATCGGGTTAGCCATGAACGTGCTCCTTGAATGGAATTGGTGCAATCAATGATCGAGACCAGACACCTGGCCGGCGGCGCCTTGCCGTTCGAGCCGATCGGCGTCGTAGGCATCGCGCAGCGTCTTGGCCAGGGTGAAGGCCGAGGAAATCAGGAACAGCCAGCTCACGAGCAAATACGCCTTCCAGGTCGGATTGATGTCCATCCGCCACAAGCCCCAGGCGGTCAGCGCCATGGCCAGCGCGAAACCACCCCACACCACCAGAGACCACAGCGGCGTGTCATTCCCGGCCAGCGCGTTGTCACGCACGAATTTCGACAGCGCGAATGCAGAAGACAGACAAAAGACGTAGCCCATCACCATGAAGGCGCGATCCAGATCGGCGCCCGGCAGCCAGCACAACCCGGCGCCACACATCAGCAGCGCCAGGCCAAAAGACACCCAAACCTGAATGCGCCAGGCGCGGGTATCGCGTTGAACCATTCGAACGACATTTTTCATGCTGCAGCCCTCCATGAGCGGTGATTGTCGAGACTTGCCACGTCGTATTGAACGACGTCCGCATCATGCTGAATGGCTTCCGACGGTACAATCAAAAGTCACGTCGTGCCATCATTGGCGCCACGTGGTATCGTTTAAAAATACTTTTGGAGCCCGCGCAATGAGCACCACCGCCGACATGATTGCCCTGCTGAAAACCGAGCTGAAGACCGCCGGCATCACCTACGCCCTGTTGGCACAGCGCCTCGACATAGCCGAATCGAGCGTCAAGCGCATGTTCTCGAAGAACGGCGACATGCCGATTTCGCGCCTGGACGACATCTGCCGCATTCTGAATCTGGATTTTGCCGACCTCGCGCGACGTGTCGCCGACACCCAGCCGCTGCTCTTGAAGCTCACGCTAGCGCAGGAAAAGGCCGTGATCGCCGACCGCCAGCTGCTCATCGTCGCCATCTGCGCAATGAGCCAGATGCCGGCCGAGGAAATCGTCGCCACCTACAGGATCAACGAGGCCGAACTCGTGGGCTGCCTGACGCGTCTCGACCGCATCGGCATCATCGACCTGCGTCCCGGCAACCGCTACAGCCTCAAGGTCGCCAAGGGCTTCCGCTGGCTGCCACACGGCCCGGTCATGAAATTCTTCCGCGAGGAAGTACTCGACGACTACTTCGCGGGCGGCTTCGACGGCGAATCCGAAACGCTCATGGTCGTGCATGGCGAAATCGGCCGCGGCCTGGCCAACTCGTTCCGCGAACGCCTGACGCGCATCGGCCAGGACTTCTCGAACCAGCATCTAGCCGACCAGAAACTGCCCGCCGACCAGCGCCGCCCCTACACCATCGTGATCGGCATGCGCTCCTGGCTCATGGCCGCGCTGGCCGACATGCAGCGCCGCTGAAGCGTCTCAGCGCGGCAAGACACTCAACGAATCGCATTGCGGATTTTTTAGATCGGGTTTCAACCCGGCCTACCGCCGACGCCGCCACAGCACCACCACCGGCAAGGCAAACGCCATGCTGCCGAGAAACCAGAGCACCACAAACCAGCCCCAATGCAGCCGACTCACGCCCCATTTCGTCAGCAGATAGGCAAAGACGCCCATCAGCACAAACGCCTCCAGCATGAATGCCAGCGCAATCGGATTAGCCAGCGCATTCGCCAGCGCCTCCGGCTGGAACAGCATGCCGTAGAAGAAGGCGCCGTTCACCGCGACAAAACCGAACAGCGCCAGACACCACAGCCAGAAACGCTCCGGCGCACTGTATTCAATTTCACGTTGCATCATTGATTCCTTCGCCATAGCCGGGATTCCAGCTCCGCTGGCGGCGCGCTGCCCGCTTAGCGGGAACGGCCGTCAATGTGAGAGACGACCAGCGACGCCAGATCGACATCCTCCAGACAGCGCGCATTCACCGCCGCCTTGCGATTGCCCGCCGGGTCGGTGGCTTCACCAAACGGATGAATGCCGCATTTCGGGCAGAAGTGATGCTGGATGGCATGCTTGCCGAAAGTGTAGGTCGCCAGATCGCTTGCCGGCGTCAGCAAGCGCAGCGCTTCCCTGGGGACAAACCAGTGCAGCGACCCCATGCGGATGCAGATGGAGCAATTGCAATCCGCAACCCGGGTCAGCTCCCCCTCGACCTCGAATGCAATTTGCCCACAGTGACAGCTGCCTTTGTAGATCATGGTCTGGTCCTTTCCGGTGGTGAAAATGATCGTCAGCCTTGCGGCAGGGAGAAATTGCTCTGCTCAACAGCCCTGAACCCGTCAGCCTCGCACTCGTGACAGCATTACTTACATCATGCAACGGGATGTCACTCATGACAGTTTTTGAGTTTTCCTGTCATAGCGCAATTTCCGATAATCACTAATGCAAATAGTGCAACTCCTGCAACTGCCAGCGCGCCTCCAATTACCTGTAATGGTGTAATGCTCGCTTTGTCACCGGATTGTTCGGAGATAACTTCAATTTCATATGTTCTATTGAGTTTATATTTTTCTAGGATTGGGATTGCACCTGGTTTATAACGTTCACCTTCTATAGGCGTGTTGAAAATGACACCATCAGGTGTTTTGACGAATCCAGCGTTTATTGCATCTTCCGATGCATCGGCAGGTGCAGCCAACAACTGAAGCATAACGTTTCCTGCGATCTTCCCACTTGCAGCAACATGAAAATTTGAAAAGCTTGCCTGTAAATATTCATGAAACTTCCCCTTCAAGGCTTTTACAATTGTTGAAGGCGTATTGAATACATAGTGAAAAGCATTTGTCATTACAACAAGCTTTTTACCATCAGCGGAAATTAGTACGCTGGACACTTCCTCTTTGTAGGTTTGCGTATCAATTGCGGAGAATACACAGTCAGAAATTCCTGCAATGGTCAGTAAGGCGACTATGTGCTTAGAAAATTCACGTCTATTCATTTTTCGGTGACTCCTTAGCTTTATTGAAGTAGACATCATTGAAAATGCCGAGATCTGGACTGCAAAAACCTGGCCGCAGAAGCGTCGCACTCCAGTCCATGGATTCTACATACAGACCACATCAACCGATTGCTCGCAGCCCTTGCCACACCTGCTGGTCGCTACAAAATTTTTAGCCGCCTGTTTTTTTCTGCGCAATCAGCTTGTGGCGCAAGGCTTCGCGCGAAATGCAGCGTCAAATCGATATTGACTTGACATTTCTACTAACCAGATTCACGCCCCAGCGTCGGCCACGATTGCCATGGCGATGCGCGTGAGCATCGGGGCGAGGGCCGGAGAGTCGAGCAGGTCGGGGCGTTCTTCGACGAGGGCGACGACCATGTTGCGCATGCCGCGCACGATCATGAAGGAGGCCAGGTCGCGGTCGGTTTCGAAGACTTCGTGGCGGTGATCGGCGAGTACGCGCTGGGTAGTGGAGATCAGCGCTTCGGCGGTCTGCGGCTGGCGGCTGACCTTGTCCTTGAGCGAGAGGCCGAAGTTCAGGTGGCGCGCATGGCGGCGGTGGAAGTCATGACCGAGGCCCTGCATGCGGCGTTCGACTTCGAGCGAGCGTTCGTACAGCGCGGCCATGAGTTCGGCGAGCGGGTGGCGGTACAGGCTGGCGAGCTGGTGGGCGGTCTTGTCGACTTCCTCATCCATGATCAGGCTGGCCAGGCGCATGAGGATCGCGTCGCGGTCGGGGAAATACTGGTACAGCGTGCCGACGGCGACGCCCGCGCGTGCGGCGACCTGGCGCGTGGTCACGGCGTCGGCGCCCTGCTTGAGCAGCAGCTCGCGCGCCGCGTCGATGATGGCCTGGACGGTGAATTCGGCGCGCTTCTGCACCGGTTGCTTGCGCGCGACGGGGGCGACAGGGGCGGCTTTCTTGCGCCGCGCGGGGCGGCTGGACGCGGTGTTTGGCTCGGTTTCGGCAGGTGGGCGGGCGGCGCGGCTCATGCGCCGGATTATGCGCCCGCGCGACCACGAAGCAAAGTGGATTCAGTTTATTGCTGCGCAATATATCGTTTTGTTTCAATATATAACAACTTGCTTGAAAAAAGTGTTCAGGTTTTTTGCGATATTCCGGGTTGCAAAACTCATTGCCTTTAGTATGCCGCTCTGCACTTGGCGCGCCGGGTTTGAAAACTCGCTAGTGTGGCGTTGCGTTCTTGCCAATGCTTATGCACAAACGTAGGTCGGGCTTTAGCCCGACATGTCGGGTTGAAACCCGACCTTCGAATACCGGACTGACAGGACGCATAAGTCCCGGATAGAGCGCAACACCACGCTAACGCCGCCGGGTTTCGACCGATTTTCTTTTCAATGCAACTGGAGTTTCAGATGACTGATGCCTACATTTTCGACCACGTGCGTACGCCGCGCGGCAAGGGCAAGGCCGACGGCAAGCTGCACGAGGTCACGCCGATCAACCTCGCCAGCCAGACGCTGGCGGCGCTGCGCGAGCGCAACAAGCTCGACACCAACCTGGTCGAGGACGTGATCCTCGGCTGCGTCACGCCGATCGGCGAGCAGGGCGGCAACGTCGGCCGCATCGCGGCGCTGGTCGCCGACTATGCGCAGACTGTGCCGGGCATCCAGATCAACCGTTATTGCGGTTCCGGCCTCGAAGCCGTGAACCTCGCGGCGGCCAAGGTCGGTTCGGGCCAGGTGGATCTGGCCATCGGCGGCGGCGTCGAGTGCATGTCGCGCGTCGGCCTGGGTTCGGACGGTGGCGCCTGGGCGCTCGATCCGGCCGTGGCCTTCAAGACCTACTTCGTCATGCAGGGCATCGCGGCCGACCTGATGGCTTCCAAGCATGGTCACTCGCGTCAGGACGTTGACGCCTTCGCCGTCGAGAGCCAGAAGCGCGCCGCCAAGGCCTGGGAAGAAGGCCGCTTCGCGCGCTCGGTGATCCCGGTGCGCGACATCATCGGCGAAGTGCTGCTCGACCGCGACGAAACCATCCGCGGCAATACCACGCTCGAATCGCTCGGCAACCTGGCGCCGGCCTTCTCGATGCTCGGCGGCATGTACGGCTTCGATAACGTGGCGATCCAGAAATACCCGGAAGTCGAAAAGATCAATCATGTGCACCATGCCGGCAACAGCTCGGGCATCGTCGACGGCGCTTCGGCCGTGCTGGTCGGCAGCAAGGCCGGCGGCGAACGCGCCGGTCTCAAGCCGCGTGCGCGCATCGTCGCCACAGCGACCATCGGCTCCGAGCCGACCATCATGCTCGACGGCCCGGTGGCTTCCGCCCAGCGCGCGTTGCAGAAGGCCGGCCTGAAGGCTTCCGACATCGATCTGTGGGAACTCAACGAAGCCTTCTCCTCGGTGGTGCTGCTGTTCATGTCCGGCCTTAACATTCCGCACGACAAGATCAACGTCAATGGCGGCGCGATCGCCATGGGCCATCCGCTCGGCGCCACCGGCGGCATGCTGGTCGGCACGTTGCTCGACGAAATGGAACGCCGCAACCTCAAGTACGGCCTGGTTTCGCTGTGCGAAGCCGCCGGCATGGCCAGCGCGACCATCATTGAACGCATCTAAAGATTTCCGAGGACAAGACAGATGAATCAGATATTCCAACTCTCCGTCGACGCCGACGGCATCGCCACGCTGCTGATCGACAAGAAGGACAGCACCATGAACACCATCGATCAGGTGTTCATCGACGAACTGCGCGAAAGCCTCGACACGATCTCCAGCGACGCCGCGATCAAGGGCGTGATCCTGACTTCCGGCAAGGAAGCCTTCCTGGCCGGCGCCGACTTGAAGGGCATCGAGGAGCGTTCCGAGAACGCGCCGAACGTGCCCAAC
>JBPOIN010000202.1:0-4504 GCA_052034445.1 Pseudomonadota bacterium | reverse complement strand
GCAGCAGAGGGGCGCCGTGGCGCGCCACCACGATTCGCTCGTCGCCTTCACCGATCACAGCGATCGCATAAGCCCCGATCAATTTCGCCGTGGCGCAGCGCACCGCGGCGAGCAAGTCCGACGTCGTGCGTTGAATTTCGGTAATCAGATGCGCAATGGCTTCGGTATCGGTATCGGAAGTAAAGACATAGCCAGCAGCCATGAGTCGCTGCTTGATCTCGGCAAAATTTTCGATGATGCCGTTATGCACCACAGCCAGCGCATTCGAAACATGCGGATGGGCATTCCGTTCCGAAGGGACGCCATGAGTCGCCCAACGAGTATGTGCAATGCCCGTCTGTGCCGAGAGCCCCTCAGCTTGCGCGGCCAGATCCGCGACCCGTCCAGCGCTGCGGACACGGGTCAATTGCGGCTGCAACACCGCCAAGCCGGCAGAATCGTAACCACGGTACTCGAGTTTGCGCAGACCTTCGATGAGGACCGGAATAATGTTGCGACAAGCGATGGCGGCGACAATTCCACACATATCAGCAAGACCAATCTATAAGGCAATCAAATATAACGCGCAGCGCAATGTTGTTGAGTGCAGTAGCTTTTGCCGCACGCCGCATCAGGATTTCTTTGTCGGCCGCTTCCAGCCAGCGATGCTGAGTTGCCTGGCGCGCGACACTGTCAGGGTATCGGCGGGCGCATCGCGCGTCAGGGTGGTTCCGGCACCAAGAGTTGCACCACGCCCGACAGTCACGGGGGCAACCAGCTGCGTATCGGAACCAATGAATGCATCATCCTCGATGACTGTCCGATGCTTGTTCACGCCATCGTAATTGCAGGTAATCGTTCCGGCGCCGATATTCACGCGCTGCCCTACCGTGCAATCGCCGATATATGCTAGATGATTGGCTTTGGAGTAATCGGCAATCGTGCTGTTCTTGATTTCGACAAAATTTCCAACATGCACATCCCGCCCGAGGCTCACTCCCGGCCGCAAACGCGCATACGGGCCAATCGCATTGGCCGCACCCACCGTCGCCGAATCGCAATGACTGAAAGCTGCGATGCGGGTCTGTGCGCCTACGCTGGTATTCCTGAGTACGCAGTTCGGCCCGATGGTCACGCCATCGGCCAGCTCGACCCGGCCCTCGAACAGACAATTCGCATCGATGAAGACGTCACGCCCACACAGCAACTCACCGCGCACATCGATACGCGCCGGATCGGCCAGCCGTACCCCCTGTTCCAGCAAACGATCAGCGATATTGCGTTGCTGAATACGCTCCAGCGCCACCAGCTGGGTCTGGCTGTTCACGCCATCCGTTTCCCAGACATCGGCGGGCTGCGCCGAGCACACGGGAAAACCCTCCGCGACGGCCAGACCGACAATATCGGTCAAGTAATACTCGCCCTGCGCGTTGCTATTGCCGAGTATCGGCAGCCAGCGCTGCAAACAGGCGGTCGGCGCATACAGAATGCCGGTATTGATTTCCTTGAGGGCACGCTGCTCCGGCGTTGCATCCTTCTCTTCGACGATGCAGCGGATTGCGCCCGCGTCATCCCTGACGATACGACCATAACCACGGGGGTTGTCGAGATCCGCGGTCAGCAGGGCCAGCGCGCCCGCAACATGGGCGCCAACCTGGGTAATCAGGCGTTTGAGCGTCTCCACACGAATCAGAGGCACATCGCCATACAGCACCAGCGTGGCCTGCCCGGGATCAAGGCAGGGCAAGGCCTGTAGCAAGGCATGACCAGTCCCGAGTTGGCGATCCTGGCGCGCCCAGAGCACATCCTCCGCCGACATGCGTTCGCGCACGGCTTCGCCGCCATGGCCGTACACCACGCAGATCCTGGATGGTTGCAAGGCGCGCGCGGCGTCGAGCACACGCGCCAGCAACGCTTTGCCCGCCAAGGGATGCAGAACCTTTGGCAAGTCCGAATTCATGCGCTTGCCCTGACCGGCGGCGAGGATGACGATATTCATGCGACGTTCTCGAGGTAACGGCGGATCAGCGCGGCAGTTGTGAACTGCCCATCAAGAACGCATCAACCGAACGCGCGCATTGCCGGCCCTCACGAATCGCCCAGACCACCAACGACTGGCCACGCCGCACATCGCCGGCGGCGAACACTTTGTCCACCGACGTCTGGTACGGCCGCGTAGCGCGCCCTTCTTCAGTTTCCGCCTGAATATTGCTGCGTGCATCGCGCGTCAGGCCAAAGGCGTTCGGCAGAGTGTCCTGCGGCCCCAGGAAACCCATGGCCAGGAATGCCAGATCGGCCTTGATCTCGAATTCGCTCCCGGGGATCTCGGTCATTTTTCCGCCTTCCCAGCTCAGGCGCACGGCTTTGATCGCCTTGAGCTTGCCGCTCTCTTTACCCTCACCGCCGATGAATGCCTTGGTGCCCACGGACCAATCGCGCGTACACCCCTCGTCATGCGACGACGAGGTCCGCATCTTGAGCGGCCAATACGGCCAAGTCAGCGGCCGATTCTCCTGCTCGGGCGGACGCGGCATCAATTCAAACTGGGTAATGCTGGTGGCACCATGGCGATTCGAAGTCCCAACGCAATCGGAGCCCGTGTCACCACCGCCAATCACCACCACATGCTTGCCTTTGGCATTGATCTGATCGGGCAGCGTGTCGCCGGCATTCACCTTGTTCTGCTGCGGCAGGAACTGCATGGCGAAATACACGCCTTCGAGATCGCGGCCCGGAATTGGCAAATCACGCGGATTTTCGGCGCCGCCAGTCAACACCACGGCATCAAAATCGGCCAGCAGTTTGTCAGCCGCCACATCCTTGCCAACATGCTGATTGACGCGGAACTCGACACCTTCGGCGGTCATCTGCGCCACACGGCGGTCGATGTGCGATTTTTCGAGCTTGAAATCCGGAATCCCATAGCGCAGCAAGCCGCCCACACGATCGTTCTTCTCGAACACCACCACGGCATGTCCGACGCGCGCCAGCTGCTGAGCAGCCGCCAGACCAGCAGGACCGCCGCCGACGACGGCCACCTTCTTGCCGGTTTTCTGCGCGGCCGGCTGCGGCTTGACCCAGCCCTGTTCCCAAGCCTTGTCAATAATCGCATGCTCGATCGACTTGATCCCAACCGCATCGCCGCCGATGTTCAGCGTGCATGCCGCCTCGCACGGCGCCGGGCAGATACGCCCCGTAAATTCGGGAAAGTTGTTGGTCGAATGCAGCACATCGATCGCCGTCTGCCAATCCTGGCGGTACACCAGATCATTCCAGTCCGGAATGATGTTATTCACGGGACAGCCGTTATTGCAAAACGGAATACCGCAATCCATGCACCGAGCCCCCTGCTGGGCGGCCTGTGCATCACTCAAATGCAGTACAAATTCCTTATAGTTTTTCAGCCGCTCCGCAACCGGCAACTGCTCTTCGCTGAGGCGCGAAAACTCCATGAAACCAGTGGGCTTGCCCATTATGCGGCCTCCTTCTTCGCTGCATTCGCCACGGCAATTTCCTTGAGGGCCCGGCGATATTCGTGCGGCATGACTTTGACAAATTTTTCGCGACAGGCTGGCCAATCGGCCAGAATGCGCTGCGCCACCGTGCTGCCCGTGTAGTCGGCATGGCGAACAATCAGCGACTTGAGCAGCTCCTCGTCGTCGCGTCCCAAATGCCGGACATCAACCTGACGTCCCGAGTTTTCCTCGCTCTCGATGGCGAATGAATCCTCGGCCTTGGGTACCGGTTCGAGCGCGACCATGGACAGATTGCAGCGCGTATCAAACGTGCCATCCTCGTCAAACACGTAGGCCACGCCGCCGCTCATGCCGGCGGCAAAATTTCGCCCGGTTTGGCCGAGCACCACGACCGTACCGCCCGTCATGTATTCGCAGCCGTGGTCGCCCACGCCCTCAACGACCGTGGTCGCGCCGGAATTGCGCACGCAGAAACGCTCGCCGGCGACGCCGCGGATGAATGCTTCGCCATCCACTGCGCCATACAGCACGGTATTGCCGACGATGATGTTCTCGCAGGCAATGGCGGAAAAATCAGCATGCGGACGCACGACGATGCGGCCACCCGACAACCCCTTGCCGACATAGTCGTTGCCTTCGCCGGTCAGATCGAGCGTCACCCCGCGGGCCAGGAAGGCTCCGAAACTCTGTCCGGCGCTGCCCGACAGTTTGATCTTGATCGTGTCATCCGGCAGACCGGCATGACCGTAGCGAGCCGCCACGGCATGCGACAGCATCGTGCCGCAGGTGCGATTCAGATTCTTGATCGGCGTTTCGATCACCACCTTCTTGCCCTCTTCAAGAGCCGGCTTGGCCTTGCTGATCAGCAGATGATCGAGTGCTTCTTCCAGACCGTGATCCTGCTCTTCGCAATGCCGCAACGGGTCGTCGGCAGAAGTTGGCGCCATGTAGAAGATGCGCGAGAAATCGAGGCCCTTGGCCTTCCAGTGGTCGATCGCGGCCCGCTTGTCGAGCAGATCGGCACGCCCGATCAGATCATCGAAGCGACG
>JBPOIN010000137.1:0-4585 GCA_052034445.1 Pseudomonadota bacterium | reverse complement strand
CACGATCTTTTGCTTGCCCGTGTAGAACGGGTGGCACTCGGAACAGACTTCAATATGCAACGGCTTGGCATTCGTCGAGCGGGTCTTGAACTGGTTGCCGCAGCTGCAGGTTACGTCGATCTCGGCGTAGTTCGGATGGATGGCGTCTTTCATGTTCGGTTCCTTGGGGTCTTGTCGTCGCGCTGCACCGGCCTTGTTGCGGTTGCTGAGGGTGCCGGTGCCAAAGCGCGTAATTATCCTTGAATTTTTTGCTGAATGCAATCAGTGCGTGTCGCGTGCGGCGATGAGGCTCAGCGGCGCATGGCGTCGAAGAATTCACCATTGTTCTTGGTCGACTTGATCTTGTCGAGCAGGAACTCCATGGCTTCCATGTCGTCCATGTTGTACAGCAGTTTGCGCAGCACCCACATCTTTTGCAGTACGTCGGGCTTGAGCAGCAGCTCTTCGCGTCGTGTGCCCGAGCGGTTGACGTTGATTGCCGGATACACGCGCTTCTCGGCCATCCGGCGATCCAGATGGATTTCCATATTGCCGGTGCCCTTGAATTCTTCGTAAATCACGTCGTCCATGCGGCTGCCTGTGTCGATCAGTGCCGTGGCGATGATGGTCAGCGAACCGCCTTCTTCGATGTTGCGCGCGGCGCCGAAGAAGCGCTTCGGGCGCTGCAGGGCGTTGGCATCGACTCCACCCGTCAATACCTTGCCGGAGGCCGGGGCGACGGTATTGTAGGCGCGTGCCAAACGCGTGATCGAGTCGAGCAGAATGACCACGTCTTTCTTGTGTTCGACGAGACGCTTGGCCTTTTCGATCACCATCTCGGCGACCTGCACATGGCGCGTCGCCGGTTCGTCGAAGGTCGAGGCAACCACCTCGCCTTTGACCGAGCGCTGCATTTCGGTGACTTCCTCGGGGCGTTCGTCGATCAGCAGTACGATCAGTACGACATCGGGGTGGTTGGCCGCGATGGCGTGGGCGATATGCTGCATCATCACCGTCTTGCCGCTCTTCGGGCTGGCGACCAGCAGGCCGCGTTGGCCCTTGCCGATCGGCGCGATGATGTCGATGACGCGCGAGGTGGTATTTTCCTCGCCGCGCATTTCGCGTTCGAGATGCAGGTGTTTTTCGGGATGCAGCGGCGTGAGGTTCTCGAACAGGATCTTGTTCTTCGAGGCTTCGGGCGATTCGCCGTTGACCTTGTCGACCTTGACCAATGCGAAGTAGCGCTCGCCATCCTTGGGGGTGCGGATCTCGCCTTCGACGGTATCGCCGGTATGCAGGTTGAATCTGCGGATTTGCGATGGTGAAACGTAGATGTCGTCGGTGCTGGCCAGGTACGAGGTGTCCGGTGTACGCAGGAAGCCGAAGCCGTCAGGCAAAACTTCGAGCGCGCCGTCGCCGATGATGACCTCGCCTTTTTTGGCGCGATTCTTGAGCAGAGCAAAGATCAACTCCTGCTTGCGCAGGCGGTTGGCGCCGTCGATTTCGTTGGCAACGGCCATTTCGAGCAACTGGCTGACGTGGAGAACTTTAAGCTCCGATAGGTGCATGTTTGGACCTGCTAGGCATGAAGCGGAATGGAAGCCAGGTGTTAGCTGGACAGGTGCGGGGAATGCGGGCGGTGAATCAGAGGATGAACCCGGGGTTGAATCTTGAACTCTCTTGGGGGGGTACGAAGAGTTAAGTTATATTGCTGGAGCGACAGGCGGTGCGCTATTCTGGTCTGTTGCGACCACCTGTTAGTCGTTTCCGGAGGCGGACTGTAGCCGGATCAGAGATTGCTGTCAATAAATGCAGTCAGCTGGGACTTCGATACGGCGCCGACCTTGGTGGCCTCGACATTCCCTCCCTTGAACAGCATGAGCGTAGGAATTCCGCGAATACCATATTCGCCGGGCGTTTTCTGGTTTTCGTCGATGTTGAGTTTGGCAACTTTCAGTTTTCCGCTGTAATCCTTGGCGATTTCATCAAGGATTGGGGCGATCATCTTGCAGGGGCCGCACCATTCTGCCCAATAGTCGACCAGAACTGGCGTGGCCGACTCGAGAACCTCGGTTTTGAAATTTGCATCGGTAACGTGATGGATATGCTCGCTCATGGATTCCTCTTGGTTTCAGACCATAACGTTTGGGTCAAGCCCAAGCGGATGTGTCTTGTACGGGTAATTCGTTGAGATTTTTGAAATGGTTTCCGGGGGTTTCGGAATGGATTCGAAAGTTCGGCTGGATGTCTGCGAATGCGTGAATCGAGGTGATACTCAATCCGCTCATGCTAGCAAAAAAACTGCTGTGAAGGAACGTGGCTCTCTCTGTTTTGCCAACATTTCTGTCGGTTGTCTTCAGTTTCGCAGAGCGTTGTTTTGACCATGGTCTAAACAGGGGAGACAGGGGCTGCGACGACGCGCGCATATTACACAAAAATTGACTTTTGTGTATTGCCGTCCTGATAGATAAATTTCACTCGCGTTACCCGATTCGGTGGCTGGTCAGCAGGCGTCCTGCTGCAAGCGCGATGCCGGAATTTGGTTCTGTATTCCCTTATACTGTTCCTCAGTTCGCTAATGTTCAGAATCGAGGTATGAAATGACTTATGTCGTGACAGAATCCTGCATCAAGTGCAAATATACGGATTGCGTTGATGTTTGTCCCGTCGACGCTTTTCGCGAGGGTCCGAACTTTCTTGCGATTGATCCCGAGGAGTGTATCGATTGCACCTTGTGTGTTGCGGAATGCCCGGTGGATGCGATTTTTGCCGAAGATGATGTGCCCGCGGATCAGCAACATTTCACTGTGCTGAATGCGGAATTGTCCAAGGCTTGGAGGCCCATTATCGAGCGCAAGGACGCTCTGCCGGATGCGGACGCATGGGCCAAGGTGACGGCCAAGTTCGATAAGCTCGTCCGCTGACCATTTCGCACTGGCAGTGTAAATTTTTTGCGCGCAATCGCGCGTTGGCTTGGCGGCAGTTGCAGGTTGCCGTTTGGAACTCAAGCGGGAATGAATGGCAGGATTATTTTCGAGCAGGGGAATGTTATGCAAGTCCGGGAAATTCTGGAAATCAAGGGGGCGGTCCTCTACACGATCGTTCCTTCCAAGATGCTGTCAGAGGCAATTGCCATCATGGTCGAGCAGGACGTTGGATCGCTGGTGTGTTTTGAAGCCGGGCGGATGGTCGGCATGCTGACTTTTCGCGAGGTCCTCAAGGCCATACATCAGAACGGCGCGAATGCGACGACAACGCCGATATCCGATTTCATGGTGCGCGATCCTGTGAGCGCCGCACCGGATATGGAAATGGACGATTTGCGCCGTCTCATGATCGAACGCCACATGCGCTATTTGCCGGTAATGGATGGTGCAACCCTGATGGGTGTGCTGTCGTTCCTGGATGTTGCGCGTGCGGTTCTCGAGGAACAGAGCTTCGAAAACAAATTGCTCAAGGCTTATATTCGCGATTGGCCGGCGGTCGATGAGAAACAGAACTGAGACCATTCTTGATCGAATTTGATGGCGTGCGTTGCCGCGGGCAACGTCTCGGCCGGAAGCTTGTATGTGGGAACAACGGCGGCGAATGACTCGGGAGGGCATATGAACAAGATCTGGCTCAAAAGCTATATGCCCGGGATTCCTGCCGAGATCGATGTCGATGAGTTTTCCTCATTACGCGATTTGTTCGAGAAAAGCGTCGGTAATTTCAGTGCCCATGTTGCATACATCAATATGGGCAAGGCACTGACGTACGAGGAACTGGACCGCCTTTCGCGCGATTTTGCTGCCTATCTGCAGGCCGTCGTGAAGCTCCCCAAGGGTGCCCGTATTGCCTTGATGATGCCCAATTGTCTACAGTATCCGATATGCATTTTCGGTGCCTTGCGTGCCGGTTATGTGGTGGTTAATTGTAATCCGCTGTATACAGCGCGAGAGCTCGAACACCAATTGCGCGATTCGGGTGCCGAGGCGATTGTCATCGTCGAGAATTTTGCCCATGTGCTGCAGGAGATTGTGGCCCGGACGAACGTGAAACATGTGATCATCACCGGGCTTGGCGACATGCTTGGGATTGTCAAGGGGGCATTGGTCAATCTGGTGCTCAGGCATGTCAAGAAAATGGTTCCTGCCTGGCAGATTTCCGGTGCGCTGCGTTTCAATGAGGTGTTGCGGCAGGGCAAGCAGGAATCGTTTGCGCCCGTGAGTGTGGGGCATGAAGATCTTGCCTTCTTGCAATATACGGGCGGCACCACGGGACTTTCCAAGGGGGCGATGCTGACGCATCGCAATATCCTTGCTAACCTGCAGCAGGCGCACGCCTGGATTCGGCCGGTATTGCATCACAAGGATGAGTTGGTGATTACGGCATTACCGCTGTATCACATCTTCGCCTTGACTGCCAATTGTTTGACATTTCTGAAAATTGGCGCGACGAATGTGTTGATCACCAATCCGCGTGATTTCCCAGGGTTTGTCAAGGAGTTGTCAAAATACAAATTCACCGCATTTACGGGGGTTAATACCCTGTTCAATGCTTTGCTGCATACGCCCGGATTTGACCGGCTGGACTTCAGTCACTTGCGGGTGTCCCTGAGCGGCGG
>JBPOIN010000004.1:0-18585 GCA_052034445.1 Pseudomonadota bacterium | reverse complement strand
AAAGGCACGAGGGGCATCGACGGCCCCGGTCGCGGGCCACCGCGTCCGGGCGGTGGCCCCGGCGCATGCGCTCCTGGCGTTACGGAATCTTCGCGCGGCGGCGGGCCGGCATGGGCCGGCCTGTCGTCGGGACCGCCAGGCCCTTGTCGAGCACCAGGAACACCGGGCCGCGCAGACGCGCGCGGGCCATCAATGCCGGCGGACCAGCTCTGCTCGCGTGCCGAACGTTCGAGCCAGAACGTCGTGCTGATGCCGGCGATCGTCGTCAGCTGGGCCAACCAGATGAAGAAGAAGAATTTCCAGAACAGGCGCCCCATGTTTTTATGCGCGCAACAGTTGATAGCCGAGCCGATACACGGTCTGGATGCAGGATCGCCCATCACCGAGTACGCCAAGCTTGTGGCGGATGCTGCTCAGATGCACGTCGATGCTGCGATCGTAGCGCGCGAGCGGCCGCCCCAGCCCCTGCTCGGAAAGTTCGTTCTTGCTGACCGTCCGGCCGGCATGGCGCGCCAGTACTTCGAGCAGACTGTATTCGGAGCCCGTGAGTTCAAGTGTCGCGCCGTCCCAGGTCGCGCGGCGCTGTTCGGGCCACATGACCAGTGCGCCAACCGTCAGCACCAGCGGCGCCGCGGGTTCCGGCTGCACACCGCCGACTGCCGTGCGCTGCAAAGAAGCTTCGGTACGGCGCAGGATCGCACGCAGACGCGCAAGAATTTCGCGTGGTGAGCAAGGCTTGGGTACATAGTCGTCGGCGCCGAATTCGAGACCGGCGATCCGATCAGCATCGTCGCCGCGCGCCGTCAACATGAGCACCGGCACATTGCTCCGCGCCCGGATCAGCTTGAGCGCCTCGATGCCGTCCAGACGCGGCATCATGACATCGAGCACCACGATGGCGTAATCGTCCGCACACGCTGCGAGCGCTCCGTCCGCACCATCATG
Source organism: Pseudomonadota bacterium (assembly GCA_052034445.1). GTDB lineage: Bacteria > Pseudomonadota > Gammaproteobacteria > Burkholderiales > Rhodocyclaceae > Sterolibacterium. Next base: position 17,640 of record JBPOIN010000004.1, on the reverse strand, counting down.
GCGAACATCGACGGCGAAGCCCTCCTGCCCCAGATATTCCCTGAGCATTTCGGCGAGAACAACATCGTCAGCGATCAACAAAACCTTGGTCATGGCATACACCCGCGGGGGCAAGCGATTGAAGCGCGATCATAATCAATGCCTGCGCGCAAAACATCCCGCACACCCTGTTTTTACAAGGCTTTACAGGATCTTTACACATATTTACCGCCGCTCTGGCGAGAATACATGCGCCGCACCGGCGCTGCATCGGGCAGGTCAGCCAGCGGGATTGACCAGCCGCCGCCTGACACCTCAAAATGCGAGGTTTGTGGCAAGCCATGTTTGCCTTCCCGGCGATGACCTGCCGGAGAGGCCAGCAACGCCAACGGACGCTGCATCCAACTGCTCTGGAACCCGGAAGAATCATGAAGAAATCCCTTGCCTCTCTGCTTGCGTTGTTCACCGTCTGCCTGTGTCTCGCTGGCTGTTACGACATGGGCAAGTCTGCTGCTGCGCCAACCGATGTGACCGTCATTCCTGGCGATGGCATTGTGACAGTCACCTGGACGCAAGCCGCAGGCGTCGAATACTGGCTCATGTATGCAGCATCGAACTCGGTCACGGTCAAGAATTGGGCCGACCTGGGTGGGCGAGCCATCATCGGCGCCACTTCGCCCTGGATTCTTACGGACCTGACGAATGGCACGACCTACGCCTTCACGATCGATGGCCGCACGGATGGCGGCCCGGGCGGCGACGGCAGCCCATCGCAGACGGCCACGCCGCGCCTGGCCGGCTCCTCCTGGAGCGCGAATACGGCGCTGGCGAATGATTTACGCGGTATCGTGTATGGCAACAGCAAGTTCATCGCTGTCGGCAGCAACGGCCTGCTGTATTCGAGTCCGGACATCAGTGCGGTGACGCCGATCGTCTGGACAGCCCGCACCAATCCGATCAACACGCTGCCGAATCTGAATGCCGTGACCGCCTATTCCACCGAATATTTGACGGTCGGCGATAGCGGCGCAATCCTGTCGAGCAGCGATGCGATTACCTGGACCCAGCAGACCAGCAACACCACCAAGAATCTGCATGCCGTGGCTTCCAACGGTGCTGGCAGTTATATCGCGGTCGGCCAGGACGGGACGATTCTGTCCAGTTCCGACGGCCAGACCTGGACGACCCGGACCAGCAATACCACCAAGCACCTGTACACCGCGCGCTATGCCAACAGCCTGTGGATTGCCGCCGGTCAGGATGGCGCACTGCTGACCAGCAGTGACGCCATCACCTGGACCAGCAGAACCTCGAATACCGTGCAGACACTGCGAAGCCTCGCCTATGGCGCGGTCAACCAAACGACCACCTATCTGCTCGCCGCCGTCGGCGACAACGGCGCCCTCATCACGAGCAGCGACGGGGTGACCTGGAATGCCCAAACGCCCATCACGACCGGGAATATGAAGGCCGTGACCTATGGCACGCAGTATGTCGCGGTCGGCGACAGCGGCGGCATTTTCACAAGCCCTGACGGCACAACCTGGCAAGCCGCGACTTCGGGCGCCGCCAGCAACCTCAACGGCATTGCGCGCGGCCTCTACGGCTATGTGACCGTGGGCGCGGCCGGCACGAACCTCACGGGCCTGTAATCCCGCCATCCCCCGCTGAAGCCCGCCCGACTGCACCCGCAGCGGGCGAGCTTTTTTGCCGTCCGGATCCGACGCGTCGGCAAGAATTGCCGGGGACCGACGGACAATTCCAATGGCATTAGAAATACGCGCCAAGGCTTGTCTGGCGGGCGTTTTCCTTAACACAACTTTACCCGGATTTACACCCTACCCCCCTGATTCTTGGCGCTTTGGGCCGTAATCTTGCATAGGACAGCTGGCCTATCCGCGGCGTTCCAGTCACGACGATTTATGGACGCGCTGAAGGCGGCCTGTGCAACGCCAAGACGATCCCCGGCTTGCCTCAGCGTCCTCATTCATCACTGAAAATCAAGGAGTCCATCATGGTCAGCAACGTCAGCACCACGAATTCGATGAGCAATCTCATGAGCATGCGCATGCAGCGCCCCGATCCAGCGCAGATGGCGAGCACGCTGTTCGCCAACCTCGACACAAAAAGTCAGGGCTACCTCGAGAAGAGCGATCTGCAATCGGCTTTCAGCAAGATCGCTGGCGCCTCCGCGACAAGCACCGGCAGCAGCAGTGCGACGAGCGACAGCAGCAACGTCGACGACCTGTTCGCGCAACTCGACACCGACAGCGACGGCAAGGTCACCAGGCAGGAGTTTTCCGACACGCTCAAGAAACTGGCCGACCAGCTCGACAGTCAGTTCGACAGCATGCGCATGCAGGGCGGGATGGGAGGCATGAGCGGCATGCCGCCGCCTCCGCCTCCCGGCGGCGGAAATGACCAAAACGATGCGGGATTCACCAAGGAGGAACTCACGAGCCAGCTCAGTGAAATCGCCACATCCGACAACCAACGTTCGAGCCTGATTTCGAGCATCGTCGAAAACTTCGACAAGGCTGATACAGATGGCAACGGCAAGGTCAATTTCAAGGAAGCAATGGCCTACGATCAAACCAGCAAACCCACCGCGTCGAACTCAGCAACCAGCACCGCCAGTTTCTCCACGGCAGTGACATCAAGCGGTGACAGCAGTTCCACTGCCAGCAGCACGAGTAATGAACTTGCCGTGATGCTGAAGATGATGCAACTCATGCAGGCGTATGGGGACTTCGGGCAAAATTCGCAACACAGCAGCGCGAACAGCAGATTGTCCGTCTCGGCTTGAGAACTTGCTCATCCTGTCCCGGCCAATACTGCCGGGGAGGAATGGCAAGCCAAAACAAAAACGGAGCCGAAGCTCCGTTTTTGTTTGATCAAGTCACGACTCAGATACGGTTTTTACGCCGCCGTGCAACCACAGCCATGATGCCCAGACCGGCCAGCAACATGGCATAGGATTCGGGTTCGGGAACCGCGGGGATTGCCGTTTGCGTCACGGTGACCGCACCACCCCCGCCAGCAGCCGCCAGATTTACAATCGGTTGAACTTTGAAGGAGGAGAATCCGTTTCCGGCAACAAGCCCCCCCCACTCACCCGTCAGTGTCAGCGTGTAGGCGCCAGCAGCCAGCGTATTGAAATTGAGCGAACCAGTCCCGGAAAGCCCCGACCATGTCGTGTCCTGGTAGCTGTTCTGATAATTCCCATGCGTCATCAGCGTGCCGCCGGTATGGCTGTTTGGTGTATCGACCAGCGTACCGGTCTGCGTGGTCACACCGTTGGTCAATGTCCAGCCGAGCGAAGTGGCATCTTCATACAGACTGAAAGTCTTGCCCCCCGTAGTCTTTGAAACGCCAAAATCAGCCCAATTATAGCCCACCGCAACCGCCCCCGTGAAACCGTTACTAACGGTGAAGCTCACCACATCCGAAAAGGAGGTACTGGATGGTGAATGAGTAATCAGCGCCGCATTTGCAAATGCCGGCGCCAGCAAGCACGCCAGAAGAGCGGATTTTGTAGCGAAATGTTTCATGTTTGAATCTCCCTGATACCGCAGCGACAACAGCGCACGAACCGAAGCCTAAAGTTTTAATAGTCACATCCTATGTGCCCATCAACCATTGCACAATAGCCCGAATGATCTAACACTGCCACCGGCAAACAATGTCTCTCCATACAAATCCTAATGCCATACCGCAAACCAGCAAGAACACGGGCTGCCGCTGCCTGTCCCGGGTATCTGGTCAATCACAGAAATCTGCGCAAGCCACACCCTTGTAGTTCGATCCGGGCCGTTGGCCCGTATGGACTATTGAGCAGCCTGGAAGCGCGGACTACGATGCGAACCTAAGGAGTTTGCTTATTACACGATGATTGCAGCCGGACCGCTGCATGCGCAATCGATGCGATCAGAACTCACTGAATTACTCCATCTGCACAGAAAACCAACATGAAGCTTCTTCCCCTTTTGTTTGCCGCAGCCGCTTTCGCTTTATTTGGCAGCGCGGCCAGCGCAGCGACCACGACCTCCGCCGATTTCCGCAACCCGGCCAGTCTGAATATCACCAGCGCCCCTCTCACGACCGGTCTGGCGCGTGTTGCCACACCCTACTATGACGCGCTGAATCTGAATCTGGGCGATGGTCTAAGCGTTTCCGTGACCGCAACTGCCTATCAAAATGGCGACACCTCGAAGGTACTGGCTGACCGAGTGGTGTATCTGAGCCAGGTCAGCACGCCGCTGAACGCCGGTCTGGGCGTCACCTCCGTGAGCCGCACCACTGGCTTGTTTGGCGAACCGTATATTTGGGACAACACCCGCGACGGCAGCATCGACATCGATTCCTACCTGAGCACAGACAACGGCCACGACGCTCTCAAGCTGAGCTTCAATCGCGAAGTGACGTTGAATACGCTGTCGCTGTTCTATTTCGGCGGCGATGATCGCGCCGTGTTGATCGATGCCGCCGGTGCCGACAAGGGAAAAAGCATCAGCTTGGCAAACGCCTGCTTTTCCTGCCTGGAAACCAGTAACTACACGTCAAGCATTGGCTTGAGAGGCACCCAGTTCATCCTGCTGGCGAACGATCTGGTCGGTGCATATGGCGGAGGCGTTGCTCACACTTCCGAGTTCCGTATGGCCGGTTTTAGCGCCACCACCTATGCGGCGCCGGTCCCCGAACCCGAAACTTATGCGCTGCTGCTGACCGGCCTCGGTCTCATCGCCGGCATTGCGCGTCGCCGCAACAGCCGCTGAAATCAGCAGCATTGCCGCAAAAACCCGCCGCATGGCGGGTTTTTCATACCCGGAATATCCGGATTCAAATGCAACGCTGGTTGGCAAGCTGGCAATACAAGTCGGCATACCGCCGGGCGGCCGGGGCCCAGCTCCAGTCATGAGTCATGCCTGCACATTGCAGCTGCGCCCAGATTTTCGGTTTACGCCAGGCGGTCACGGCACGCCGAATGGTTGCCAGCAGATTGTCGGGGGCCGCGCCATCGAACACGAAACCATTCGCATTGCCTGCCGCCAGCGCGGCCGGCGTGCAATCGACGACCGTATCGGCCAGGCCGCCTGTGCACCGAACAATCGGCGGCGTCCCGTAGCGCAGGCTGTACATTTGATTCAGGCCACAAGGCTCGAAACGCGAAGGCATCAGAAACATGTCGGCGCCAGCTTCGATGAGATGGGCCATGCCTTCGTCGAAACCGATGGTGACGGCAAACTGGTGCGGATACTGACGCGCCAGGTCGGCAAACCGCTGTTCAAGCACCGCCATGCCGCTACCGAGCACCACGAGTTGCACCGGCAATGCGGCAAGCTCGGCGGCAATCCGGGGGACGAGATCGAGCCCCTTCTGCTCGGTCAGCCGGCTGACGATGCCCAGCAACGGCAGGTCATCGCGCACTTCCAGACCACTGCGCCGCTGCAATGCGGCCTTGTTGGCGCGCTTGCCGGCAAGATCGGTAGCACTGTAGGGGGCCGGCAAATGCGCATCGCGTGCCGGGTCCCAGAGCACAGTGTCGATGCCATTCAGGATTCCTGAAAGTCGCTCGGCACGCCAGCGCAGCAGACCCGCCAGCCCCATGCCTTCCGCGTCGGTACAGACTTCACGCGCGTAAGTCGGGCTGACCGTCGAAATCCAGTCGGCAAGCTGCAAACCGCCCTTGAGAAACGAGACATGACCGTGAAACTCAACGCCATCGATAGCCCAGGCCGTGCGCGGCAAACCAAGTTCTTCGAGGACATGTCTGCCGAACAGGCCCTGAAACGCCAGGTTATGCACCGTCACCAGCGTCGCCGCGCGCCCTGCCGCGGGTATGGCCCCGTAATGCAGATAGGCCGGCGCCAGCGCACTCTGCCAATCATTGCAGTGCAACACGCCCGGCCGCCAGTCGAGCGGGCTGGCAGCACTGCCCAGCAAGGCCGCGACCCGCGAGAGCAGGCCGAAACGCAAGGCATTGTCGTGCCAGTCGCGTCCCTCGCCATTCAGGTAGGGATTGCCCGGCCGCGCATACAGCGCCGAGCAATCGAGCAACAGCAGCGGCACGCCGGCAGTCGTGCAAGCCGAACGCAAAACGGCGGGCGGCAGATTGCCGCCCAAGCCGCGCAACTCGGCAATTACCGGCGCCTGTGGAAATTCGGCCAGCAACGCCGGATAGGCCGGCGCCAGTACCCGCACATCCAGATCGAGCGCGCGCAAGGCGGCTGGCAGCGCCGCCGCGACATCGCCAAGACCACCGGTCTTGACCCAGGGTGCGATTTCGGAGGTGACGAACAGCACGGCTGGCGATGGTGCAGCCACGCTGGCGGTTGTTTTGCGCCGCGCCATTTCAGCCCTGGCGCAACCAGGAGATCAGCCCGGCCGTCGAGCTATCGTCGATGCCAGCTGCGGAAGCCTCTCCGGCCAGCGCCTGTTCGACGTGCGGCAGCAAACGCCCCGCCAGTTGTTTGCCGTATTCGACCCCCCACTGGTCGAATGAGTTCAGCCCCCAGAGGATGCCCAACGCAAACGTCTTGTGTTCGTAGAGCGCCACCAGCTGACCCAGGGTGAATGGATCGAGATGCGGCAGCAGCAACGTGGTCGACGGTTGATTGCCAGGAAAAATCTTGAACGGTGCGATGCGTTCGATGCTGGCCTCATCCATGCCGGCGCGCTGCATCTCGCTGCGTGCCTCGGCCAGGCTTTTGCCGCGCATGAGCGCCTCGCTCTGCGCAAAGCAGTTGGCCAGCAACGCGGCATGATGGCCCGGCAAACTGAAATCCGGCCGCCGGCAGGCAATGAATTCGCAAGGAATCAGCCGGCCGCCCTGATGCAGCAACTGGTAGAAAGCATGCTGGCCATTCGTACCGGCCTCGCCCCAGACCAGTGGCGCAGTGGCGCAACCCACGGGCCGCCCGTCGCGCCGCACCTGCTTGCCGTTGCTTTCCATTTCGAGCTGTTCAAGATAGCTCGGCAGATATTCGAGCGATTGGCTATAGGGCAGCATGGCGCGCGATTCGGCGCCAAGAAAATTGGTGTTCCACAGATCGAGCAGCGCCAGCGTGGCGGGCAAGTTTTGCGCCACCGGAGCCGTATAGAAATGCTGGTCCATGGCGTAGGCGCCAGCCAGCAAACGCGTGAAATTCTCATACCCCACGGCGAGAGCGAGCGACAGGCCGACCGCCGACCACAGGGAGAAACGCCCACCGACCCAGTCCCAAAATTCAAAAGCCTGCCGTGAATCGATACCGAAGCGCTCAACCTCGGCAAGGTTGGTCGACACGGCGACAAAATGCCGCGTCACGGCAGCCTCACCGAGCGCCGCCACCACCCAGTCGCGCGCCGAACGCGCATTGCGCATGGTTTCCTGCGTCGTGAAAGTCTTGCTGACGATCACGAACAACGTGGTGCGCGGATTCAGATGCGCCAGTGTGGTGGCAAGATGCGCTGCATCGAGATTCGAGACAAAGTGCGCGCGCAGGTGCGGCAACTTGAAGCCCGCCAATGCCTCGGTCGCCATTTTCGGGCCCAGATCCGAACCGCCGATACCGATATTGACCACATCGCTGATCGGCTCGCCGGTGCCGCCGCGCCAGTGACTGCCATGCACGGCAGCGCAGAAATCGCGCATTTTTCCCAGCACGGCGCGCACTTCGGCACGCGGCTGCGGCTCGCGCAACGCAACATGCAACACCGGGCGCTGCTCGCTGGTGTTGATGGCCTCGCCGGCGCGCATGCGCGCGATCCAGCTCGGCAGCTCGGCGCGCAGCCACAGGGCCTGCAACGTCGCCATGACTTCGGCATTGACGCGCTGCTTGGCAAAATCCAGCAGCATGCCCTCGGCCTCAATCGAATAACGTGCAAAGCGCTGCGGGTCAGCGCACAGAGTACGCAGAGGTTCGATGCGTTCGGCATGTGCCGTGAGTTCCCCCCACTCGGGGGTTTCCTGCAGCGCGAAAGCGTGGGACTGTTTCATAACCATACCATCATGCCCATCTCGAATTCATGGGTCAGCAGAGCGTGTTGGGGATAGGCGCGAATTCTATAGTCGATCATGCCGCATTGATCGGGCGTCAGATCGCGGGCGAACAGGCACTCGCCGGAATCGAGCAGACGCTCGAAATGCAGCGGATACAGCTTGGCCTTGGCCGGATTGAAGTCGCCCGGGCGGGCAAAGACCATTTCGACGACGACATCCCCGGGCGTCAGATCCTTCAGGCGCACGGCGACTTCGAACCGCACACTCTCGCCGTAGCGCACGCGCGTGGGCGCCACATCGACGCGCCGCAAGGTCACCGCAGACCAGGCATGGCGCACGCGCGCCTTCCATTCGGCAACCTGCTGCGCACCGCTGAAATCCTCGCTCGAATATTTATGCCACTGCGCCGCCGCCGGCGCATAGAACTTCTGTGCATATTCATTGAGCATTCGATGGATATTGAAACGCGGCATGATGCTGGCAATCGATCGTTTGGCCATCGCCACCCACTCGGGCGAAAAACCGATCGACGACTCGCGGTAGTAGAGCGGAATCACTTGATCCTGCAGCAATTCATAGAGCGTGCCGGCCTCCTCGGCATCGCGCGCCGCCGGATCAAGCCCGGCGGCGGCTGGCTTGATCGCCCAGCCATTCTGGCCATCGTACCCCTCACCCCACCAGCCATCGAGCACGGACAAATTCATCGCGCCATTGATCGCCGCCTTCATGCCCGAGGTGCCCGAGGCTTCGAGCGGATACACGGGATTGTTGAGCCACACATCGACACCCGCCACCATGCGGCGAGCCAGATGCAGGTCATAGCCTTCGAGCAGCAGGATGTGGCCTTCGAATTCCGGACGCCGCGACAGCTCGTAAATCTGGCGGATCAGCGCCTGGCCAGGTTCGTCGGCCGGATGCGCCTTGCCGGCGAAGATGAACACCACCGGGCGATTCGGGTCGCTGAAAATCCGCCGCAACAAATCGAGATTGTTGAACAGCAACGCGGCGCGCTTGTAAGTGGCGAAGCGGCGCGCGAAACCGATCGTCAACACGGTCGGATTGGCCGGATCGGCGTATTTCAGCACGCGGTCGAGATGCGATTCCGACCCCTGGTTGCGCAGATGCTGCTCACGCACGCGATGGCGTACCAGATGCAGCATCTGGGCCTTGAGCGACTGGCGGATGCTCCAGAAGATCTGATCGGGGATCCGCTGCACACCCTGCCAGCAATTGTGATCGGTCAGGCGATGCATCCAGCCCAGCCCGAGATAGCGATCGAATACCGGATACCAGTCCGACGACAGGAAGGACGAGACATGTACGCCGTTGGTGACGTAATCGACCGGGTTCTCGACGGCTTCGATTTGCGGCCACATGCCGGCGAGAATCTGTGCCGAAACGCCACCATGAATCCGCGACACACCATTGTGATGGCGCGACCCGCGCAGTGCCAGAGCCGTCATGTTGAATTCCGTGCTGCCTTCGCTGCGCCCCATGGCCAGCAGCGTAGCGCTCGAAATGCCTGCTGCGGCGCAGAACTGCTCGAAGTAACGCATGATCATGTCGTCGGCGAAATGATCGTGCCCGGCCGGGACCGGGGTATGCGTGGTGAACACCGTATTCGCCGCTACGGCTTCAAGCGCACTCGGAAAATTGAGGCCCTTGCCAATCAGCGCGCGAATGCGTTCGAGCACCAGGAATGCCGCATGCCCTTCATTGATATGCCAGACCGTGGGTTGCAGATTCAGTTCGCGCAGCGCGCGCACGCCACCGATGCCAAGCAGGATCTCCTGCTCAATGCGCGTGGTACGGTCGCCGCCGTAAAGCCGGTGAGTGATATCGCGATCCGCCGGGCTGTTTTCGTCGAGCAAGGTATCGAGCAGATACAAGGTCGTGTTGCCGACACGTGCCATCCACACCTTGGCATACACCGTGCGGCCAGGCATCTCGACGGCAATGCGCACTTCGCTGCCATCGTCGCGCAGCACGGGCGCGATCGGCAGATCGTCGAAATTGGCGTCGGAATAGTGCGGATGCTGGTTGCCGTCGCGGTCGATAGTCTGCTGGAAATAGCCCTGGCGATACAGCAGTCCGACGGCGACAAACGGCAAATGCAGGTCGGAAGCGCCCTTGCAGTGATCGCCGGCAAGAATCCCGAGGCCGCCCGAGTAGATCGGCAGGCTTTCGTGAAAACCGAATTCGGCGCAAAAGTAGGCGATCAGGTCGTTCTGCCGCAGCGGCGGCTTGCCGGGCAGTTCAAGATTTGCCGGCGTGCGGTGATAAGTGTCGAAGGCCGACAGCACGCGATTCAGCGTGCCGAGAAAGATCGGATCCTCGGCCGCGTCGCGCAAGCGTTTCTGGTCCACGCGCTTGAGGAAGGTCTTCGGGCTGTGATTCACAGCATGCCAGAGGCTCGGATGCATGCGCGCGAACAGGCCGCGCGTCGATACATCCCAGCTATACCAGAGATTGCTGGCCAGTTCTTCGAGGCGCGCCAGGCCCGGCGGAATTTCCGGATTGACTTCGAGTCGGTAATGGGTGCCGGGCATATCGGTCTCGTTGAGTGGTTACAGTCAGGCAATGGTCACTGCGGACGAAAGATACACGTCCTGAATCGCATGCAAAAGCGTCACGCCGTCGGCCATGGGCTTCTGGAAAGCCTTGCGCCCCGAAATCAGGCCCGTGCCGCCGGCGCGCTTGTTGATCACGGCGGTACGCACGGCCTGCGCCAGATCGGCCGCCCCCTTCGATTCGCCGCCCGAGTTGATCAGCCCCGCGCGCCCCATATAGCAATTCGCCACCTGATAACGCACCAGGTCGATCGGATGATCACTGGTCAGCGCCGAATACACCCGGGGATGCGTCTTGCTGAATTTGACGGCGTTGAAGCCGCCATTATTCTCGGCCAGCTTCTGCTTGATGATGTCCGCTTCGATGGTCACACCGAGGTGATTGGCCTGCCCGGTCAGATCGGCTGAGGTGTGGTAATCGACGCCATCGACCTTGAAAGCATTGTTGCGTAGATAGCACCACAACACGGTCGCCATGCCCAGCTCGTGGGCGCGCTTGAAGGCCTGCGCGACCTCCCGGATCTGCCGGCGCGACTCGGGAGAGCCGTAATAGACGGTCGCGCCGACCGCCACGGCGCCGAGCTCGAAAGCCTGCTCGACATCTGCGAACATGCTCTGATCGTAGCTGTTCGGATAGGAGAGGAACTCGTTGTGATTGAGTTTGACGATGAATGGAATCCGGTGCGCGTAACGCCGCGCCACGGCACCGAGTACGCCCAGCGTCGAAGCCACGGCATTGCAGCCGCCTTCGATGGCCAGACGCACGATGTTGGCTGGATCGAAATATTCCGGGTTCGGCGCGAACGAAGCACCAGCGGAATGTTCGACCCCCTGATCGACCGGCAGGATCGACAGATAGCCGGTTCCCGCCAAACGGCCGTGGCTGTAGAGCGCATTCAGGTTGCGCAATACGGCCGGCTTGCGGTCGCTCTCGAGCAGTACGCGCTCGATGAAGTCCGGGCCGGGCAGATGCAGGGCCTGCTTGGGAATGCCGTTGCAGACATGCGACAGCAGCGACTCGGCATCGGCGCCGAGCAGGGGAGCGATATCGGTCATGACATTTCCTTTCCGAATGAATATTCAGCCAGCCGCCGTCACGGTCAGCGTGATGCCCAGCGATTCGTCAGAGATCACTCCGCCGCCCCAACCCGATCCTTGAGAGCCGGGCCAAGCGTGGCTGCCGAACTGTTGCGGCACGGGCTGCCAAACCAACGAGACGCAGGCGGCCTGCATGATTTTTTCAAAACCGGCTTCCGATTGCGAAACCGTAAAATGCGGCCGCGCCTTGACCGTAATGGGCCGGTCGAAGCGCAGCGCCACACAGCCATGCAACTCGGCATCCTCAAGAACGATTTCGCGCTGATATTCAAGATCCAAATCCTGACCGAAACCACATGGCGTACTGCCATCGGCCAGACGGTAACGTCCGCCATAACCATCGCAACTTGGCATCGACAGATTGAGCTGGATTTCGATGGCGTATTTTTCGAGGCCCGTGCCACGATAGCGCACACTCAGCGTCGGCCCATTGAGCTTGTAGATTTTTTCGATATGTCCGCCACTGCCGCAGCTGGCACGGAACGTCAGGCCCGAAGCATTGGCGCGCAGCAGATGGTAGCCCGTAATCGGATGGCGCTCGCCGTTCGCCTCGACCAGGGTTTCAATGAACAGGCCACGCGGCCGGGTATCGGGTTCGACATCCGTCGAATTGATGAGATGCTTGCAAGCCAGCAGATCATGCGCGGAAGCCGGCGCATGATCTGATTGTTCAGTGTCGGGAGCATGCCGTGTTTCGCCGGGCGCATGATGCAGGCCCAGCTCGGCACTCGCTGCCTCGGGGGCGAACTCGATTTTGGCATGGTAGCTCTCGACGTAGCGCCGCAGCGTGTCGGCGAAATTATGGAAACTCGTATAGCTCGACAGCTCGATCACGGATGCATCGCCATCCTCGCGGATCACGGTCTGCAACTCGGCGTTGTGCATGAAATGCTCGACATGGCCGTTGTAATCCAGATCGCGGTGTTCCAGCGCCTCGCGCGGTGCGGCTCGATCGAGTTCGGCTTCGAGCATCAGCAGGTATTTCCAGTTCGAACGGCGTAGATGCGGCAGATAGATGCCGCCGAACAAGCCATGCCAGTAAGCATCGTTGGCCTGTGCGCGATGCAGCAGCTCCTGGATTTCCGGACTGTGCAGCGCATGCTCGGCTGGCAGGGCAGCGAAACGCTCGGACAGATGTAACATCCGTTTGTGCATCCAGTTGGCCTCCGGGTAGCGCATGAGGAAATTGCGCCAGATGCCACCGCGCAGGAAAGCCTTGCGCTGCTCGTAGTGACCGCTGGATTTTTCCTGGCCGACGAGCGTGACGTATTCGCGCGCTGCGGCAGGTGGCAAGGTCCATTCGTTCATTTCGATATATGAAGTCGTCGGCAGATACACCATGCCGCGCGTCGCGATGCCTTGATGAGCATGATATTCGGCGTAGGTCGAGGTACGAATCAGCGGCGAAGCGAGCACCCCCTCGATGAATTGTTCGAGCCAGCCCTGCTCATAGACCCAGCTATAGGTCTCGGGCCAGATACCGAACTTTTCGATGTCGTCGAAATAAATGGCCGCCTTTTGACCACGCCGTGCGAGGTCTTCGAGATAACGCACCGCGTCGGCAGGCTTCGAAAACGGCAGGCGGTAGCGCAGCGCTTCAGAAATCGGAAACAGGTCAAGTCTCTGACTGTTTTCTTCGGTGGTGTAGAAACTGTCGAGCGCTTCGGGCGGCACGCCGGCACAAAGGAAATGATAGTCATCGACGACGACGTAGCGAATACCGGCCTCGACCAGCGATGGCACCACCGCCGACTCCCAAACCCGCTCGGTCAACCAGGCGCCGTGCGGACGCTGCTTGACATGCAGCTCGAGTTTTTGCGTCAAGGTTTGAATCTGGCTCAAACGATCGCGATGCGGAATCGACGCCAGCACGGGTTCGCAATCGCCCGAACCGAACCACTCGACCTGGCCGCATGCGGTCATACGCGCCAGGCGCGCCATGTCCTCGGGAAAGCGGGCGCGCAGCACATCAAACAACCAACCCGAGAAATGCACGCTGAAGCGGAACTCGGGATACTTTTCGAGTACGCGCAGGAACATGCCGTAACAACGCTGATGCGCGTCTTCGATCACGGACGGAAAATTGCCGACCGGCTGGTGGGCATGGACGCCAAACAACAGGGTGATGGTCATGCTGGCTTTCTCCTCAAGACGCGACTGAATCCTGCGCACGTCGCATTGCGCCGCTCGCCGATATGGAGTGACTATGCTGGTGCGCAAGTTTCTCGGCGCAAATCGCTGCATCGAGCTGGGCTGGCGCTGGCAGGCCCAGCAAGCGGTACAGATTGGCAAGATTACGGCGGAACAACTGATCGAAACTCGTTACGGCAGCCGACGGGTTGTAATCGCCGAACCACCAGAACCAGTCAGAACTTTCGCAGATCGCCAGCTGTGCGCTGGCCGCACTGCGCTGCGCCGCATCGAGCCTGTCGCTCGACATGACCCGATCGTAGCTCTGCTTGGCCGCGCAGAGCAGATCCCAGGCCCGGTTCTTTTCAGCGCAACCGATCCAGGTCGCCAGATTGCCAAAGACCCAGCTGCCGGCAGTCAGATGCGGCAGCGTGGCGACGCCGGAGGCAGCCTCGGTACGCGCCAGCACGGCGCTGTAAGTAGTCGTACGGATCTGCGAGTGAGATTCGAGCAGCGTGTACAAATCGTCGAAGAAATAATGGCCGTTGTAGGGATAGTGCTCCCAGGCGTTTTCGCCATCCATGACGATGCTGACCAGCGACCGTTCGCCGGGCGGTGTGGCGGCCAGAATGGCTTCGAGTTCGCCGACCAGATGGCGCGCGGCATCGCGTCCATGCCATTTGGCGTACTCGAAGCCGATCAGATCCGAGAGCCGCTCGTCACGAAAAAACAGCGTCACACCGGGAGCCGTTTCGAGCCGCCAAGGCTGGTAGGCGGCGCGCGCCCGCATGTCGCCGCCATGCGCCAGGCTGGCGCGCAACACACCCTCTCCGCTGGCGATCCAGCGGCAACCCTGTGCCGCAAGTTGCTCGACGAACGCCGGCGAGATCGCGCCTTCCGCCGGCCACATGCCGGCTGCCGGTGCGCCGAAACGGCTCGCATGGCTAGCCTGGGCAGCTTCGATCTGCGCCGCAACCCGGCTGCGGCCGCCCGGGTAGGCGGCGGCATACGGCAGCGGCGCTTCGGGCTGGGTCTCGTGCGCCACCTTGAAATCGAGCAGCAACGGCGCTAGCGGATGCGTCTGCGGCGTGGTCGACAACTCGATCTGGCCGCGTTCGGCGAGGCGCCGATAACGCGGAATGACGCCCGTCACGGCTTCGCCGATCAGTCCCAGCAACGCCCGCCGGTCGGCGGGCGAATAGCCTTCGCCCTTGCTCATGAGTTCAGCGAGCAGCGGCTGGCGACGGCGTTCGGATTCGCCGGTCCAGGCCAGGTGATACCAGGTCACGAGATCGGCGAAATAGGCGCCTGACAGATACGCCAATCCGGCCTTGCCCTCGCGCGTGAGATTCAGATACAGCTCATGCAGACGCTTGTAACACGGGAACGGCGCCAGCATCGTGGTGTGATTACTGCGAAAACAGGTCTGCAGCAGAAACTCACGCTCGGCGGGTTTGATGCGTTCGAGATCCGGCGCCGCCAGCAGACGCAGCAAGGGATCGCGGAAATCACCATGCGCAAACTGGGCAGCATAATCCTCGATCTGTTCGAGCAGCACCGGCACGAAATTGACCACCGCCCGCACCTGCGGATGGCGTTCGAGATGCGCCGCCATGTCAGTGTAGTCCTTGAGGGCGTGCAGATAAGTCCATGGCAGCACATGACTGCCGGCCTGGTGATCGCGGTAATCCGGCTGATGCATGTGCCAGAGAAACACCAGATCAAGTTGCGGACTCATGGATGCGGCGGCGGCCATCTGAAGCCCGCTCAGCGTTCCTGACGCATCTGCTGGCCGAGCATTTCCGGCGTGATCAGCACGATGCCTTTTTCGGAAACGTGGAAACGTTTCCGGTCCTCTGCCTCGTCATAGCCGACCACCATGCCGGGCGGAATCCGGCAGTGCTTGTCGATGATCACGCGGCGCAGGCGCGCATGGCGGCCGATATCGACCTTCGGCAGGATCACCGCATCCTCGACTGTCGCATAGCTATGCACGCGCACCTGGGAGAACAGCAGCGAGCGCCGCACGGTGGCGCCGCTGATGATGTTGCCGCCCGATATCAGCGAATCGATGGCCACGCCGCGCCGGCCATCGTCGTCGAAAACGAACTTGGCCGGCGGCAATTGTTCCTGATAGGTCCAGATCGGCCAGTCCTCGTCATACATATTGAGTTCGGGCGTGATATTGGTCAGATCCATGTTCGCCTCCCAGTAGGCATCGATGGTGCCGACATCGCGCCAGTAGGGCCGCGCCTCGCTGCCGCCGTCCTCCGGCTGGCCGACGCAGCTGTCCTTGAAGCTGTGAGCGAACACGCGATTCTGCGTCACTGCACGCGGGATGATGTTCTTGCCGAAGTCGTGCGCCGATTCAGCATCCGCGCTATCGCGCAACAACTGCTCGAAGAGAAAGTCCGCATTGAAGACATACACGCCCATGCTCGCCAATGCGCGATCCGGCTGGCCCGGCATTGGTGCAGGATCGGCGGGCTTCTCGGCGAAACCGACGATGCGCTTGTCGGCCGCAATACTCATGACGCCGAATTCGCGCGCCTCGGCAATCGGCACGTCGATGCAGGCAATGCTGAGTTCAGCCTGGTTGGCGACATGCTC
This sequence comes from Pseudomonadota bacterium, assembly GCA_052034445.1. GTDB lineage: Bacteria > Pseudomonadota > Gammaproteobacteria > Burkholderiales > Rhodocyclaceae > Sterolibacterium. Next base: position 1,272 of record JBPOIN010000004.1, on the reverse strand, counting down.
GGCGAGCATGCGGCTGTAGTCCATCTTGTAGACATGATCGCCCGACAGGATCAGCACGTATTTGGGCGCATCGCGGCTCAGAATGTCGAGGTTCTGATACACCGCGTCGGCCGTGCCCTGGTACCAGTTCTCGGTCACCTTCTGCTGCGCTGGCAGCAGGTCGATGTATTCGTCGAAGCGGCCATCGAGAAAGCTCCAGCCACGCTGCAAATGGTGGATCAGGCTTTGCGCCTTGTATTGCGTGGCCACGCCAATGCGGCGGATGCCCGAATTCACGCAGTTCGACAGCGTGAAATCGATGATGCGGAACTTGCCGCCAAACGGCACGGCGGGCTTGGCGCGCCAGTTGGTGAGCTGCATGAGCCGGCTGCCGCGGCCGCCGGCGAGCACCATGGCGAACGTGGCGCGCGTCAGATTGCTGACAAAGCGTGTATCGTGGCCGGATCGGCCGTTGCGCTGCTGGAGGTTTGCTGGCTGATCTTGCATCATGGCTCCTGGCGACAACTGCATTGACTTGCGCAGAATTCTCGTTGGACAGTTTAAAACAGATATTCGGCTCTACCCAATGTAAATTCAACCCGTAAAATCTCTTAAAAATCGCCACACGACACTGCATTCATGGGCAAGAATCCCGCCACCCGTTCAGCCGCCGCACCAGGCCAACCACCCCTCGATGAAGCCGTGCGCCGCCTCGTCGAAGCGCGCGCACATGACCCGCACCAGGTACTCGGCCCGCACCGTGAAGGCGATGCATGGGTGGTGCGCGTCTTCAACCCCCATGCCCAGAGCGTCACCCTGCACTGGTGCGACGCCGCACCACCGCCTGCGGGACCGCTGCAATTCACACGCATCCATGCCACTGGCGTGTTCGAATGGCGCGGCCGGCTGACGGCCGACAACGCCGCCATGCCGCACTACCGCCTGCGCATGGAAGAAGACGGCCTGGCCAGAATCTGCCTCGACCCCTATGCCTTTGCCCCCCTGCCCCCCGCCGAAGATCTGTACCTGTTCAACGAAGGAAGCCATTGCCAGGCCTACCGGCTGCTCGGCGCACTCAGCGAAATTTGCGGCGACCTTGAAAGCCCGCAGAGCGTGGCGGGCATCCGCTTCCGTGTCTGGGCGCCGAATGCCGAACGCGTGTCGGTGATCGGCGACTTCAATCGCTGGGACGGCCGTCTGCATCAGATGGCCGCCCTTGGCAACAGTGGCGTATGGGAACTGTTCATCCCCGAACTACCGCCCGGTGCGCTCTACAAGTTCGAAATCCGCAAC
>JBPOIN010000221.1:0-6149 GCA_052034445.1 Pseudomonadota bacterium | reverse complement strand
TTCCGGCGCAGCCGGGAACTGGCGCTGCAATTGCGCCGCATAGCGCGCTTCCGCCGTGCGATCGCCGAGCTTGCGCTCGGTGCGCAAGGCCAGCCAGAGCGATTCAGGACTCGGATCGATGATCTTGTGCAGTTCGGTCAGATGCAGGCGCGTGACGCCGAAACGGCCATGACGATAGGCGATGTCGGCGAGGAAGAAGATCGCCCGCTGGTTGCGCCCGTCGAGACGCAAGGCCTTGGTGAAATAATCCTCGGCGGCCGCATCGTCCTTGAGGCGCAACGCGCAGATACCTGCATTGGTATACGGCATGGCCGGCGTGGCATACAGCGGGCTCTTGATCGCATTGTGGAAATACTGCATCGAGCGCTGCTCGCGCCCGCTCTGGCACAGGAACCAGCCGAAGCTGTTATTGATCTCGGGGTCGGTCGGCGCCAGGCTCAACGCCAGCTCGAAACTCTTTTCGGCCGGCCGCTCTTCGCGCAGCTGCATATAGGTCAGGCCCATGAGATTGTGCGCCGGGGCATAGCCAGGGTCGGATTCCAGCGCCACCTTGGCCTCATCAAGCGCCACGGCGTAGTTGCCGCGTTGCAGATACAAGGCGCCGAGCTCGGTATGCACCTTGGCGCGCTGCTGGGCTTCATTCACGGCAGCCTGTTGCGAAACGGCCGGCTCGGCAGCGCGATCGGACACCGCGCTGCCGCCGGCGCAACCCGCCAGCAACAGCGTCAGCAATACATGATTTGCAGCGTTTCGGAACAAATTCATGAGGCAATCTCCACAACGGGAATGCGCGACGCAGGATGCGCCGCGCCGGTATCGGCGGCGCAGGCATTGCGGACGGTGCGCTTGCTGCGATCCTGCACCTGGCCGGCCAACTGGCCGCAAGCGGCATCGATGTCGTCGCCGCGCGTCTTGCGCGTCGTCGTCACCACACCGCCTTCGAGCAGGATCTCGGCAAAACGCCGTACGCGCTCGGCGCCCGAGCGCTTGAACTCGGACTGCGGGAAAGGATTGAACGGAATCAGATTGAACTTGCACGGCACATCGCGCGTCAGGCGCAGCAGCTCGCGCGCGTCGCCGTCGTGGTCGTTGACGCCCTGCAGCATCACATATTCAAACGTCACGAAATCACGCGGCGCCGCCGTCAGATAACGCTGGCAGGCCGCCATGAGTTCGGCGAGCGGATACTTGCGGTTGATCGGCACCAGATGATCGCGCAGCGCGTCGTTGGGCGCATGCAGCGACACGGCCAGCGCCACGGGGCACTCTTCGCGCAAACGGTCGATGCCCGGCACGATGCCCGAGGTCGACACCGTCACGCGCCGGCGCGACAGGCCATACGCGTTGTCGTCGAGCATCAGATGCAGCGCCTGGATGACATTATCAAGATTGGCGAGCGGCTCGCCCATACCCATCATGACCACATTGCTGATCACGCGCTCGGCGCTGTCACCCGATGGCTGCGCCGGCCCGAGCAGACGATTGGCCTGCCAGAGCTGGCCGATGATCTCGGCGACGCTCAGATTGCGATTGAAACCCTGCTTGCCGGTCGAGCAGAAGGCGCAATCCAGCGCACAACCGGCCTGACTCGACACGCACAGGGTGCCGCGCGTGTCTTCAGGAATGAACACCGTCTCAACGGCATTGCCGTTGCCGACGTCAAACAGAAACTTGCGCGTACCGTCCGTCGACGCATGATCGCGCACCAGCGGCGGCGGCGTCACACAGGACGCGCCGGCCAGCTGCTGACGAAACGCCTTGGCGATATCCGTCATGCCGGCGACATCCGTGGCGCCGCGCTGATGCAGCCAGCGCAGTACCTGCTTGGCGCGCATCTTCACCCGCTCGGGCTTTTCGCCCAGGCGCAGGAACAACTCGCTCAGGCCGGCAACATCCAGATCGAGAAGATTGGCGACGCGCTGTGTCATGCTCGGATGATCGACAAAAGGCGCGCCGGGCCGCAGAGCGCGGGCGGCGCGCCGCGAACATCAACGCGAATAGACGTTGGAAGCCGGGAAGAAGTAGGCAATTTCGATCGCGGCATTCTCGGCGGAATCCGAACCATGCACGGCGTTGGCATCGATGCTGTCGGCAAAATCGGCGCGGATAGTACCCGGTGCAGCCTTCTTCGGATCGGTGGCGCCCATCAGGTCGCGGTTCTTGAGAATGGCGCCTTCGCCTTCGAGCGCCTGGATCATCACCGGGCCGGAGATCATGAACTCGACCAGATCCTTGAAGAAAGGACGCTCGCGATGCACGGCGTAGAAGCCCTCGGCTTCCTTGCGCGACAACTGGGCGAGACGGGCAGCGACGATCTTCAGGCCGTTCGACTCGAAACGCGTGTAAATTTGGCCAATGACATTCTTGGCGACGGCATCGGGTTTGATGATGGAAAGGGTACGTTCAATGGCCATGCTAAAGCTCCAAAACAAGGTTAAACAAACAGGGTAACTTGTTATTTTAACCCATAAAGCCGTCTTGAACGTGATTTAAGCAGTCAGAACCCGGGCAATCGCATATAGCCTCCTCTACAGCAGCGCTTCGATATCCGCCGCCAGCTTTTCCGGCGCCGTGGTCGGCGCGTAGCGCGCCACAGGTTGCCCCCGGCGGTCGATGAGGAATTTGGTGAAATTCCACTTCACGGCCTGGCTGCCGAACACGCCGGGCTGGGCGGACTTGAGAAACTCGAAGACCGGCGCCGCGTGGGGGCCATTCACCTCGACCTTGGCGAACAGCGGAAAGGTCACGCCGAAATTCAGCGTGCAGAATTCGCCGATCTCGGCCGCGTTGCCGGGCTCCTGGTGACCAAACTGGTTGCACGGAAAACCCAGGATCACCAGGCCGCGCTCGCGGTAGCGTTCGTACAGGGCTTCGAGCCCCGTGTATTGCGGCGTGAAACCGCACTTGCTGGCGGTGTTCACGATCAGCACCACCTTGCCGGCGTAATCGGCCAGCGAACAATCGCGGCCATCGGGTGCCTTGACCGAAAAATCATGCAATGACGTCATTGTGTCTTCCCTGTCTATCAAAGATTCAACCATTCCAGAGTGCCGCCTGCGCCGGCAGCTCGACGAGCCGGCCCAGCGTGGCGTAGAAAATCGCCAGCCGCTGCGGCAAGCCCTCGCCGGCGAACAAGGCGGCATAACGTTCGAGCTGTGCACGATAGCCGTTTGCATGCGTAACCAACAGCGTTTGCGGCGGCGCATCGCCATCGAACTGCGCGCTCTTGTAATCGATGATCCAGCGCTGACCGTCGGCGACGAAGCTGCGGTCAACGACATGGGTGGCAATGGAGGCGGCCCCCGCAGCCTCGGCCTCCGCGCTCGCCAGCATGAGTTCGGCCGCGCGGTCCTGCTGCGCACCGAGCACCCAGCGCCCTTCCGCGCTCGCCAGCGTGGTATGCAGGGCCGCCGCAACGCGTTGTGCGCCCTGCTGCGCCAGTTCCGCCGCGTAACCGTGGCGCGTCAGCCAGCGCTGCATCGCCGGCAGCAGCGCCTTGATGCGTGCCGCATCCCAGCCGTTCAGCGTATCGATGGCGATGCGCTCCAGATACACATGCAGCAGCGTGCCGACATCGGCCGCAAAGCGGTCAGCCGCCGCCGGCAGTCCAGCGCCGGATTCCTGCGGGCCGGGAGCCGACACAGTTGATATGCGTTCGACATTGACGGATTCAAGCCCCGGCAACGCATTGCCAGCCACCACGGCCACGCGCACCAGCGGCGTCAAAGGCGCTTCAAATTCCGGCGGAGAAACCGCGCCAGCACAAGGCTCCTGGCCGATCGAAGCCACCCCTGCATATTCATCCCGCATTGCCGGCCAAAGCAGATCGAGAAAACTGCCACCCGGGCGCAACGGTTCGCCGGCCTGATTGGTCCGGACCATGCTGACCAGATGCAGGCAACGAATCGCCCGCGTCGCGGCAACATACAACACGCGCGTGAGTTCGTTGGCCGAGCGCTGCTGTTCGAGCTGGCGCAGGAAATCGTAGGGCGTCGGCACGCCGTTCGCGCCGCCCTGCGTGAGCGGCGCAGCCACGAGTTGCTCGGCCAGTCCTTCGATGGCGACCTCCTCCCACAGCATCAGCGTGCGCTCGTCGCCGCGCCCCTTGCGCTGCAAACCGGGCAGGATCACGGTATCGAACTCCAGGCCTTTCGACTTGTGAATCGTCATGAACTGCAGCGAGCCGTCGGCCAGCGCATCGGGCGCCGCATACAGCTCGGCAACTTCCTGCTCCAGCTCGGCGAGACTGAAGCGCCCCGCCGCATCGAGCGTATCGAGCAGCGCGAAGAAGCTCTGCACGTCGGCGACATCGGCCGCCTCCTGCGCCGCGCGCAGGCAGGCCGCGCCGCCCAGCTTGAACCAGACCGCCTCGACCCAGCGGCGCAGCGGCATGCGGCCCTGCTGCGCAAAGGCTTCGGCAAACACCGCCTGCACATGCCGCAGCCGTAGCTGGCCGTCGGGCGACAGCCGCTGCAGACGCGCGCCATCCTGCAGCAACTGCCAGATCGTCGCGACCTGATTGTCGGCCGCCAGCGCATGCAGATCGGCCAGGCGCAGGCCGCACCACGGCGCGCGCAGCACGGCAAGCCAATGCACGCGGTCGGCGCGCTGATGCAGCGCATGCGTCAGCGACAGCAGATCCTGCACCACCTGACGCTGCGCCAGACGCTCGATCTCGACGGCCTGAAAACGCAGCTGCGGCTGGCGACTGCGCACCAGCGCGACCAGTGCATCCAGATGGCTGCGCGCGCGCACCAGCACCGCAATCGTGCGCGGCACGCCGAGCGCGGCGGCGGCGGCCCGTTCGGCGGCGACGATCTGCAGGATGCGCTCGGCCTCGCGCACATCCGGGGCATCGTCGGCATCCGTCACGGCCGCGGCAGCCTCGGCCAGCAGCGCATGCACCTGCACGCCCGCCGCCGGCTGGTCGGCGCGCACGGCGACAAACTCGCGATAGCGGATCGCCCCGTCGCTCACGCTGTCCTGGGCCGGAAACACCGTAGCGAAACTGCGATTGATCCAGTCGACGATGGCCGCGCACGAGCGGTTATTGCGGCACAGCCGCAGCGGCTGCAGGGCGATGTGGCCGATGCCGGTTTCGGCGGCACGCAGGAACAGGCCGACATCGGCCTTGCGGAAACGATAGATCGACTGCATCGGGTCACCGACGCAGAACAGCGTGCGCCCGTCGCCCTCCTGCCAGCCGGTCGTGAGACGCTGCAACAGCTGCACCTGGGTCGGGCTGGTGTCCTGGAATTCATCGACCTTTAGATGCTGAATCCGGTAATCGAGCTTGAGCGCCAGTTCGCTGGGCGATTCGGCATCGCCCAGCGCCAGCAGCGCGCGCTGCGCGACCTCGACGAAATCCGCCTCGCCCTGCTCGTTGAACACCGTCCACAACTGCCCCGCCGCGAGCTTGAGCAATTGCGCCATGATCTCGACGGTCTGCCAGTCGGCATCGCTATAGTGTGCATCGGGCAACTCGCCCAGCCGCGCCAGCGCGGCTTCGGCGCCGGACTGGGCGTCCAGATCCGCCAGCAAGGCCATCAGCGCCTGCTTCTGTTCATCGGCGATCTTGGGCGGAAAACCCTCGTTCTTGGTGAGTTTCTTGCGCAATGTACCGCTGCCGGTCAGCAGCAGCTGGCGCAACGCGCGCCAGTGCGGCAATTCCTCGGGCATCCCGCTGAGCGGTGTCTGCCAGTCGAGCAGCGGCGCGAAGGCCGGCGCTTCCGGCAGATTGGCCGCGGCGAAGCGTGCCAGCGGCATCAGCGCGGCTTGCAGCCGCCGATCGAGGAATTCCGCCGCCCGTTCAAGATCGCGGCCGATCAACGCCGCCAGCGCCTCTTCGGCCTCGACGCGCAACTGCGGCCCGAATGCATGGCGCAGCCACTGGTCGCGGCGCGCCAGCATGCTCGCCAGCAGACCGGACAGCCGCCCGACATCGTTGTCGAAATGGCGCAGCGCCGCAGCCACCACTTCAGCGAACGGCGTATCGGCATCCAGCAGCGCCAGCGTACGCTGGGCGGCCTCGGCGTAATGCCGCTCGGCATCGTCGCTGATGCGCGGCTGGGCGCCGAAGCGCGACAGGAATGGCATCTGGCGCGCCAGGCTGGCGCACAGCGCATCGATGGTCAGAATGCGCAAACGCG
>JBPOIN010000214.1:0-3514 GCA_052034445.1 Pseudomonadota bacterium | reverse complement strand
CTCATCATCAACCCGTTTGCCCACCGGCACACTCTCACCGGTCAGCAGCGATTCATCAACTGAACTCTCGCCCTGGATCACCGCGCCATCGGCCGGGATCACTTCGCCGGGCCGTACCAGCACGATGTCGGCGACCGCCAGCTGGGCCACCGCCACGCGCTCGGCATCGAGCGCCGGAAACGCCGGCAGGCGGGAAGCAAACGCCGGCAAGGCGCGCGTCAGCGTCTCGACGCCGCGCGCTGCACGCTGGCGCGCCATCATTTCAAAATAGCGCCCGGTGAGCAGGAAGAACACGAACATCGTCACCGAGTCGAAATACACCTCGCCGGCCGCATTCAGCGTCGCCCAGCAACTCGCCAGGAAGGCGCTGCCGATACCCAGCGCCACCGGTACATCCATGCCGACGCGGCGCAGCAGCAGATCGCGCCAGGCGCTACGGAAAAACGGTGCGGCCGAATACAGCATCACCGGCGTGGTCAGAATCAGGCTAGCCCAGCGCATCAATTGCTCGATGTCCGGCGTCATGTCGCCTGCGTCGGCGATATACACCGGAAAGGCGTACATCATGACCTGCATCATGCCGAAGCCGGCGACGAACAGGCGCCACAGGGCGACACGCCGCTCCTGCTGCGCCAGCTGCTCCGAACGCGCCGGGTCGTACGGATAGGCGCGATAGCCGATCGCCGCAATGGCCGAGAGAATCTGCGACAGCTTGATCTGCCGCTCGTCCCAGCGGACCAGCGCTCGTCGTGTGGCGTAATTAATCTGCACCGCCGTCACGCCGGGCTGGCGCGCCAGATGCGCCTCGTTGAGCCACACGCAGGCCGCACAGGTAATGCCTTCGAGAATCAGCGCCGCCTCACGTTCATGCTCGCCCGCCGGGCCGGCGACACGCTGCACGAAACTCTTCTGGATTTCCGGCAGATCGAACAGACCGACATCCTGCAGCGCCGCCGGAATCGCCTCGCGCGGGCTATCGGGCATGGCGTCGCGATGGCGGTAATAATCCGTCAGACCATTCGCCACGATCGCCTCGGCCACCGCCTGGCAACCCAGGCAACACACGCGGCGCGGCACGTCCTCGATGGTGACGGAAAACTCCGCGCCCGCCAGCGGCAGGCCACAGTGATAACAGCGATCGTCGTGCGTCATGGCATCCATGGCAATTTGAGTGCGCCGGTCCGCATCACCTGGCCGGCATGCGCAGCGCGCCGTCGAGACGGATCACCTCGCCATTCAGCATCGGGTTCTCGACAATCTGGCGCACCAGCGCCGCATACTCAGCCGGCTTGCCGAAACGCGCGGGGAAAGGCGCCAGACGGCCCAGCGCCTGCTGCACCTCCGGCGCCATGCCGGCCATCATCGGCGTCTCGAACACCCCCGGTGCAATCGTCATCACGCGGACGCCGTAGCGCGCCAGCTCGCGCGCCAGCGGCAGCGTCATGGCCACGATGCCGCCCTTGGAGGCCGCATACGCCGCCTGACCGATCTGCCCGTCGAACGCCGCGATCGACGCTGTATTCACGATCACCCCGCGCTCGCCCTCGGCATTCGGCGCATTGCGCTGCATGGCATCGGCAGCCAGACGGATCATGTTGAACGTGCCGACCAGATTCACCTGCAGGCTGCGTGTGAATGCCGCCAGTCCATGCGGCCCCGCCTTGCCGAGCAGCTTCTCGCCATGCACGATGCCGGCGCAATTCACCAGACCATGCACGGCGCCGAAACGCTGCTGGGCCAGCGCGATGGAGAGTGCCGCACTCGCCTCATCGCTCACATCGGTCAGCGCAAACGCTGCCACCTCGTCCGCAGCGCTGGCAAACTCGGCCGTCAGTTCGGCCACCAGCGCCTCGCCGCCGGCCCGGTTCAGATCCGCCAGCACCACGCGCGCCCCTGCCGCGACCAGCATGCGCGCCGTCGCGGCGCCCAGCCCCGAAGCCGCGCCGGTCACCACGAATACACTGCCCTTGAGCTGCATGAAATCCCCAGATGAAAGTGGCACGACACGTTGAAATAGCTAGCCGCCTGTCGGGCTTGCTCCGCGGAAATTGCGAAGACAAGGTTGGAAGCATAGCATTAAAAATAATTCCATCAGCATAAACCGACGTCGTTAACTTAGCGTTGTACTTCGAAGCTGAATCCGCGCTCAACCGTTGGCTACATGGCCGAGGCGGCAATTATCTTGACGCGCGCCGCTTGAGCGCCCCCACACCACAGTCGGCGCCATAGGCATTGCCCTTGCGGGTTTTCCCACTCTTTCGTTTGCCGGCGCTCTCGTTGTTGCCGGGGCAAATACCGTCGAGTTCGCTTTCGCGGTCGTCACCCTCAAAGGCTCGACGCACGCCACCTGCCTTGTTCAGTGCGCATTTCGCGGAACGTGACCGCTGATTTCGCGTCATCGTGACCGATGACGGGATGCTGCATGGATAAGGTTCAATAATACCTCAATCGGTCACGCTCGCCATGAAACGGCGGTCACGCTTTGGTGAAACGTCGGTCACGCTTTCGTGAAATTGTCGAAATGGGAGGTGTAGACGCGCGCCGAATATTGACCATCTAACCGAGGAAATGCGCGTTCAAAATTGACCAGGGTTTTCAACCTATCCTGCCTGATTTTCGGGCAGGGGGAACGGGGTGATCACCATGGCCATGCTTGGCAAGATAAGAAGGATGTATTACCGGGACAAGCTGTCCTTGTCCGAGATTGCGAGACGCACGAGTTTGTCGCGCAACACCATCAAGAAGTGGTTACGCTCAGCAGAAGGTAGCGAGCCGAAATACATTCGGCAGACAGGCGAAACCAAACTGGAGCCGTTTAAAGCGAAGCTGAAGAAAGCGCTGGAAACGGATGCCCACCGCCCCAAACGCGATCGCAGGACAGCACTGAGGCTCTGGGGTGAAATTCGTGCAGAGGGTTTCACTGGCAGCTACAGCCGCGTCACCGAATTTATTCGGCACTGGCGCGATCAGGCTGGCCGGTCCAAGGCGAAAGGTGCGTTCGTCCCGCTCAAGTTTGCACTGGGCGAAGCCTTCCAGTTTGACTGGAGTGAAGAAGGACTGATCGTCGGCGGAATCTACCGGCGAATCCAGGTGGCCCATCTCAAGCTTTGCGCCAGCCGTGCCTTTGTCCTCGTGGCCTATCCAGGGCAAAGCCACGAAATGCTGTTTGATGCCCATACCCGAGCCTTTGCGGTCTTGGGCGGCGTGCCGCGTAGCGGCATATACGACAAAATGAAGACCGCTGTCGACAAGGTCAAGAAAGGCAAAGGCCGCGTCGTCAATTCCCGGTTTGCCGCACTGGCCTCGCACTACCTGTTCGATACGGATTTCTGCAATGTCGCCTCAGGCTGGGAGAAAGGCGTCGTCGAGAAGAACGTGCAGGACAGTCGGCGGCGCATCTGGCAGGACGCCAATACGCGAAGCTTCGGTTCCTTTCTGGAACTCAACTGAGCTTCCCTCTGTTTTTCGTCTTCCAACCCGTTGGCATTATGCCGCCAATTCCCGCTCATGTTGA
>JBPOIN010000274.1:0-8743 GCA_052034445.1 Pseudomonadota bacterium | reverse complement strand
GCTTCTATCCTACCTGCTCAGAGTATTCCTATCAGGCTATCGCCCGGTATGGAGTGTTCCGAGGAAGTTGGATGAGCGCCAAGCGCATCATCCGCTGCCATCCGTGGCACGACGGGGGCTATGACCCCGTCGTATAGATCGTTAACATAACCGGAGTAAGGCAGTGAAGGCCACAGAAGTCGGGCATGCGCCCGCAGAATCTCTTCCGCTCATCAATGGACAATGCATCGTGTGTGGCGCCGGGTTCCAATTCCCGTACGGTCGACATGATGTATCGGGACAGAGCAGTCGTTTCTCGGGTACCTGTTCGAAGGCCTGTGAAGACAGGTTTGACGAACTGGCACTGGCAAGGCAACGCACAGAGACTGAGCGGTTTCTGGATAAATTCGAGGAGGTGTGATGCCCAATGAAATCGAGAATGGAAACCAGCCAATTGTTTTGGCTGGGCTCGCAATAAGCGTGGATGCGGTGTTCATGACCAAAGAACAAGCGCGCGCGTTGCACGAGCCAGGAGGGCTGTTTGAGTCCGTGACTACGAGTCGCATCCTCATTTGCGAGGACGGTGACACCATTGCGCGACTCCTTGGGGCCGTCGCACACGACCTCGCCCAGGTCCCCAATCTGGGGGAGGCGTGGCTCGATCGTCACACCTCCGACGAGCTCGTGGTGACCCAGCTTCCTCGTCGGAGGTACGTCATGCGGTCAACGTCAGGGTATTCGCCCTACGGTCCCGCACACCATCGGCGCTGGCCACAACTCCGCTCGAACCGCCCCCACCTTCGCAACCGCAAGGAGTGAGCATGAGTGCTATCCCACTCTCTGTCCCGGTGATCTTGTGCCCGTCTAAGGGCCAGGGTACCGGGGTCCAGGTTCCTATCGCCGAGACGTCGGACCTACGCGGGAGCGAGTACTGCCTCGCCTGCGTGTCTCGCACGTACTGCGACAGCCACGCCAACCTGGCGCAACTCAAGGAGACATGATGCATTTGTCACATATGTCGGTTAAACCACCGGCTGATTCAGAGGCCATGAACGTGTTGCCTGCTGAACGCACGTGGTGTGATCGTCTTCAGATCCAGACGAATCTGCGCCATGCATCGTGGTCATTTCGAAACAACGAATGCGTTCTCGGTCCCAGACCGTGTCCGAATTGCGACCTGTGCCAGCGCGTGGCCGACGCACTCAACCGCCCTGGTCACTGACGGAGACAACATGGGCAAGAGTCATTCAGTGAAGTCGAAGCATCGCACGGACTCCAAAGGTGGCAAAGGGAGAGAAGTGCCCTGCCGTGAAGCAACTCGCAAGCAGCATGCATCAGTGGTCATCAGTCTCGTGCCAAAGTTGGCCCGCCGGTATTTTGACCCGCGGAGCAATGTCTGCACCATCGATTGCAAGCACGCTTGCAAGCCTGGCTAATTCAGGCCAGGTTCAATAAGTCCAAAGGAGGCTCTCCTGCGGGCCCGCCCGCAACGATTCGCAACTCATCATTGCGATTCGGGCGGGCTTTTTTCTTACCCGGTAGTAGAATTTTGACTGGAGAATCATTTTCAAACAGCGTGTATAAAGAGATGATTGAGTGGTCAAAATTTCACTACCGGGCTTACCCAGTAGCCAAATCTTCTTACACACAATGGCTCGTATAATCGCGGTCGTGAATTCGGGAGCCATTTTGAAACGTATAGTTTGATAGGTATAACCCAGATTAGCACTCGACTTGACAGAGTGCTAATCGCTATTTATAATGAAATTGTAATGAAGTTTTAAGAGTTATTGAGTCTAGTAGTCGGTGAATTTGCTAACTACTAACCCCTAATAACTAACGACTGTTAAAATGATTGATCGTCAAAAACAACTGCTCTCGGCCATCGTCGAGCTCTATACCAAGACCGCGGTGCCGGTAGGGTCGCAGGCACTCCTCGAGCACTACGACTTCGGGGTGAGTAGTGCAACCCTCCGAAACGACATGGTGGCACTCGAGGAGGCAGGGTACCTGTATCAGCCTCATGTCTCAGCCGGTCGCATCCCCACCGACGAAGGGTATCGGATGTATGTCGAGGAAATGATGGGTGATACTGATCTCTCTCGTGAGGATCAGCGGAGACTGCAAAAAGAGCTCCTCATGATGAAGGCCAAGAACACTCGACTGAGTCGCAGTACCGCCAAGCTCCTCTCCGCTCTCTCAGGCAATCTCGCCGTTTCGGGCATGGTAGGTAAGGACGAGCTCTATGACTTTGGGATGCGCGAGATGATCGAGAAGCCAGAATTCCAAGAAATCGATGAGCTCTGCCGTTTGGTAGAAACGCTGGATACGCTCGATGAAAAGCTTGATGGCATCATGCTCGAACTGAAAGACGGTGAAACGCGTATCTTTATCGGCAATGAAAATCCCATCACTGGTATCGATAACTGCTCCATGATTGTCGCGCCGTATCAGACAGAGGAAGGGCGAGGGATGCTCGCCATCATCGGACCCAAGCGCATGGACTATGCCAAGAACAAATCCCTCATCGAATACATGCGAAAATTCTTGGGAACATCACTCTCAATCATTCTGATAATTCCTCAATTTTGAAGTAAGAATTTTGAATCAATTTTCAATCATTAAAAAATTAAACATTCAATCGAAATTGGAAATTCAAAATTAAAGTTTATGGCGGATGAAAATATAGAAAACGAAACGGTACAAGAAATCTCTGATAGTAAAGAATTAACTGATGAAGAACGTGCCAGACAATTTGAAATCGTCAAAAGCGCCCTCTCCCGGGCATCATAATCAAAATAGCGTACAAAAATATGCTCAAGAAAAAAGTGAATCAAGAATCAGGAAGCATGAATCATGAAACACACGAAAACTTTCAGCTGTCACAAAAGATTGTTTTTTACGATCATTCTAAAAAAGCGTTTCTGATAGCGAAGGATGCCAAGGCGAGTGCTGGATATGCTGAACGATATGGTCTATGGGATATTCCTGGCGGAAGAGTCAACATTGGTGAAAGTCTCGCGGAGGCGCTCAATCGTGAAATTACAGAAGAAGTAGGTGAAAGTATTGACTATGAGATGATTGGCCCAGTATGTGAGTATGTACGTACAATAGGTGGTTATGACGGAAAAAAATTAATTCAAGTTGCCTGTATTGTTCAACTCGCACTTTTGAAGAATGGAGAAGTTGCATTGAGTGACGAACATAATGAGTATCGGTGGGTCACTATAGAGGAAATTAGAGATAATAGTGAGTATAAGGCTGATTTTAAAGAAATATTTGAAAAATCACAGAAAAGAATAGAAGAAAGCAACTATCTGAACGATCTCAAGCGGCTCCAAGCGGACTTTGAAAACTATCGTAAGCGTCAGCAGGAGTCACAGAAAGAACTCGGTGGTTACCTCATTGAAAAATTGATACTCGATATCGTCCCTGTACTCGACAACTTCCGTTCCGCCACCATGCATGTTCCACCAGAACAGAAAGACAGTCCTTGGGTCGTCGGCATCCAATACATCGAGAAGCAGTTGGAGGACGTGGTCAAATCAAATGGCGTCGAAGTGATAGAAACGAAAGAGGGAGATACGTTTGATCCTACTATCCATGAAGCCGTAAGTAGCGAAGCCAAGAATCACGAATCAAGAATTGAGAATCAAGACGAGGCAAAAGAGGAGACTCATACAATAGTCAAAGTATTACAGAAAGGGTTCCGTCTCGGAGGTAAAGTCATCAGACCAGCCAAAGTAACTGTTAGTTAATAAATGTATAGGGTATTACGTATCACGTATACCGTATGAAAATACCTGATACAGCATACTTGATACGGTATACAGTCAACCAAATTAGTTTAGTTATAAATAAGTAAGTAAAATAAGATTATGAGTAAAATACTTGGGATAGATTTAGGGACCACCAACTCAGCGATGGCTTTCGTGGAGGGTGGAACCCCGACGATTATCGAGAACAAAGAAGGCAACCGCACCACACCATCGATGGTAGCGATTAGCAAAACCGGGGAGCGCCTGGTGGGACTACTCGCCAAGCGTCAGGGTGTTACCAATCCAGAGAACACGCTCTACTCTGTGAAGCGTCTCATTGGACGACACTTTAACGACGAGGATGCTCAGCGTGACATGAAGACCCTGCCGTACAAAGTCGTACAGGCTGGTGAAGGTGTCAAGATTATCATGGGAGGCAAAGAGTACACTCCACAGGAGGCCAGTGCCATGATTCTTTCTAAATTGAAAGCGGATGCCGAAGAAAAGCTCGGAGAGAAAATTACGGATGCCGTTATCACAGTCCCTGCCTACTTCGATGATTCACAGCGCAAGGCGACCAAAGAAGCCGGAGAAATCGCTGGATTCAATGTCCGCCGTATCATCAACGAACCGACAGCTGCCGCGCTCGCTTATGGTTTCAACAAGAAGAAAGATGAAAAGATTGCCGTCTATGACTTGGGTGGTGGGACGTTCGATATCTCTATCCTTGAAGTGTCCGAAGATACGGTAGAAGTCCGCTCGACCAATGGTGACACGCATCTCGGAGGTGACGACTTTGACCAGCGCATTATCCACTGGATCCTCGATGAATTCAAGAAGCAAGAAGGACTCGACCTGTCCAAAGACCCACTCGCTCTCCAGCGCATCAAGGAAGCCGCCGAGAAGGCCAAGATCGAGCTCTCGACCGCACAGGAATCCGAAATCAACCAGCCGTTTATCACTGCTGATGC
Source organism: Pseudomonadota bacterium (assembly GCA_052034445.1). Taxonomy (GTDB): domain Bacteria; phylum Pseudomonadota; class Gammaproteobacteria; order Burkholderiales; family Rhodocyclaceae; genus Sterolibacterium. The sequence goes on along the minus strand of JBPOIN010000274.1, from coordinate 4,035 downwards.
CTCTGGTCCCAAGCACCTCCTCATCAAACTCTCTCGGGCCAAGCTCGAGGAATTGGTCGGGGATTTGGTCAAGGCTTCGTTTGAGCCAGTGAAAAAGGCCCTGGCTGATGCCAAGATTGACGTGAAGGACCTCTCCGAAGTGGTGCTCGTCGGTGGTATGACCCGCATGCCTCTCGTCCTCGCCGAAGTAGAGAAATTCTTTGGCAAGAAGCCCAACATCACGGTGAACCCTGCTGAAGTCGTCGCCCTCGGTGCTGCTATCCAGGGTGGTGTGCTCGAAGGCTCAGTCAAGGATGTCCTCCTCCTCGATGTCACTCCGCTCACGTTCGGTATCGAGACCATGGGTGGAGTCCGTACGCCACTCATCGACCGCAACACTACCGTGCCAGTCAGTCGCTCACAGGTATTCTCGACCGCTTCTGACAATCAGCCGTCGGTCCAGATCCATGTGCTCCAGGGTGAGCGCGAGATGGCAGGGGACAACAAATCGCTCGGTCAGTTCATCCTCGATGGTATCATGCCGGCTCCCCGGGGTGTGCCACAGATTGAGGTGACGTTTGATATCGACGCCTCTGGTATCCTCACGGTGTCCGCCAAAGACAAGGCCACAGGGAAGAGCCAGAACATCCGCATCGAATCATCGACCGGTTTGTCAAAAGATGAAATCGAGCGCATGAAGAAAGATGCCGAGCTCCACGCCGAAGAGGATAAGAACAAAAAGGCCCTCATCGAAGCCCGCAACATGGCCGACACTCTGTCCTACACGACCGAAAAAGCCATGAAGGATGCAGGGGATAAGATCACGGCCGAAGAGAAGAAGCCAGTAGAGGATGCTATCACCGAGCTCAACAAAGTAAAGAACGGTGACGACCTCGACGCTATCAAGAAAGCGACCGAGACCCTCTCCCAAGCTGCTCAGAAGATTGGTGAGAAACTCTACAAAGCCGCTTCTGAAGCTGAGGCCGCCAAGCAGGGTGCTACCAGTGAAGCCAAGGCTGAGGGTACGGCTGATGCGCCGAAAGACGCAGAAACCGAGCCTGCCTCTGAGGCGAAAGCCGAAGATGAGAAGAAATAGAGAGGAGAAGCTTGTCTCGGCTACGCTCTGGTGTAGACGGAAAGTAATTCCCCGCTTTACAAGGGAAAAATTAGGAGTAGCATAAAAGCGGGGCATTTCGCCCCGCTTTTATCTCTTTAATCTATGTTCAGTATTATTGCTAGTGAATTAACCTTTGAAATCTTTTTAGGTGCATTGTCTATATTCATTGCATGGTTTATATATCGGAAACAATTGATTGATGAGCGTAAAAGAATTTTAAACTCAGTGAATGCTCTTTTAGAAATGTCGGGTGAATGGTTTAGGTCGACTTACAACAAGAATTCCGAAAGTCAGAATTGGTATAGTCCAAATTTTTCTGTTTATCCTGTTGATGTGTCTCAGGTTCCAAATATACTTACAAGCAATCTTCTATCAATAGAGATATCAAGACATTTATCTTTCTTTATTCAGTTAGTTCGAAGATTTAATCATAGAATTGATCTACTTAACAACTTTCTTCACTCCGATCCTAAACTTTTTAAAGAGGCTTGTCTATTTTATAAGAACGAATATAAAAACCTTACATTTCGAGAAGTCGATGATAGAGTTAAGGAACAGAATGATGAATTGAAGTTTTACCTAGAACATCTTTACCTTATGCAAAAACAAATTCATACCGATGGAATTGCTGAGGGACAATATAATAACAGCATACCTTCTTTAAGTCTATGTTTTCAGAAGATTGAATGTTTGTTTCAGATAGAAAATAAAAAACAAGATGGATTTCTAAGAGGAAGATTCATTTTAGTAATTGGAGATATATTTTTTCTGCTTTTACCGGCAGCAATAGTGACAATATTTGTTCTGAATTTTTATAAAAACCATATTACTTTACACTGATAGAAACCTATGAACTTCATCATCATTTACATCACCTACAAGAATAAGAATGAGGCGAAGAAAGTCGCGGAGGCTTTGCTTCGTGACCGGTTGATTGCCTGCGTGAATTATTTTCCTATTGAAAGCTCATTCTGGTGGAAAGACAAGATTGCCACGAGCAAAGAAATTGTCACGCTGGTCAAAACCAAGAAAGAAAATTGGGCCAAGGTGAAAAGAGCGGTGGAGGCTATCCATCCCTACGAAACCCCATGCATCATGAAACTCGATGTCGAGTCCAATGCCTCCTATGCGAGGTGGATTCACGACGAAACAAAGTAAAAAAAGAATTACGTAATTAATTACGTAACAAAGAAAAACGCCGGCCCTCACGTGGAGAGTCGGCGGGCATAGGCGCATCCGGACTATTTCTGGGTGCTTCTACGAATCGAAGTGCAAACCCGTAGGGAGGAACGTCTCGACTGAATTAGTCGCGGTCTATTCTTGGATGTATCCTTCTGCAGGATGCCATCAATCCAGAGCTTGCCTGCTTGCATTACTCCCTCGATGCACGCGAGATGGAGCTGGGCCCCGGATAGTTCGTATTTCTGGTGGACAATCACTTGTGCCATCGCGTGTTCAATTATTGGGCGGTACTCCTCGGGAAAAGCCCAACGCCCGGCGGCGAATTGACCACTCGTGATTCGTAAATCCGGCAATGCTTCATCTGCGCGTAACTGTTCCGCAACGTTCCTAGCCATGTGGTCGATAGCTGCCTTGAAGTTGATCACTGACTGACGGCGGACTGATTCATTTCGGATTGCCATCATGTCTCCTTGTTAAGGTTCATGTTGATTGGTGGTATAATGCCAGTAACAAAGGGGCATTGTCAACACAATTGAAGAATGTACTGCTAATTTATTTTCGACGAGAACATATGAATGCCGGTATACAAAAGAAGCATATTTTGATTGCGCTTGGTGCGTCAGTCATCGTGGGGGTTGCCTGGTATGCACTGTCCCCGCTTTTCGATAATAAAGTGGTGAATGATGATTTGCCCATAGTGGTACCGATAGAGAAGGAATCAACCGAGGCAACTCCGTCGATAGCGGTCGGAGAGCCGAATCCAAGTAGAGAGTCCGTGCCATTTATATCTGGACCATTTCCCATCGTAGATACTCCGGCTCATCCTGCTTCGGGTGTTGTCCGCATCGTGCGGAATGCCGACGAAACGATTCTCCGGTATGAAAACTACAAAACCATCAACGGTCCCGATGTGAGAGTCTATCTCGCCAAGGACTTGGCGGCCAAAGAGTATGTCGACCTCGGACCTATCAAAGGGACGGAGGGCAATATCAATTACACTGTACCGAAGGGGATAGATATCTCACAGTATCGCTATGCTCTCACGTGGTGTGAAGATTTCTCCGTACTATTTAATTCAGCCGAAATATCGGTGACAAAATAATTGTAATAAAGAAAAAGGCCGGCCCTCAGTTTAGGGTCGGCGGTGGGTGGCTCAGGGCTCGGTAATCGCGGGAAAGCCTCTTACGTTGAAATAGACATCCCGACGAGCTCGGTCGACTGGGACACGCTCCCATGTTTCCGTTTGGAGGAAGCGTAGCATCACTTGTCCTCCCAATTGGGTGCGATAGAAATGCCCCAAAGCGAGCGTTCTCATGAGGTCTTCGGTTTGCCAGGCGAGGAGGAAGAACGGCTGTTGCTTGCTCCGTTGAAAGGTACAGGCAACGACGTGCTTGATGGGTACTGCCACTCCGTACACCCTTTCACAACTGCGGACGAACGCTCGTCGGGCAAAGATGGCCAACTCGGCCGGGAGCTCTTGGTGTGCTCGCTCAATTTTCCAATTCATCGCACCTCCAGTGTGGTTTGCAACAAGAATTTTCTTGTTGATTGTTCATACCTTCGCATGAATTGCCGCCTTCGTCAATGAATACGTATTGACGAAATGGTAAAAACATGCCAAGATTTCACTTAGTCCTTTTCCCTTGGAGTGATCGATCCACCCTCCAAATCCACGTGTTTTGCGCTTGGATCAGCGCTGGAGAAGACCCATGAAGACCGTCATTGCCTCGCTGCTCGGAGCCTTGCTCCTCATCTGC
>JBPOIN010000003.1:0-5421 GCA_052034445.1 Pseudomonadota bacterium | reverse complement strand
AAGGCCTACCATCAAAGCGGCAACATCGTCATCGAAGTCAGCGACGATGGCGGCGGCCTGAACCGTCAGCGCATCCTCGCCAAGGCCCGCGAACGCGGTCTGCCGGTTTCCGACAACATGACCGATCAGGAAGTCTGGCTGCTGATTTTCGAAGCTGGTTTCTCGACCGCCGAACAGATCACCGAAGTTTCCGGCCGTGGGGTCGGCATGGATGTCGTCAAGCGCAATATCTCGGCCTTGGGCGGCCGCGTCGAGATCGACTCGATGACCGGAGTCGGCACACGCATCACGGTGCGGCTACCGCTCACGCTGGCCATTCTCGATGGCATGTCGGTCGCCATCGGCGCCGAAACCCACATTATTCCGATCGGTTACGTGATCGAATCGCTGCAAGCCAGCAAGGACATGATCAAGAGCATTTCAGGCGTGGAGCGCCTGATCCAGGTGCGCGGCGAATACCTGCCCGTCGTGCCAATGCATGAAGTGTTTCAGATTGCCAATGCAGTCACCGAAATGGATCGCGGCATCATGGTCGTCGTGGAGGCGGATGGCAACAAGTTTGCATTGTTCGTCGATGCCTTGATCGGTCAGCACCAGGTTGTCATCAAGAGTCTCGAAGCCAATTACCGCAAGGTCGCAGGCGTATCCGGTGCGACGATCATGGGTGATGGCCGCGTCGCAATGATTCTCGATATCGCAGCACTTGCCGGACTGGCAAAAAGCGCCAAGTCGTCATCCGCATAGTCACGGAGGAATCCCAGATGCCGCAGAACATGAGTAACACCCCGACTGACGCCACAAGCGACAGTAGTCACGCCCAAGAATACCTGACCTTCACGCTCGGCCCCGAAGAATACGCCATTGACATTCTCAGCGTGCAGGAAATTCGGGGCTATGACGCCGTAACTTCGATCGCCAACGCACCAGCATTCATCAAGGGCGTGGTCAATTTGCGCGGCATCATCGTGCCGATCGTCGACCTGCGCATCAAATTCGGGATTGGCAATGTCGAATACACGCCATTCACGGTGGTCATCATCCTGAACATCTCGGGCCGGGTCGTCGGCATCGTCGTTGATAGCGTATCGGACGTCACGATGCTGCGTCCGGACCAGATTCGTCCGGCGCCGGAGTTTGCCGCCACGGTCAATACCAAATACATCCAGGGTCTCGGCACGCTCGACGAGCGCATGCTGATCGTCATCGACATCGGCAAACTCATGCTGTCGAGCGAGATGGCCCTAGTGGATGAAATCAATTAACGGCAACGAAGGAGATCTCAAATGCGCATAAACATGCCGGTAACCAACGTGGAAGTCCAACTTCAGGAAACCACCCTGATTGTCTCGAAGACCGACCTCAAGGGCCAGATCACCTACGTCAACCGGGACTTTCTAGAAATTTCCGGCTTCACGGAAGCCGAACTGATCGGCCAGCCGCACAACATCGTGCGCCACCCGGATATGCCTCCGGAAGCGTTCGAAGACCTATACCGCACACTGAAGGCCGGCCGGCCATGGATTGGCATGGTCAAGAATCGCTGCAAGAACGGCGACCATTACTGGGTGTATGCCCATGCCACCCCGCTGATCGAAAACGGCCAGACCGTCGGCTACATGTCCGTGCGCAAGAAACCCACCCGCACCCAGATCGAACAAGCCGAGCAAGCCTACCGCCTGTTCCGCGAGAAAAAACAGGGCAATCTCAAGATCCGCTTTGGCAGCGCCGTTAGCGATAGCGCAGCCAGCAGCCTCAACGTCTTCAAACGTTTGAATCTGAAAGGGCAGCTCTCGGCTGTGATCGGCATGCTCTCGTTGCTGTTGCTGATCATTGGCGGCATGGGCCTGTACGGCATGAGCAAAACCAACGAAGGCCTCGACAGCGTCTACGCCAATCGCACCGTGGCGCTCGGGCAGTTATCGACCATCAATCGCAACCTCATCCGCAATCGACTGTTGATCGACGAAATGTTGCTCGATCCGACGCCACAGCACATTGAAAAAAATACGCTTGAAATCGAGCAGAACATCGCCGACATCAGCAAATTGTGGGAAACCTATAGCGCCACCCCGAAGTCGACGAAGGAAAAAGCGCTGGCCGACAAATTCGCTGCTGATCGCAGCAAGTTTGTTGCCGAAGGCATCAAGCCAAGCCTGGCCGCCCTGAAGGCCGGAAAATTCGACGAGGCGCGCAGCGCAGCCGAAACCATGCGCAGCTTCAACGCCCCCGTCCGCGATGGCGTCATCAAGCTCAACCAGCTGCAGCTCGAAGAAGCCAAAGCCGAATTCGAACAGGCGCAAGTTCGCTACGACAACACGCGCAACATCGCCCTGGCGCTCATCATCGCCGGTATCGCACTGGCAGTTTTACTCGCAGTCGCACTGATTCGCGCGATTGTTCAGCCACTGCAGCAAGCCATGGACGCCTTCCAGCAAATCGCCCAGGGCAATTACGACAACCAGATCGACATCGCGCGCAACGATGAAATCGGCAAGGTCTCGCAGGCGCTCGAAATCATGCAGACCAAGCTTTGTTGCGATATCGCCGAAGCCAAGCGCGTCGCCGACGAAAACCTGCGCATCAAGATCGCGCTCGACAATGTCAGCACCGGGGTCATGATTGCCAATCCGGATCGCCAGATCATCTACGCCAACAATTCCGTCATCCGCATTCTCAAAGGTGCGGAAGCCGATATCCGCAAGCAATTGCCGAATTTCAACGCTGATCAAATGATCGGCACAAACATCGACACCTTCCACAAGAATCCGGCCCATCAGGCTCAATTGCTCAAGACCATCACCAACACCCATGTCGCCAATCTCGAAATCGGCGGTCGCCATCTGCGGGTTTCGGCCAGCCCGGTCATCAATGCCCAGGGCGCGCGCCTGGGCGCTGTCGCCGAGTGGCTGGACCGCACCGGCGAAGTCACGGTCGAACAGGAAGTGGCCAACATGGTGCAAGGCGCCATGCGCGGGGACTTCGAACAGCGCTTGGCGCTCGAAGGCAAGGACGGGTTCTTCCGGCAAATGGCCGATGGCCTGAACCGTCTGGCCGAAGTCACCTCAACCGGCCTCAAGGATGTCGCGCACGTCCTGACCGCCGTGGCCCAGGGTGACCTGACCCAGAAGGTTGAAGCCGACTATGAAGGCATCTTCGGTCAGCTCAAGGACGACACCAACACCACGGTCGAACGTCTCAAGGAAGTCATCGGCCGCATCAAGGACGCCACCGAAGCCATCAACACGGCATCGCAGGAAATCGCCGCCGGCAACACCGACCTGTCGAGCCGCACCGAAGAACAGGCATCGAGCCTCGAAGAAACCTCGTCGAGCATGGAACAGCTCAACGCCACCGTCAAGAACAACGCCGAAAATGCACGCCAGGCCAACGATCTGGCCAGAAGCTCGAATGAAATCGCGACACGCGGCGGCGAGATGGTCAAACGCGTCGTCTCGACCATGAGCGATATCCAGGGAAGTTCGAAGAAGATCGCCGACATCATCGGCGTCATCGACAGCATCGCCTTCCAGACCAACATTCTGGCCCTCAACGCCGCCGTCGAAGCGGCCCGTGCCGGCGAGCAAGGACGCGGCTTTGCCGTCGTCGCCACCGAGGTGCGCAACCTGGCCCAGCGCAGCGCCACAGCCGCCAAGGAAATCAAGACCCTGATTGCCGAGTCGGTCGACAAGGTCGAGAATGGCGCACATCTCGTCGAACAGGCCGGCCAGACCATGGATGAAGTCGTCACCAGCTTCCAGGGTGTCGCCACGCTGGTGACCGATATCTCCAACGCCAGCCGCGAGCAAAGCGGCGGCATCGAACAGGTCACTCAGGCTGTCAGCCAGATGGACGAGGTCACGCAGCAGAACGCCGCCCTCGTCGAACAAGCCGCCGCCGCCGCCGAAAGCCTCGAAGAACAGGCGCGAGGACTCATGCAGGCGGTCAGTATGTTCAAGCTCAATGAAGCACGCGAGGACCATTACCAGCTCAGAGCACCGCGTCAGAAATCACACCCGACGTCGAGCCATCCGGGTCCCCTACCCACCCGCAACAAGTCTCTCAAGCTGCCTGCCGCACATGCCAATGCTGGGGAAGATGAGTGGGAAGAGTTCTGATGTTGGCGTCTATTTGACGGCAAGAGGATCGATATATGAAAAACAGAATCGCCCCTACTTCGCACGAAAAACTGATGCGCGAAGACGACTTCATCGTCTCAAAAACAGATACCACAGGCAAAATCACCTACGGAAACGAAATTTTCATTGAATTTTCAGGATACACGGAAACAGAACTCCTCGGCGCCCAGCACAACATCATTCGCCATCCGGACATGCCGCGTGGCGTGTTCAAATTCCTTTGGACCAATATCGCTGCGGGAAAAGAGGTCTTTGCTTATGTAAAAAACATGGCGAAAGACGGCAGTTTTTATTGGGTATTTGCAAATGTGACCCCTGATTACGACAATAGCGGGAAGATCACCGGCTATCTTTCGGTACGTCGCGCCCCACGTCGGGGAGCGATCGAGATCGTCGAAGGGCTATACCGAAAAATGCTCGACACTGAACAGCACGCCGGCCCGAAACATGCGTGTGAAGCATCTTTAAAGCTGTTAACCGATCTACTCGCCGAAAAGGGGGTGAGCTATGAAGAACTCGTACTTGCCCTCTAAGTGGCTACATATACTACCGCTGATTCCGCTTACGCTAGGACTGGCGTGGACAACATGGCAATTCGGGTTTGATTGGATATTAGCCGCGCTACTAGCAATATCTGCGGCCGCTATCTGCTACTCAATACACGCTAAAACAGATCAACCGGATGCCCGGATGCCAGAGCTTGAGCGCATCGTCCGTGAAGCAGCGGCCGGAAATTTTGGCAGCCGCATGACCAGCATCGGCCAAAAGGATGAAATCGGACAGTTATGCTGGTATATCAACAACATGCTTGACCAGCTTGAAAGTTGCTTCCGGGAACAAAGCACTGTTTGGCAAATGGCCAGTACTGGACATTATTTTCGTCGCGCACAACCGACAGGCGTTCATGGCGCCTTTAAGGAGATACTGAAGACGACCAACAATTCCTTGCGCACCCTGGAAGGCAATGCACGTGCCGATGCGCAGCGGCGTGAAACCAGCCATAAAGCGCAACAAGAAATTGCTATTTTGATTGCGGCGGCTGCGCAAGGCGATTTCAGCCAGCGACTCGATGAAACAGGGAAAGAAGACTTTTTCCTGGACCTCACACGTAGTCTCAATACTTTGTCCCAAACCACCGAAACGGGTTTGATGGAGATTGCACGAATACTGCGCGCAATTGCTGACGGCGATCTAACCAAAAATATCGATGCCGACTACGAAGGCATCTTCGGTCAGCTCAAGGACGACACCAACACCACGGTCGAACGTCTCAAGGAAGTCATCG
>JBPOIN010000146.1:0-20075 GCA_052034445.1 Pseudomonadota bacterium | reverse complement strand
GTACTGAAGGTACAGAATCAAATACCTATACGTTAGATAATTCTGGTACTTCATATACTGACAAAGGTGGTGTAGCGCTTTCAACTGCTGCTGCCATTACTGTCACAGCTCTAGTTCAGGAAACATTAAACTTTGCAGTAACAGGTACTTCTGTCACTATGGGTACTGGAACGCCACAAGTAATTAACGATACACAGACCTGGATATCAAGTGCCGTCAATATAGACCTAGACACCAACGCAACTACCGGATTAAACATCAGGCTATTTGGAACTCACCTCGTTTCAGGTAGCAATACCTTAACTGGCAATGCTACGCTATCTTTTTTAACTGGTTCTACAGGTAGTCAGTTTGGTATTTGTGCTAAAGATTCCAGCAATACTCAGGTAGTAGCAGATGCTGTTTATAAAACTGGTGCAGCTAACTGTACAACTGCTGGTACTTCAACCTTCGCCTGGGATAACACAGCTACCTCAGCCGTTGGAGGTGATACTGTATTCACTTCTGCTGGCCCAGTAGATGACGCCGTAGGTTCTAATGTAGATATTTACTACGCCGCCAGGGCAGACAACAATGTCCCAGCTGGCCAGTACCAGGCAACACATCAACTGATCGCTACAGGAACATTCTAAGCTTTAGACAAAAACTTTTATAAGCAGAAAGAAAATATTACAATTGAAACATGAACCACATACAATATAAAAACCAACAGTTTTATAAAGTATGTGAGAATTTTGGCAAAGCACTTCTAATAATAGGAGTGCTTTTTGCTACTTTGTTGTACTCTTTGCCAACCCAGGCACTAAATGTTTACGATCGATATATTCAAATTTCTAACAGTACACCGCAGGCCAACGGGGTGGTATATTCAATTGGCTTTACTATTCCCTCTGCCCAAACAATGGGCAGCGTTGTTATTGAAATATGCGATAATTCCCCCCTATATGCCGTAGCCTGTGTGCCACCCAATGGCTTTAGCTGGCTAAGCTCTAGCTTAAATAGCGAATCTGGGGTAACGGGCTTTTCTATTGACCCTAGTACTACAGCCAATAGAATGGTTCTAACCAGAACTCCTGGCCCAGTATCTGCTGGCACAATTCAAAGATTATCTTTCAATAATGTTACCAACCCTTATGACAGTGGATCTTTTTACGGCAAAATATTTACCTATGCCAGTACAGATGGTTCGGGGCCAGATACCGATTTTGGTGGGGTAGCAATGAACCTTAATGATTCCATGTCGGTTCAAACCGAAGTTCCACCATTTTTATACTTTTGTAGCGGTATTACAATTGACGCTTTCGACTGCTTAACGGCAAACGGAAGCTATATTAACTTAGGAGAGTTAAGTAAAACTGGTACCATTGGAGCAACTTCACAAATGGTGGCTGCTACCAATGCCGACTTTGGTTATAACATTAGGGTGAGCGGTACTACGCTTACTTCTGGTATTAATGTTATTCCTAATTTATCTTCGCCGTCTAGTCCTTTGCCCGGTTCGTCTAGGTTTGGCATAAATTTAAGAGCAAATTCTAACCCAGGATCTGGCCAAGACGTAAGTGGAGGAGGGGTAGCTACCCCAACTGCCGACTATAACACTCCCAATCAGTATAAGTTTGTTAACGACGATATTATTGCCCAGACCCCAGATGTAAGCTTAGAAAATAAATTTACCGTAACTTATATGGTTAATGTTAGCCCGAATCAAGCCCCAGGAATTTATAATTCAACATTAATATACAATATTCTTGCATCGTTTTAACATAAGCTTGTATAATGTATAGTAACAATTAATAAAATAAATATTTTTAAGGAGAGTTTGTGAGAAAAATTTCTTTTGGCGCCATAGTATTGTCGGCGTTTGCGGTCTTTTCATTCGGCGCAGTTGCTATTGCTCAAAATAATAATAATGGATCAGGCTACCGGGTTTCTCCGGTTCGAGAAGAAAAAACTATTGAAAAAGGTAAGTCGGCCGTTACTAAGGTTTACGTCGAAAACACCACTAATGGTACTGTTGAGACTAAAGCGGTTATCAATAATTTTGTTGCCGATGGCGAGTCTGGCCAGCCAAAAGTTGACTTAGAAAATAAACTAGAAATTTCAAACGATTTTAGAAAAATCGTCAGCCCAATACCAAACTTTACCTTAGCACCTAAAGAGAAAAAAGAAATTCCTGTGACTATTACTATACCGGCTGATGGTAGTTCTGGTGGATATTACGGAGCCATTAGGTTCTTGCCAGCTAGCGCCAGTGACGAAGACGCTAGGGTTAGTCTATCTGCCAGCGTTGGAACTATTTTCTTAATTAATGTTCCAGGAAACTTAACCGAAAAATTATCTTTAGAAGAATTTGCTGTTACCAATAACGGCACAAAAGGTTTTATGTTTATTAACGCTACAGATGGAATGGCGACACTCATTAAACTTAAAAACACTGGCAATATACATACCAAGCCATTCGGTAAAGTAACAGTAAGCCAGGGTTCAAAAACTATAGAAGAATTTGAATTTAACGATAAAGACAGTGGATCTGGCAATATTTTGCCTAACCAAACCCGGGCTTTTGAAAATAAACTAAAAAATAACAAATGGTTCGGTAAGTATACTGTTACAGCTAATTTAAGCTACGGCGGCGGCGGCGATGTGATAACCGCATCTAAAACTTTCTGGGTAGTTCCAACTTGGCTAGCGGTTCTATTTGTTGTAGTACTACTTGGCCTAGTTTTCGGAGCAGTTTACTTCTTGGCAAGAAAATCAAATAAGACAAAATCGGCCCATAAAAGGCGCTAATATATAACTCCAATTAAAAGGAGGTTAAATGACCAACCACAAACACAGATTACTTGGAAAAGCATTTTGGGTAATTATAGTGGTTGGTTTTTTAGTGGCGGCTATTAGCTCTGTGGCATATGCCGTAGTAAACCCGCAGTCTGATGGTGTTGGTGTCGAAGGTAAAATTAGTGCGCCACCACCAACTAGCGCACCAACAATATCAAACCCTACTAATGGCCGAAATATTACAGAACTGCCAATTACAGTTACAGGAATATGTCAGAGCAACTTACTAGTAAAATTATTTAAAAATAATGTTTTTGCCGGGTCTGCTCTTTGCCAAAACGGAAGTTACAGTATAATTACCGATCTATTTAGTGGCAGTAATGAACTGGTAGTTAGAGCTTATGACGACTTAGATCAAGCAAGCCCTGATTCTAACTTGGTAAGTGTTAATTTTGTCGATGCCTCAAGGCCACAAACCGTAAGCCGAATTACAATGATTACTAATTTTGCTCGAAGGGGTGCCAACCCAGGCTTTGAGTTACCTTGGCCAATATCTATTTCGGGCGGTATTGCTCCTTATGCAGTAAGTGTCGATTGGGGCGATGGAAGTCAAGCTGATATTTATGCTGTAGCTGTTCCAGGAGAATTTACAATTAAGCATAAATTTGAACAATCTGGTATTTACAGAGTTCTTGTTAAGGCAACCGACAAAGATGGTAGCACGGGTTATTTACAATTAACTGCAATATCTAATGGTAGCCCGGGCCAAAGCGACGTCGCCGGTGCAGAAAACACTAATGTAAAAAGCAAAACAAGAGTACTTTGGCAGCCAATGCTGATATTTATACCATTATTGGTGTCAACCTTCTGGCTAGGTAAAAGATATGAACTACTTAGAATAAAAAACAAGTTTATGCAAGGAGAAGATCCATTTTAGGATTTTCGACATTAATATTTGCTAAAATAATTTAGTGAAAACTGTTTTTGTAGGACTTTCCGGTGGTGTAGATAGCTCTGTAGCTGCTTTATTGCTAAAGCAACAAGGCTACAGGGTTGTTGGCGTTTACATGAAAAACTGGAGTAAAAGCCTACCTGGCTTTAGCTGCCCTTGGAAAGAAGATTACCAAGATGCTAAAAGGGTAGCAGTTCAACTAAATATAGAATTTTTATTATTCGATTTCGAAAAAGAATATCACGAAAAAGTGGTTGATTACATGGTTGAGGAATACAAGCTTGGCAGAACACCCAACCCAGACATAGCTTGTAACCAAGAAATTAAATTTAAACTATTTGCCGACACAGCCCTTAAGGAAGGTGCGGACTTAATAGCTACTGGTCATTACGCTAAAACTGATTCAGGCTTACTTTATAAGGCTGTTGATGCTGGCAAAGATCAAACATATTTTTTGTACAGAGTGACATCTTCGGCCCTTGAGAAGACATTGTTTCCTTTGGGTGGTTATGAAAAAAAAGAAGTCAGAGAAATTGCTATCAAAAACAGACTCGTAACTAGCACCAAAAAAGAAAGTATGGGTATATGCTTTGTTGGCAAGGTTGGCATCAAAGAGTTTTTATCTAGTTATGTTCAAACACAGCCAGGCTCAATAATTGATCAACACGGGCTTGTTATTGGCGAACACGACGGAGCAATTTATTACACCATAGGTCAAAGGCACGGTTTAGACGTTGGTGGAGGATTGCCGTACTATGTAACAGGCAAAAATATGGACACTAATGAAGTTTTTGTTACTAGCAAACTAAACGATAAACACTTATGGACAAAATCTATTAAGGTTGATTCTTGGCACTGGATTACTGACCCTACTAAAAATACCAAAAAATATCAGTTTAGATATAGACACTTAGGTCCCCTGGAAGATGCAAAAATTGAAGGCAAAACCATTACATTAAATAACGAAATAAAAACAGTTAACCCGGGCCAGTCTGTGGTTGTTTATGACGACGACTTAGTTTTGGGCGGTGGCATAGTAACAATTTAGCTAGTGCCAATATAAGTAAAACATTACAAATTAATGATTTCATGAGTCGATTGTGTTAAGGTTATCTCTTGATAGTTCTTGTGCTAAAATATAAGACGATAATATGCTGAAAAAATTTAAAAAAGTTAAAGACCAAGTTGCTAATTCTGGTGATTCATCGGATGAAAAACTGATGATAGGACTTGATATAGGAACCGAGTATGTAAAAGCGGTTATCTCAAAAGTCGAGCCAGGTAATGATCTTAAAATAATTGGAGTTGGTCGGCAAAAGCAGTCTCTGAGCGATATGAATGCAGGGGCAATTTCTGATATTACCGCAGTTGTGGCCAATTGTGACTCGGCTTTAAGCGAAGCCGAACAAATGGCCGGAGCTAGTGGTAGAAGCGCTGTTATTGGTATTGCTGGTGAGCTTGTTAAGGGCAATACAACAATTGTGCGGTTTGCGCGCAAAGAACCAAATAAAGAGATAACGGTCGAAGAAGTTGACCGAATTTTTACCTTAGTTCAGGAGCGGGCTGAAACTATTGCCAAAAAACAACTTGAGCTTGAAACCGGCGGTAAAGATATAGGGCTGAAGCTAGTGAATAGCGCTTTAATATCTATAGAAATAGATGGATATAAAGTAACTAACCCAATAGGTTTTCAAGGTAAAAACGTGCTCATAAGCCTGTATACGGCTTTTGCGCCTTTGGTTCACATAGGTGCCATAGAAAAAGTAGCCGAGCAGTTAGACTTAGATTTATTGACAGTAGCTGCCGAGCCTTTTGCGGTGGCAAGATCAGTAATTGGCGATGACCCCAATGCCAGTATTACAGCAATTTTAGTCGATGTTGGAGGTGGTACCACTGATATTGCAGTTGTCAACGAGGGCGGGGTAGAAGGCACAATAATGTTTGGCATAGGAGGTCGAGCATATACAAAGTCTATTTCCTTAGATTTAGGTGTTGAGTTTGATAGAGCCGAGGAGTTAAAACTTGGTCTTGAAGATGGTAAAATCCCAGAAGCAAGAAAGCAGAGCACAGAGGATGCTCTTAGTAAAACATTAGAAGTCTGGATGAGTGGCCTGGAACTAGCCCTCGAAGAATTTGACAGATTAGACCACTTGCCAAGTCGAATTTTACTGTGCGGTGGCGGGTCTAGTCTTAAGATATTGACGGATAAATTGGCGCAAACCGATTGGTATAAGCAATTGCCTTTCACTAAAAAGCCAACCATTCAATTAATAAAACCTACCCAAGTTAAGGGAATTATAGATGAAACTGGTAAAATTAATGACCACACCTTTATAACTGCAATGGGCTTGCTTAGGGTGGGAATGGATACGGTTTTACAATACGACGAAGAGACCGCTACAATTAAAGATAAGATCAACAGAATGTTAAGGATATAAGCGAAAAATGGCTAAAGATGTAATTTATATTGACTCAGACGATGAGATAGCAGCTGTAACCTCTAAAGTTAGTAGCTCTAAAGAAAGTGTCGTTGCTTTAGTATTACCCAAAAGATGCCCATTATTGCAGAGTTCTGTTAATATGAAAATTTTAAATAGGGCAGCAACGGCATCTTCTAAGCAGATAGTTCTAGTAACTAGTGAGCCAGGAGTGCTTAAACTAGCAGGCTTAGCTGGTGTTTTTGTAGCTAATACCTTACAGAGCAAACCGTTCGTTCCAGAAGTCCAAAAAACAGCGCCTCAGGAAAGCCACATAGAAGAAATATCAGAAGAAGCGGTTCCAGAAAATGTTGATGAAGAAAAAAACACTCAACAGTCGCAACCGAATGACCCAGATAATTCCAAAACAGCTCAACCAAGAGCCAGCAAAGCTGATACTAAAAAGAAAGATAGTAAGAAAAAAAACAGCAAACTTAAAGTTCCAAATTTTGACAGTTTTAGAACTAGGTTATTTGTTATAGGAGGCGGAATTTTCGCCTTAATAATTATTTTTATTTTGGCTTTTTACGTACTTCCTAAGGCAAAAATCACCATAATATCTGAAACACAATCTGTAAAAGTAGCCACCGACATAGAGGCAAGCCCTAAAGCTACATCAGATAACGTCGAGTCTAAAGAATTTATTTTAAAAACCAGCACCATAGATAAGTCTGACAGTAAAAAAACACCTTCTACCGGCCAAAGAAACGATGGCACAAAAGCAAACGGTAAAATTACTGTCTATAACTGTGATTTTAAAGACGGCTTTACAATTCCGGCTGGCTCTACCTTTACTACCGGTTTTTCTGGGGGAACGGCGAGTTTTGTCACTAGCGATGCTGTAATTGTGCCAGGATTTACCAGTTCAAGTGCTTCGGCATGTAAGCTAACGAGTCCGTATTCTGGATCTGGCAAAGCAGTTGCTTCGGTGACGGCTGTTAATCCTGGGTCTCAGTACAACCTTAGCAGTAACCGAACCTATACCGTACCTGGAATTTCTGATGTAAACGATGTCGTTGCGGTTGGTGATGCAATGGGCGGTGGTCAAGATAAAATAACTAAGATAGTATCTCCTGAAGATTGTGACAAAGCTAAAAATGATGTTCAGTCGGCAATCAGTGGCGGTGATTACCAGAAACAGTTAACAGCAGAATTTGAGAAAAAGGGTATTTTCCCAAGTATCGACACATTTAGCGCAAAAACGGTGAGCGTTAGTTGTTCTCCTCAGCCTGGGAACCCAGGAGAAGAAGTAACCGCAACCGCCAAAATGCAATTTACAATGTCTGGTGTAGATTCAAAAGCCTTGGGTCAATTGGTTGAAAGTAGCGCGTTGGCTCAGACAGGTCCAAACCAAACAGTAGTTAATGATGGTCTCAAAGATGCAACTCTGATACTGAAACAGACAAAATCGGACGGTTCGGTCATTTTCAGCCTAGATACAACAGCCGAAGTAGCCGTTAAGCAAGACCCTGAGGCTATAGCCAGCCAGGTAAAAGGCAAAAACGCCCGACAAACTTCAGAAATTATTAAATCAATTAACGGTGTTAAAGACGTTAAGGTAGACTACAGCCCATTTTGGGTTTCAAAAACGCCATCAAATACTAAAAAAATTCAGATAACTTTTGTTAATGAGTCAAATAATTAACATTTTAGCTTTAGATATTGGTCAAAAAAGAATCGGCGTTGCCAGGGCAAATTCTATCGCCAAACTTGCCGAACCGCTGACAGTGCTTGAAAATAATGAAAACTTTGTTGAAAACTTAAAAAAAATAATTCAAGAACATGACATTAGCTTAATTATTATTGGCCTACCCAGGAGTTTAGACGGCAACGAAACAGCGCAATCCGCCTACACAAGAAAATTTGTTTCAGATAACTTTCAGGATATGAATGTACAGTTTCAAGACGAAACTCTCAGTTCGGTCGAAGCAGAGAAAAGACTAAAAAGCTATGGCCTAGAAAACCGCCCCAATATGCTAGATGCGGTTGCTGCTTGTATAATACTAGAGGATTATTTTAATTATGAAGGTCACTAAAAAACATTTTTATAGATCAAGTCGGGGTAAAAAGATTATTCTTTCGACATTAATAAGTATTGCTTTGGTATTTGTTGCCATAGCAGTAGGCGTTAATATTTGGTACAAAAATAATCTTAAACCACTAAAAACTGATGGTTCGGCAGTGATTTTTGTTGTCGATGAAGGTCAGTCTGCGCCAAAAACGGCTAGTAGCTTGCAGGAACAGAGATTAATAAGAAGTTCTCAGGCTTTTTTATGGTATTTAAGAAACCAAGGCATAACCAATAAAATTCAAGCCGGAAGTTATGAAATAACACCAACTCAAAGTTCGCAAGAAATTGCCCAAATGCTGACCACAGGCAAGGTGTCATCAAAGTTTTTCACAATATTACCCGGAAAACGTTTAGATCAAATTAGGCAAAATTTTATAGATGCCGGATTTTCTGCTGAGTCGGTAGATAAGGCTCTTGATCCGGCTAATTATTCTAACCACCCAGCACTAATTGCCAAGCCCACAGATCAATCGCTCGAGGGGTACATTTACCCGGAAACATTCAAAATAGATGCTTCGACTACTCCCCAGCAAATTGTTCGACTTTCGTTAGATGAATTGGCCTCGGTACTTACTCCTGGTTTAATTGATGCTTTTCAGGCCCAAGGACTCGGTATCCACAGGGCTATCACTTTGGCATCAATTATTGAGAAGGAGGCTGCCAACAACCAAGACAAGAAAGATATATCCGGAGTTTTTTATAACAGATTAAAGCAAGGAATGCCTCTGCAGTCTGATCCCACCTACAAATATGCCGCTTTCCTGAAGAACGAGGCGCCGTCTCCGGCCATAGATTCACCTTACAACACCTATAAAGTCAATGGTTTACCACCCGGTCCAATTAGTAATGTCAGTAAAAATGCACTACAGGCAGTTGCTTCGCCAACTAAGAGCGATTATCTTTATTTTGTGTCCGGTGACGATAATGTCACCAGATTTTCAAAAACCCTCCAAGAGCACGAAGCTTTAGTAAAACAATACTGTATTAAAAAGTGTGCCACTTACTAGAGTTCCACCCCTGTTAGTTATCAGTAAAAAGTGACCAAAAAACTTGACATTTTTGGCTGTAAAATATAGACTAATAAGTACGATTTTTGGTGATTTAATCACTGAAGAACAATAAACAGGTTCTTGAAAATCGGTCGTAGTCTACTAGCTATCTAAATGGCCTTATGGTTCATGCAGCGTTTTTTTACGCAGACAACTAATAATTAAACGGTAGATACTACGAAAAGACTCTAGCAAAGAGTCAGGAGAGTTGTATTAGTAACTTAATTACGCCTGCTCGTTCAGGCAAGGTTATATCTACAAACACAAACATTCCAAAAATTGGCTCTTCAGATATCAAGAAAGCAGCCAAGTTAAAAGCTCGAAAAAGTAAGAAATCATTCAAGAAACACGCGCTACTAATAGCCAATGTTTCTATATTATTAGCTGTTGCAGGTTTAATATTTGCTGGTCAGACTAGTTCTAGTGAAATAAGTTCAAAGTCGGCACTACTTAGCCAAACAGGCACTAGTAGCGCTGCTGCTCCACTAGACACACTGTCTTCGGCTGATATTGCCGCAAACATCGCTCAGGTAGTCAACATGCCTGAGGTTATTCCAGTGTCTAATCAAGCTGACTCTGTTAATGCTCAGCTTTCACAAGCTGATGCCGTAGAAGCTGTGGTCGATAAACCTCAGCTTGTTGCCGGTGGCGCTAAGACAAAAGAAGATATCCAAAAATATACAGCCCAGGCAGGTGAGTCTCTAACTTCTATTGCCGATAAGTTTGGAGTGAGCGTAGATACAATTAAGTGGTCAAATGGCATTTCATCAGATACCATAAGTGGCGCCAAAGAACTAGTTATTCCACCTAGAAATGGTGTTCTTTATAAGGTTCAAGCCGGTGATACTGTCGATAGTTTGGCCGCTAAGTATAGTGCATCTAAAGAACAGATAATTGCCTTTAACGACGTAGAAATAACTGGCAACTTACCGGTTGGCGAAAATATCTTAATTCCAGACGGTAAAAAACCAGCTGATCCAGCACCGGTTACTTCTACTAGAACATACAGCACAGGCACTTCTAGTAGTTCATCGTCTACAGCTACCTACGGCTTTGTAGCCCGTTATGGTGGCAATGGTTATGTTCCAGGCTACTGTACTTGGTATGCTGCCTCTAGAGTAGCAATTCCAAACAACTGGGGTAATGCTAATACCTGGGATAACAGGGCTCGCGCAAGCGGCTGGACTGTCAGTTCGGTTCCTGTTGCCGGTGCAATTTTCCAAACAGATGCCGGATGGGCCGGACACGTTGGAATTGTAGATGAGATTCATGGTGATGGCACAATGACTGTTTCAGATATGAATGGATTCTCTGGTTTTGGCCGAGTTGGTTCCGCTAGAGTACCAGTCAGTGCTTACCCAAATTATATCTATCGATAATAATTAGCTAAAACTCCCTCTGATTTTTCTGAGGGAGTTTTTTATTTGTATATAATAGATACCAATGACTATAAATATGAAACAAAGACATTTTTTGCAAAGTGATGATTGGGGCAGGGTCCAAACTGCCCTTGGTAAACAGGTTATCAGCCGAAAAGGTCAAGGCTGGAGCTACCAGGCACTTATCGGCCCTAACCCTGGCAGAATAGGAAAATATATTAAATGTGTCTTTTTACCTTACGGACCAGTATTTAGCGACCAGAAGGGCCTTAAAATGGCTCTAGAAGACGTTCTGGAACTGGCCACTGCCAATAACGCCGACCAAATAGTAGTAGAACCTTATTGCGTGGGCGATACCAAAGAAATTTCAAAAACCATGAATGGTTATCAAAAAATGGCAAAATCTAGGCAACCAGAACTGACGTTAATAACCGATCTATCTAAACCATGGGATGAAGTCCTTCTGGGAATGTCTAAAACTAATCGCTATCAATGGAAATACCTTGAGCGTGACGGTCTTTCTTTTGTTAAAAGCTATAAAGCCGATGATGCTGATGACTTTGCCGAAATGATGCTGGCTACCACCAAGAGAACGGGCGCACATTTCCCGCCCAAAAGCTACTACCATCATATTTTAAATATTTTAGGTCCAGAAAAAAAAGCAGGGCTTATTTATGGTTACCATAATGGGCGCAAGTTGGTTGGTACTCTTTTTATTGATGATTTTGAGGCCAAAAGACGGTATTACCTTTATGCAGGCTCTTTCGATGAAATGAGAAACGTTAAAGCCGCCCTAAATGCCGCTCTTGTGATGTATTTACAAAAAGATGCTCAAGACAATGGTCAACAGTCGCTAGATTATTTTGGGGTGGCCCCTGTTGACGCTTTAAAAAGTAACCCATGGTATGGGCTTAGTAAATTTAAAAGATCTCTTGGTGGCCAAGACTATTCTACCTTAGGCACCTGGGAAAAAAATCTTAACAAGCCAAAGGTTTCAACTGTTAAATTTATACAAAAAATTATCTAACAGAGGATTTATAGTTAAAAATTAGCTATAATGAGTTCGATGTTTGTAGATAAAGTACAGGTAAATATAAAAGCCGGAGATGGCGGTGATGGTATTGTTAGTTTTCGCCATGAAATTTATGTCGATAAAGGTGGCCCTGATGGTGGCGATGGAGGAAAGGGTGGTGATGTCGTTGCAAGAGCCTCCAGAAATGAAAACACCCTAGCCAAATATCGTTTTAATAAGCTCCAAAAAGCCGAAAATGGTAAAAATGGTGCAGGGCAAAAGAAAAGAGGCCGATCAGGACGGGATTTGATATTAGATGTTCCTGTCGGTACAGTAGTTGTTTATAACGATGAAATTGTAGCCGATTTAACCCAAGATGGCGCTGAGGCAATAATTGCCAAAGGTGGTGACGGAGGTTTTGGTAACGCCCATTTCACCAGTTCTGTGAGGCAAGCTCCGAAAGTGGCCGAAAAAGGTGAAAAAGGCGAAGAGTTCGATTTTATTTTTGAGCTTAAAATGATAGCCGACATTGGTTTAGTAGGCCTGCCTAACGCTGGCAAAAGCACTCTACTAAGTGTAGTTAGCAATGCTCGACCAGAAATTGCCGATTACCCATTTACGACTATAGTACCTAATTTAGGAGTGGTCGATCTAGATAATAATAAATCACTTTTAATTGCCGACATTCCAGGCTTAATAGAGGGGGCTAGTAGCGGAAAAGGTCTAGGAGATGAATTTTTACGACATGTCTCTAGGTGCCAGATATTGCTTCATCTTATTGACTCACGGAGCGAGGATATAGCTAAAGATTATAAAATTATCAGAACAGAGCTTGAAAAGCACAGCCCTGAGCTAGCTTCAAAAAAAGAGGTCATAGCTTTAACTAAAATCGATTTAGTAGATAGCGATATTGTAGAGTATCAAAAAGAACAACTTTCCAAAATTATCGATTCTAGTACTTTGGTTTATGCTATTTCTTCATCTGCCCATATGTTTGTTAAGGAAATGCTTTATGAATTATACGAAATGGCTCAAGACTCAAACGCTAACGAACAAGAAGATTCCGCTCAAGAAGGGTTGCCAGTAATTTCGCTGACTACAAAACCTAAAGAAGTAGCCTGGACTGTTACTAAAAAACAAAAATATTGGCAGGTTAAGGGCCATAAAATTGAAAAATTTGCCAGACGAACAGATTTCGAAAACCAGCACGGTGTCGCTAGGTTAAGAGATATTATGAAAAAAATGGGCATATTAAGAGAACTTGATAGGCAAGGTATCGAAGTGGGAGCTGAAATTCGGATTGGTAGCCCGGTTGTAGGGAAAATAGAGTACTAAATGCCAGAAACCTTTTATTTTTACGATCTTGAAACCACTGGTCTTTCTTCTAAAAAAGACAGAATTATGCAATTTGCCGGGCAAAGAACCGACAAAAATATGGATCTAGTTGGTGATCCCGACAATGTTTATATAAAAATTACCGAAGATATTTTACCGAGCCCCGATGCCGTAATGGTCACAGGAATAACACCGCAAAAAACTTTGTCTGACGGAATCAGTGAAGCTGAATTTTTGAAATACTTTTATGAAAATATTGCTACTGCCAATACAATTTTTGTTGGCTATAACTCTGTTAGGTTCGACGATGAGTTTGTAAGGAACTTAAATTACAGAAATTTCTATGATGCCTACGAATGGCAATGGTCAGAAGGTAGGAGTAGATGGGATATTCTAGATGTAGTCAGAATGACCAGAGCTCTGAGGCCCGATGGTATAGAATGGCCGTTTAGCCCTGAAGGCAAGCCGTCTAATAGGCTAGAATTATTAACCCAGTTGAATAAATTAGACCATAGCCACGCTCATGACGCCTTAAGTGACGTTTTCGCCACTATTGCCGTAGCAAAAATGATTCACCTTAAAAACAGCAAACTGTTCGAATATTTACTTCGTGTCAGAGCAAAAAAAGAAGTTGATGAGCTTGTTGCAAAAGGCTTGCCATTTGTTTATTCCTCGGGCAGATATCCTTCTGAGCATAACTATACGACCATTGCTGTGGCTTTAGGCCCTCATCCAAGTAAGCCAGGAGCCTATTTGGTTTACGATCTTCGTCAAGACCCTAAAAGCTATGCTGATAAATCTATAGACGATCTTGAAATTATTTTGAACAATCAATACAGCAAGGATTCTGAAAGATTCCCAGTAAAAGTCATGCACAATAACAAGTGTCCAGCAATTGCACCTTTAAGCGTAGTAACTGAAAAAAACTGGCAAGATTTAGGACTAAATAAAGCCGATATAGACAAAAATTATCTAACCCTAATTAAGGAAGAAAATTTAAAGCTCAACTTTAATGAGTTATTTAGAAAGCAGCAAGAGCAAATTCAGACTAGGTTTATTAGTGATGATTTGACTGTAGATGAGCAACTTTATGATGGATTTTTTGATAAGGGAGACAAGACTAAAATGAGAGCAATTAGAGCAGCCGATATTGATGAGTTAGTTGATTTAAGTTTTGATTTTGATGACCCTCGCTTAAAAGGCTTACTAATTTTATACAAGGCCAGGCAATTCCCAAGCTCTATGAATGAACGCGAACAAGCCTTTTGGAATGAATTCCGCAATAATAGTCTTAACAAAAAGCAATCAGACGGTAAAACTAAATTAGAAAAATTCTTTAAGCGCTTAGAAGAATTAGCCGAAATTCACCAAAACTATCCAGATAAAATATATTTACTAGAAGAACTACAGCTGTACGCTCAATCAATAGTTCCGTCGAGCTATTAGCCTTATATTGATATATTTTTGAACCTATTTTGTTTGTGTTGGAAAAATGTTTTTTGAAGATATCCAATTTTATTGTTCTTTAACAGAATTATGGGCATTATTGATAAAATTCCAATAATTAGACTGATGGTCAAAAAATAAAAGTCAAACTGAATGTTGGTCCCCGGAACAATCCCAAGCACTAAAAAGCTAATGACATTTTTTTCAATTGAAAAAAAATCAACTGATGATAGTGGTAAAAGAATATAAAATATAGGACTTAATAAGCTAATTAGCCACATTATGGCTACCTCCATCAAAATTATGTAGCTAAAGTGCCACTAATATATACTTAAATTAAAACATTCTTTTAAAAAAAGCAATAATGTTTTTTCGAATGCTTATGATTACTCTTTTCATTTTATAAATTCGGTCTCGATTGTATATGAACTCTGTAACAGATAGAACAATTAGGCTCAGTCCAATAGCTTTTAAGATTAAGCCACCCGTAAATGTAAATATTAATATTGCCCCTAAAAGAAGAAAAACCGCTAATATGTCATGAAGTAATTGATATTTTGTATTGCTCGGAAAAATAATTTTTGCAAAATTTTCTCCTTTATCTTTTACGTAGAGCAAAATATCTTCGGCCCACTTATTGTTTATAGCTAGCAATGCCAGCCCCGCAATAAATAATGGAATACCGCCCGGGCCTGGTAGCCAACCCAAAAGTGGTGCGGCAATTATCAATGATATACCGGCTAGATCAGTTAAGTATCTCTTTATTCGTTTTTTCATTCTAAGGTATTATCTCATATACTATCTTGGAAAAAGCTGTAGTAAAATTTTCAACTTTTCTTTACAAATTTAATGCTTAGGCATAGATTAAAAGTATTAACCTTGTTAAGAACAAAAAAGAGGTGAAGTGAAAGAAAAGGTTTGTGTTGATAAATGTAATAATTTATCAATTCGTGACTACATGGTATCGGTACTTAGACCGGTAGATTACCAAGACGAAGGTTATCGGGATTTTTTAAAGGCACTGTCTATAGCAACTGACGGTGCTTTTCAATTTACTGATCCCGGAGGTCAAGCTATTCCAGTTATAAGTCCGCTAAGAACCGCTGAAAAAATATTTTCAAAAAACGGTAGGGTAATCGATCGTCACTGCTTAAGTTTTGTTAAGAAACAAATTGCTTGCCTTGCTTTTGATGGCTTATCTCTTAAGCCAGTGCTGTCGGAGCAAGACGGATTGCTCGGCTTTGATAAAAAAAATTCTAAATATGAATTATCTATGAAATTTGAACAAACCGACAAACACCAAGAAGCAGTTCACAAATTAGCTCAAGTTTTGATTATTATGGCTGAACAAGCCGGCAGAAAAATTCATCAAGACGATATGGCTTTGCTAGAAAAAAGTAATGAAGCCTTGTCGTTAAATATTGGTTCGATTGATTTTTCGGATATCGATAATTTTATGAAGCAAGACATTGACGACGCAATTGCTGACAGTCAAACCAACCCATTAGATACACTAACCGAAACATATGGCTACCGGGTTGAGAAAAACAAGTCCGCCGAAAAGACTTTGCTGACTTTTTCTAACCAAGCCCCAGCTATAGGTTTTGATCCACTGACAATAGATATAACTAAACGAAATTCAAAAAGGAGCAAAAATGTCAGTTGTAGGTAGCGAGGGATTAAGAAGGGGGTCTGTATCTTTCACGGGCTCACCAAAGAGGAGAAGGATGCCTTCGAATCACGAAGATCGTCCTTCTCTGAAGCTAGAGGCAAGCCAAAATACTTTTGGTATTTACAGTTCGCTAGACGAGAAGTCACTTATTGGCCTACAAAATATGGCCAGTGTAGCCATTAAGGAGTCGATCTTACCTGAAATTTCTAAGTCGAGAAGTCCTTTTTGTTTAGGTCGTTTTGTAGTTAAAGATCAGATGGGTGTTACGTTTCTTCGGCATAGTCAGATGCGCCAAAGACAAGTTAAAAAAGAACTGCATCGAAGTGAGTTTAAGCTTAGCTTAGCTCGCAATGAGCTTATGAAAGAGCTATACATTCCATCTAAAACAATAGATGTTAGCCTGAACTTAGATCACTTTGAATGGATGGACGACCACGAAAGAAGCCTTGCGGTATATTTAGACCACGGCTCTGAAGGCTATCAAGAATTAGAGGAGTACCAAGAACGTCTAGTATATTTTCTTGGCCGTTATAGTTCGGCGTTAGCTAACAGGATTAAAAGTCCTGATCATATCAAGATTCTTAAATATGGCAATGGCAATGAGATTAATCAACTGAACCACAAAGAAAAAGATTATTGCATAAAACAATTTTCAGAAAAAATGTCAAAAGAGGGTATAGATCAGGTGGAGTTTGGTGAAATATTTCCTGGCAAGGACTACAATACACCTGTACCTGTGTGGTCACGTTCTGATTCTGTTAAAAAAATGTCTATTTTAGCAATGGCATAAATACCAAGAGTTCGATTATTTACTGCAAACCCATGGTATAGGTGTGGCAAAAGTTAGCTTTTTTTTGTATAATAACGCCTTACATGCAAGATTTTATACGTGTTCAGGGTGCCAGAGAGCATAATCTAAAAAATATTTCGGTTGAACTACCAAGAGACAGTTTGGTTGTCATTACCGGACTTAGTGGTTCTGGCAAGTCAAGCTTAGCTTTTGACACAATCTACGCCGAAGGACAAAGGCGATATGTTGAAAGCTTATCTTCTTATGCTAGGCAATTCTTAGGTTTAATGGAAAAGCCTGATGTTGATCAAATCGATGGTTTATCGCCGGCAATTTCTATAGATCAAAAGTCCACTTCCAGAAACCCAAGATCGACTGTTGCTACCGTTACAGAAATTTATGACTATTTAAGGCTTTTATATGCCCGAACTGGCATTCCGCATTGTCCAATTTGCGGAAGCGAAGTATCAAGGCAAACAGCAACCGCTGTAGTTGATTTAGTTGCTTCGTCTTATGATGGTAAAAGACTAATGGTGCTAGCGCCAATAGTTATTGACAAAAAGGGAGCATTTGAACATATTTCAGAAAAGTACTTAAGAGCCGGTTTTGCCCGGGCAAGAGTTGACGGGGTTGTCTATTCGTTAGATGAGTTTCCAGAGCTTGATAAAGCTAAAAAGCATAATATAGAAATAGTAATTGACCGTTTAGTGCCTGGGCCAGAGTCATTAACTAGGTTAAGCCAATCGATTGAACAGGCATTTGACATTGCCGAAGATAAAATGATTGTCTTAAATGCAGATTCCGATGAAGAAGAATTATTTTCGCTCTCTTATGCCTGTATTAATCACCCTGAAGTTGCCATACCAGAACTAGAACCAAGAAACTTTAGTTTTAATTCACCGCACGGGGCTTGCTCTGTTTGTACCGGTCTGGGTAACAGGTTAGAGGTTGACCCTGAGCTTGTTATACCAAACGGTAGGCTAACTATTGCCGAAGGTGCCATTCGGCCATTTAATCGGCTAAGAATAGATAGCTTTTATTTGAAAAAGATAGAAATAATGGCCGAGGAAAATGGCTTTAGTATTCATACCCCAACCGGTCAATTAACTGATGCTGATATACAAAAAGTTCTTTATGGTACCGGCAAGCAGACGTATATAATTCCACTTGGTTCTGGTAGGAGCTATGAAACAGAATTCGAAGGTGTCATTCCTAATTTGCAAAGACGTTACAAAGAGACGGAGTCTGACTTTATACGCCGAGATATTGAAAAATTCATGCAAGAAAAGCCCTGTAACGCCTGTGGCGGACAAAGACTTAAGCCCGAGGTGCTTGCAGTAACGGTTAATGACCGGTCAATAATGAATGTTTGTAATTTTTCAATAGATAACGCACTAAGCTTCTTTGAGAAAATCAAACTAAATGAAACCGAAGCTAAAATTGCTAGACAAATACTAAAAGAAATTAAAGCCCGTTTAAGTTTTTTGCAAGACGTTGGTTTAAATTATTTGAGCCTGGCCAGGAGCGCTACAACACTAAGTGGCGGTGAAGCCCAAAGAATACGTTTGGCTACGCAAATTGGCTCGGGCTTAACTGGTGTTTTATATGTGCTCGATGAGCCATCTATAGGTTTGCATCAAAGAGATAACAATAGGTTAATAAATACTCTGAAAAAGCTAAGAGATTTAGGGAACACGGTAATTGTCGTTGAACATGACGAAGATACCATGAGAACGGCAGATTATTTGTTAGACATTGGTCCGGGGGCGGGTATTCACGGTGGAGAAATTGTTGCTCAGGGAAAGCCAGCGGAAGTAATTGCCAATTCAGCTAGTTTAACTGGTAAATATTTAAGCGGAAAAATTAAAATTAAAACTAAAAAGAATTACCGCCAAGGCAATGGTAAATTTTTAGATATTATAGGTGCTGAAGAAAATAATTTAAAAAATGTAAGCGTCAACATTCCACTAGGTAAAATGGTAGTTGTTAGTGGGGTGAGCGGATCGGGAAAGTCAAGTTTAATTAATGATATTTTAGCTAAAGAGTTATTGGCAAAACTAAATAGAGCTAACTTGGTAGCCGGAAGACATGATGAAATACTTGGTATAGATAATTTAGATAAAGCAATTGTTATAGATCAATCGCCAATTGGTCGTACACCTCGTAGCAACCCGGCAACTTATACAGGTTTGTTCACGCCTATCAGAGAACTATTTTCTGCAACCCCAGAAGCAAAACTAAGGGGTTATGGTCCGGGTAGATTTAGCTTTAACGTTAAGGGTGGTCGTTGTGAAAATTGTTCCGGAGACGGAATAATAAAAATTGAAATGCATTTTTTGCCAGATGTTTACGTTCCGTGTGAAGAATGTGGTGGAAAAAGATACAACAGAGAGGCTTTAGAGATTCATTACAAAGGTAAAACAATTAGTGATGTCCTAGAAATGACTACCGAGCAAGCTAGCGAATTTTTCTCTAACATTCCAGCCGTTGCAAAAAAATTAGATACTCTTGTTTCGGTTGGCCTTGGCTATATCAGGCTAGGTCAGTCGGCTACTACTTTGAGTGGCGGTGAAGCCCAAAGAATTAAGCTAGCCAGTGAGCTTTCTAGGCGCTCAACTGGGAAAACTTTGTACATATTAGACGAACCAACCACTGGTCTTCATATGGCGGATGTCGACAAGCTGCTTAATGTTTTAAATGCACTGGTAGATACTGGAAATTCTATGATTATTATTGAGCATAATCTAGATGTTATTAAATCGGCAGATTATATTATTGATATGGGTCCAGAAGGTGGCGATGCTGGCGGGCAGATTGTAGCAGTTGGTACGCCCAAGGAAATATCTGCAAATAAAAAAAGCTACACTGGCCAATATCTAAAAAGAATGCTTTAAGATTTTTGCAAAAAATATATACTAAAAATAGTGACTAAAATAAAAATTTTTCAGAACAAATATTATAAGTACTTAGTTATTGCTGGTATTCTATGGGGTTTTTACCCATTAATTTTTAATCAAAGCCTTTTTTATTTAAGTATTTTAGCACTACTTTCGGGTCGATTTTTAGTGGGCTCTGCGATTCTATATTTGCGCAACAAAAAACTAAAGTTATTTA
>JBPOIN010000126.1:0-5793 GCA_052034445.1 Pseudomonadota bacterium | reverse complement strand
CTCGCCAACTACCTGGGCTGGTTCCGCACCCTCGACCGGTCGCCAGGATTCGCCCCGGAACCCCCATCGCTGCTGGCGGCGGCGGTCAGGGTATGAGTGCAACCACATTATTCGCGAGAAGAGCCTTGAAAATGACTTGCCAATCGGTTCGATGTTGCAGTAAAAAGCCGTCCAATCATGGCGCAAAGCCAATTCTTATAGCGACTGATCACAAGCAAACGACGATGTCCAAAGTGTTTTTTTTCTCGATATGCTAAGCTGCCCGCTGGATTGTGCAAATGTGCCGCATTTTCCAAGACTTTCACGAATAGAAATGCCCTGTTCTCTCTTGGACACGCAAGTCCTGAAAATGGTCTGCAGAATATGACAGAATATTTAACCAGTACAGAAAACACCCAACCCATACCTCCAACCCAAGAGGACGGGGAAGAAGGCAGCACCGCCGAAAGCCTGAGCGCACTGGACAAGTTTCCCGGAGTTCTCAACAAGATATCCCTGATGTGGGGAACCAGAGAACTCGACAAGTTCATCCACAAGCTCATCATGGACTCACGCGACGGCACACGGCAAGGATTTCCGATGGCCGCAGCGGAGGAGTTACTGTTTCTCTCCGAATGCAACAAAATCATCCGTGCCATTGATGCGGCGGCAAAACTTAACATTACTCTGAAAGAAGCTTACCGGATGATCGATTCCGGTGACCAGGCGCACATGACTTCGGCAAGCCCCTGGGGTGACCCGTCAGTCACCAAGGATGCCGCCTACAATCAGGACAGTCCGCGCTACAAATCATCTGCATCGACAAGCGCATCGACTGTGCCGAGCAATGCCTCGTCCATCAAGAAGAGCCCTCTGTTCTGGATCATTGCAGGACTCGTCGCACTCATCATTGCGCGAATTGCAATGACTGTAATGGCCTGACGAATGAATGACAAAACAATAAAACCGTGGGCTGCAGTGAGATCAGCGCCAGAAGCGCCGCCAAGAAAAAAGCATCAGGCGGCGTGAGAACATTAACAAAAGCAGCGCAAACATCACCACATGCACCAGCCAGACGCCGAGCTCGAACTGGAGCTTTCCTTGCGCCACCCAAGCCTGACTGACACTGATCAGATTGCTGTACACCATGTATGTCAGTATCGCAAAAATCAGGTTATTGGTCCGCCCGGCACGCGGGTTCACGAAAGACATGGGAATCGCAAGGAGAGCCAGATTCAATGCTGCCAGTGGAATTGCGAGCCGCCAAAGCAATTCCCCCTTGTTAACCGATGTCGGATTGCCTATCAGCTGTGAAAGCGTGAGATTTTTCGGGAGTTCCTCGCCCCCCTGAACTTCGCGAACCTCAACGCGAACAGCATAACGATCGAACTCCATGACCCGGTAATCGGTCTGCCCCGGAGTTCCTTCATACCGACGTCCATTTTCGAGAACCAAAAATCGATCGCCATCAGGGCTCAATTCCTGATGACCTTGCGCCGCGGCCATAATGCCGAGTCGCCCATGTTGCACAGAGCTGATAAAGACGTTTTTCACCCGACTACCATCTCCAGCCACGGCTTCGACAAAAAACACACGATCAGCCGCCGCAGATTCTTTGAATGTGCCCGGCGAAGCCTGCGCAACATCGTCGCGACCATCCATCTTCTGCCGATATTGGGCGCTTTTCGACAACGCCCAAGGGGACAAAAACAAGGACAAAAGCGCAATAATCGTCACGATTGGCAAGGCAAACATCAGCACAGGCCGAATCCATGCGGTCAGCGACTGACCGCAGGAAAACCAAATCACCATTTCAGAATCGCGATAGATGCGTGAGAGCGTTAAAAGAATCGCGACAAACAACGTCAAGGACAGCAGAACTGGAATGTAATTCAGCGCCCCGAAGGCGAGCAGTGCCACAACGGCCTCGGAAGCCAATTTTCCACCGGCCGCCTGACCAAGCAAACGAACCAGTTGTGTAGTCAGGAGAATGGCGAAAAGCGCGACAAAAACCGCAATCGCCGTATTCGCAAATTCACGTAAAGCCGCACGCTGAAAAATCATCTTGGCTTTGACTTTTTATGACAATTTTAGTGATAATCAAAAAAGCAATCGATTTCCAGCATTAATTCCAATCGACTGAAAATCGAACCATTTTCCAGCATAGAGCCTTGCAGCCACTTTTAGTCAGCCAAGGAACAAAGCGACGGCGACCAGCCCTTCGTAATCAGCCTCCGATGCAACTCATCCATATCCTCAGTTGACCATCGCCCAAGAGCCACCTCGACGCCCATCATTGCCTAGAGTGCCGAAAACCAAGCAACCCATTCACCCGCACGAGTCACTACGACAAGGAGGAGAAAACCGTGGAATTTAGCATAAAAAGCGGCAGCCCAGAAAAACAGCGCAGTGCCTGTGTCGTGATCGGAGTTTTTGAGCCACGCAAGCTTTCGGTGCCTGGCGAGATCCTCAACAAAGCCAGCCACAATTACATTTCCGACTTGCTACGCCGGGGCGACATGGAAGGCAAGCCATCGACCACCTTGCTGCTGCATAACGTGCCAGGAACCTTATGCGATCGCGTTTTGCTCGTTGGCCTGGGCAAGGAAAAAGACTTTCGCGAGAAAGAGTTCCGCGAAGCAGTCGCGGCATCAGTCAAGATGCTCAATGAAACCGGGTCATACGATGCGACGATGACGCTAACCGAACTGCCAGTCAAGAAGCGCGATCTGACCTGGCGAATTCGTCAGACCGTGTTGATCGTGTTTGAAACCCTCTACCGTTTCGATCGATTCAAATCGAAAAAGGATGAGGTACGCCGCCCCCTGCGCAAGCTCACACTGGCGGTTGAAAGCCGCACCGACCTCTCCGCAGCCGAGCTGGCTCTTGCGCAAGGTCAAGCAATTGCCGGAGGCGTACAGCTGACCAAAGATCTCGGCAATCTACCCGGCAACATCTGCACACCAACCTATCTGGCTGAGCAAGCCATTGAGTTGACGAAGGACAGCCCGCTCAAAGTTGAAGTACTCGAGCGTGCGGATATGGAAAAACTTGGCATGGGTTCGCTGCTTTCGGTCGCGCGTGGCTCGCACCAACCGCCGAAATTCATTGTGCTGCGCCATGATGGTGGCAAAGCCGATGAAAAACCCGTTGTCCTGGTCGGTAAAGGCATCACCTTCGACACTGGCGGTATCTCATTGAAACCCGGCCCGGAAATGGACGAGATGAAGTACGACATGTGCGGTGCGGCAAGTGTGCTGGGCACGATGAAGGCCATTGCCAAGATGTCACTACCGACCAACGTGATTGGCCTGATCCCCAGTACGGAAAACATGCCGGGAGGTAATGCCAGCCGGCCGGGCGACATCGTCACATCCATGTCCGGACAGACCATCGAAATTCTGAATACCGATGCCGAAGGCCGTCTGATACTTTGTGACGCGCTGACTTACGCCGAACGCTTTGATCCGGCCTGCGTGATCGATATCGCCACACTGACAGGCGCCTGTGTGATCGCACTGGGGCATGTCGCCACAGGCTTGCTTGCCAACCATGACGGGCTGGCGCGCGATCTTTTGCAAGCGGGCCAGAACGCCTATGATCGCGCCTGGCAACTTCCACTCTGGGAAGACTACCAAGAACAGCTCAAGAGCCCCTTTGCCGACATGGCCAATATAGGCGGCCGTGCCGCGGGAGCCATCACAGCGGCCTGCTTTCTTTCGCGCTATACGAGAAAGTTCGAATGGGCCCATCTGGACATCGCCGGAACTGCCTGGAAATCGGGCGACAAGAAAGGCGCAACCGGCCGTCCAGTTCCCTTGTTGACACATTTCCTGTTGGCGCGTGCTGGCGCCCAGGTTGACTAGCCTGGCATATTCAATGACCAAGATCCTGTTCTGTCACGGCGCATCCGATCGCCTCCAGGCCGTCGCCAGCTGGCTGCTTCAGCTGGGGGATCGTTGCCGGCAATCGCCGAAAAACTTATCGACCCTGGTTTATGTGCCCGACCGCAACAGCACGGAACGACTCGATCAGCTGCTGTGGACCCATTCGGCACTAAGCTTTCTGCCGCATTGTCAGAGCAATTCGCCGCTGGCGGGGGAAACCCCGGTGTTGCTGACAGGCAACCTGCAAAAAATTCCGCAGGAAGAACGTCTGCTCAATCTGAGCAACGAACTCCCGGAGGGCTTCGGCCGTTTCACGCAGGTAATTGAAATCATCAGTCAGGATGACGCCGTTCGATTACCCGCTCGTGATCGAGCCAAGTTCTACCGGGATC
Organism: Pseudomonadota bacterium; assembly: GCA_052034445.1. Taxonomy (GTDB): domain Bacteria; phylum Pseudomonadota; class Gammaproteobacteria; order Burkholderiales; family Rhodocyclaceae; genus Sterolibacterium. Next base: position 1,535 of record JBPOIN010000126.1, on the reverse strand, counting down.
GCGGCTATGATGTCGAATATCGCGATCTGCAAAAGGATCCATTGTGAACGACATTCTGCTCAACCAGGCCGATGGTTTGATGCGCCGTCGCAGCTTTATAGCCGGCAGCAAATCAGCGGCAACCCAGCCATCCTGGAGAGAAGCCGAAACCGGCGAAGAGGACATTCCCGTACTGACCGACAAGATCGTCCTGCCCTTGGCCTCGGACGCGAATGCAGCGCCCGAAACCGCCGGACAGGAGCAACTGGCCCGATTAATAAGAGAAAAGCAGGATTTTCTGACGCGGGAAATTGAAGCGTGGCTGGACGAACAAATGCCTCAGCTCGTCATCCGCGCCATGGACGGCATCACAGATCACCTCATCGCGCTGCTGGCCAATCGGACACGTGACGAATTACTGCCACGCCTCGAAGATGCCTTCAGAAAAAGCAGCCTCAAGGAAACTGACTGACGCATACTCAACCGGCCGTAGTAACAGTCCGCGTCAGCGTCCGTTCCAGCGAACAAAAAGATTATGTTCGATGCCCACCTGATCCAGCGCCTTGCCGATGCTCTGATGAATGATGTCCATGACTGACTGTGGCTGATGGTAGAAAGACGGCATGGGCGGCAATATCACCGCACCGCAATCTGTCGCACGCGCCATCAAGTCCAGATGCCCTTTGTGCAGAGGGCTTTCACGCACCATGAGCACGAGCTTACGCCGTTCCTTGAGCGTCACGTCGGCGGCCCGCGCAATCAAGTTCGATGAAAACGAATTGGCAATCGCCGAGAGCGTCTTGATGCTGCAGGGAGCAACGATCATCCCGCGTGTCAGAAATGATCCGCTGGCGATCGCTGCACCAATATCCCGGTTCGAATAGACGACATCCGCCAAATTCCTGACCTCATCAAGCGTGTGATGGGTTTCCACGCCCAAGGTCAGTCCTGCAGCCTCACTCAAGATCAAATGCGTTTCCTGCCCGAGTTCCTGCAGCACACGCAACAATTCGACACCATAAACCACACCGGTCGCACCGGTAATGGCCACTATCAAGGGCTGGCGCATGGGATTCTCCTGGTTTTGCATCACCAAATCGATTAGCGCCCCGGCTTATGGCCAGTTTTTGCGAGTTCTTCGTCGCGCAGGGCACGCCGCAGAATCTTCCCGACATTCGTTTTGGGTAGTTCATTACGGAATTCGACATGCCGCGGGATCTTGTAGCCGGTCAGATTGTCGCGACAATGGGCAAGCAAGGCATCGACCGTCAGATCAGTCTCCTTGCGTACAACAAAAACCTTTACCGCTTCGCCCGACTTTTCGTCGGGTACTCCAATCGCGGCGACCTCAAGAACTCCCGGATGCATGGCGACAACGGCCTCGACCTCGTTCGGATAGACATTGAAACCGGACACCAGGACCATGTCCTTCTTGCGGTCGACTATTCTGATAAATCCTTTCTCATCCATGACGCCTATGTCGCCGGTCAGCAAAAAGCCGTCATGCGTCATGACCCGCGCGGTCTCCTCCGGTCGATTCCAGTACCCCTTCATGA
>JBPOIN010000104.1:0-30398 GCA_052034445.1 Pseudomonadota bacterium | reverse complement strand
AGTACCGCAAACTCACGCGCGAGCATGCCGAGATCGGTCAGGTCGTCGAGCTGTACGCCGAATTCCGGCGTGCCGAAGCCGGTCTTGACGATGCCAACGCCATGCTCGCCGATCCCGAGATGAAGGCCCTCGCCGAAGAGGAAATCCAGCATTGCCGCGCCGCGCTCGAACGCATCGAAGCTGCCCTGCAGACTGCCTTGTTGCCGCGCGATCCCAACGACGAACGCAACCTGTTCCTCGAAATCCGCGCCGGCACCGGCGGCGACGAATCGGCACTGTTTGCCGGCGACCTGTTCCGCATGTACACGCGCTTTGCCGAGCGCAACCGCTGGCAGGTCGAGATCATCTCGGCCAACGAATCGGAGCTCGGCGGCTACCGCGAAGTCATCGCCCGCGTGCTCGGCAACGGTGCGTATTCGAAACTCAAGTTCGAATCCGGCGGTCATCGCGTGCAGCGCGTGCCGGCCACCGAAACCCAGGGGCGCATCCACACCTCGGCGTGCACCGTCGCCGTGCTGCCCGAGGCCGACGCCCTGGCCGAGGTCGACATCAACCCGGCCGAACTGCGCATCGACACCTTCCGCGCCTCGGGCGCCGGCGGTCCGCACATCAACAAGACCGACTCCGCCGTGCGCATCACCCACCTGCCGACCGGCATCGTCGTCGAATGTCAGGACGACCGCTCGCAGCACCGCAACAAGGCCCAGGCCATGGCCGTGCTGGCGGCGCGCATCAAGGACAAGCAGGAGCGCGAACAGCAGGCGCGGATTGCCTCGACGCGCAAGAACCTCATCGGCAGTGGCGACCGCTCCGAGCGCATCCGCACCTACAACTACCCGCAGGGCCCCGAGACCGATCATCGCATCAATCTCACGCTGTACAAGATCGACGCCATCATGGGCGGCGATCTTGACGAGCTCGTCAGTGCGCTGACGGCCGAACACCAGGCCGACCTGCTCGCCGAACTGGCTTTGGGCGATTAACCGGCGATGAGCGAACGCCAACCGCCAACCATCGCCGCGGCGCTCGCCGCCGCAGCGTCCACGCTGGGCGAAGCAGGGCGCATGGAGGCGCGCTTGCTGCTGCGTCATGTCACGGGCCTGAGTGCGTCCGCGCTGGTGGCGCATGACACGCAACCCTTGAGCGATGCGCAGATCCACGCCTTCATCGAACTCGTCACGCGGCGTATCGGTGGCGAACCGATTGCCTATCTGCTCGGCGTGCGCGAGTTCTATGGCCGGGATTTCTTCGTTGGCGCCGAGGTGCTGATCCCGCGTCCCGAAACCGAACTTCTGGTCGACCTGGGGCTGGCGCGCATCGCCGCGCTCAACGGTGCTAATGGCGCGCCACGTATTCTCGATCTCGGTTGCGGCAGCGGCTGCATCGCCGTGACGCTGGCCCTCGAAGCGCCGCAGACGCACGTCACGGCCGTCGACTACGCGTCCGCCGCACTCGACGTGGCGCGCCGCAACGCCGCGCAACTCGGGGCCGCCGTGCGGTTTGTGCACAGCGACTGGTATGCCGCGCTGGCGCTCGAAGGCTACGATCTGATCGTCAGCAATCCCCCCTACATTCCGGCCGCCGATCCGCATCTCGCCCAGGGCGATTTGCGCTTCGAACCGGCCACCGCGCTGGCCAGCGGCGTCGACGGACTCGACGCCATCCGACGCATCATCGACGGCGCGCGCGGGCATCTGAACCCCGGCGGCTGGCTGCTCATCGAACACGGTTACGACCAGGCCGAGGCCATGCATGCGCTGTTGCTCGGCGCGGGCTTCGATCCCGTCGAGCAGCACCGCGACCTGGCCGGCATCGTGCGCGTCTCGGGCGGGCGGCTGGGTTTGTAGGTCGGGCTCGTAGGTCGGGCTTGAGCCCGACATGTCGAGTTGAAACCCCACCTACACCAATTCAGTCGGGTTGAAACCCGACCTCAGTTCAGCCGCGCAGCCGCTGCGGCAGATACACCCATTGCCTCTGCTCGGGCGGTTTGTGCCAGGGCCAGCAACTCCCGCCTGCGCCGCAATCGCCACATGGGCCGCAAGCGCTGCCGCAATGGGCGCAATCCGTGCAGCTGATGCATTGGCTGCAACCCGTACAGCTGGTGCAGTGCTGGGTGCCGAGCGCCGAGGAGTTCGAGACGAAATCGCAGGCCATGAAGCCGCAGTCATAGCTGAAGCCCGGGTCGCAATAGCCGGCCTGCGCCTGCCAGTGGGGCGGCTTCGCGTGTCGGGAAGCGTGGGTGTGGCACTCTGGTCGCTGGGCGCGCTGCCGCTGACTGGCCACCCCGCACTTGTCGAGACGCCGGCGCAGCAGCGTTAATCCGCGCCAGATGCCGAAGCGCCGGATCGCGCGATAACCCAGCGTCGAACAACTGGCGCCGCCGGTATGCACGCGATACGCGCAGCAGAAGCCCTTGTGCGGCGAAATCCGGCGCTGGTAAAAGCGGATTGCGGCGAGCGCCAGGCGTTGCATCGGCACTCCGGTCTCAGGCCCGGCCGTGGCGCAGGAAGTCGAGGATCAGCGCTTCGGTTTCCTGCACCGCCTCGCGCTGCGGAAAGTGGCCGACACCCGGCAACAGGTGAAATGAAAATTCGCCCGTGAATGCCTTGGCGCTATCCGGAAACACCTCGGCGCCCACTGCGCCATCGTCCGCGCCGGCCAGCATCAGCGTCGGCGCGGAGGTCCTGGCGGTCAGCAGCGCCCAGCCCCGCGCAGTCGACTTGCGGAACATGGCGCGGTAATAGCCGATCGCCGCCGCCAGTCCGCCGGGGGCGGCGAGCGCGCGTTTCACGGGACGCAGATCCTCCGGCGTCAGCTGCCAGCCCGGCGACCAGACGCGATACAGGTGGTCGATGAAGGCGAAGTCGTCGCGCGCCACGCGCCGCTCGGGCAGATCGGAAAGCTGGAAGAACCAGATGTACCACGAGCGGCGCAGTTGCCGCAGCGACTGGCGCGCACCGCCGATATGCGGCACACACATCAGCACCAGACGGCGCACGCGGCTGCCGATGCGCCGCGCACCGCGCTGGCGCGCCTGGGCATCCGCGGCGTCCGCCAGATTCGCTGCGCAATACGCCGCATATGCGCCCCAGTCGTGACCGATGATGTCGGCATCATCGGCGCCGAGCGCGGCGATCAGCGCCAGCACGTCATGGCCGAGCGCTGCGGTGGAGTAGTCGCCATCCGGCGCCAGCCCTGTCGGCGCATAGCCGCGCATGTACGGCGCCACGGCGCGATAACCCGCCGCCGCCAGCGTTTCGAGCAGATGCGTGAAACTCTGCGCGGTATCGGGGAAACCGTGCAGACACAACACCAGCGGCCCGCTGCCGGCCTCGTGATAGGCGAAATCGACGCCGTTGGCGCGGACGTATTTGAGTGCGTGAACGGAGGGCATGGTGGGGAGAACAAGGTGGCGAAAGTTGTGCATGGTAGCAGTTTTGCCGGCGGCGCCAGGCGGGCGCCAATGAAAAACGGCAACCCCCCGGAGGGAGGTTGCCGTTAAAACTGCTAACAGCGGTGAAGCTGATTAGAAGCTGTGGCGGATGCCGATTTGCAGGCCGCTCGGATCCAGACCGCCGGCGGTGATGCCACCCGTTGCGTTGGTGCCGAAGTCATACTGAGCTTGCTGCTCGTTGCTCAGCTTGGCGTAGATGGCCTTCAGCATGGTGCGCTTCGACAGGCTGTGCTCGTAGCCGATCTCAAGCAGCTTGGCGCCGGTGTTGGCGTTGGCAATTGCGCTTGCAGCCGAGGTTGCGCCGTTCGTGCCCGTCAGGCTCTTGGCCTTGTAGTACTGGGCGATGACTTTGCCGTTAGCCGTGGCGTTGAACGTACCACCCAAACCCCAGACGGTTTGCTTGGCATTCCACGTGCCGCTGTTGTCTTCAGCCTTGGTTTGTGCCCACAGCAGACGCACATCGCCTTGACCGAAGTTGTAGATGCCAGCCAGACGGCTTTCGCTGGCCTTGTTTTCTGCTGCGTCCTTGGCCTTGACGTTGGCATGCGTGAAGCCAGCCGTGATCGGGCCGTTTTTGTAGTTCAGGCCCAGATCGAAGGCGCTGCTGTTCGGCTTGCTGTTCGCGCCATTGGTACCCTTGTTTTCGCCGGCGATGTAGGCGATCGAGCCCGAGAAGCCGCTGAAAGTCGGCGACGTGTACAGCGCGGTGTTGTTATGACGCAGATCGAAAATCGATTGGCAGGTGCCGCTGGCGGCACAAGCAGCGGCGGTTGCGATACCAGCTGCATTCGTCAGGCCGGTGGCGCCGCCGCCGAGGGTGTTGTTGCCGAGCTTACCGAGGATGCCCGAGTTGCCGCCGATGCCGGTGGCGCCAGCGTTCACATCCAGAGCCGTGCCGAGGGCGCGGGTCGGGGTGGTCAGGTTGCCCAGTTTCATCGAACCGTAAGCACCTTCGAGGCCAACGAAGCTGTCACGCGTGGTGCCGAGAGCACCGCCAACGTCAAAGCCAACCGAGCTTTCGAACTGGAACACGGCGGTCAGGCCGTTGCCCAGAGCCTCGGAACCCTTGAAGCCCAGAACCGAGGAGTTGGTCGACACGCGGGTGTAGTTGCCGATGTCGGCGCTGGGGGTTGCGGTGCTGCCGGAAACCTTGACGACGTCGAACGAAGCGTCAGCAACGCCATAAATCGTAACGCTGGACTGCGCGAAGGCGCCGCCGGAAACCAGGCCGGCAACGGCCAGAGCGATCAGTTTCTTTTGCATGTATTTCTCCTGATGGATAAGTGGGACTACAAGGTTGAGCTGCAAGGTGCTACGAATTCTGTTTCGCTCCCCTGCCTTGCGGAGGAGTTGGACGCATTCTGCCGGGGTGTGCGGAGGGGCGGCAAGCAGTTTTGTGGTTTTTTTATCGTTGTCGATCCGGTTTGTTGTTTTTTTGCAACGTTGGGTTGATTTCAGCGCTTTGTTTTTTTGTGCGCTTACCTGGAGAGTCCGAGGTGAACCTTGATGGCATCCTCGACGGCGAGCATGTCGGCCTTGGAAAGTGCGCCGAGCTGGCTTTTCAGGCGTGTCTGGTCGGCAGCCATGATCTGGTCGGCCATGTCTCCCGCAAGGGCGTTGCATCACTCCAGGGCTTCGGTTTCACGCGCTTTGTCGGCGGCCATGGCGCGATAGCCATCGTCGAGTGCGGTATCCATGACGTAGGGACGCACCAGGTCTTCAATGAACTGGCTCATGCGGCGCTTGCCAACGGTTCGGTACAGGCCTTCGTACACTGTTTCAGTTTCATCCAGGGTGATGGTCATTCGCTTATGCATGGCTTTCTCCTGCTGCGTTATACGTATAGTGCGTTGTCGTGCATTTCAATACGGACACAGCGTTCGATGGCTCCGACGAACAGGGCCAATGCGACGGGCAGTCAAGAACGCGCTGTGGCGCAGTCACTTGCGAATGACCGTTATAATGGACGTTTTGCTTCTTCCCGTTCGTGCCATGGCCTTCGATCCTAAATCCCATCTGACTGAATTGCTGGCGACTGCGCTGGCCAGCGTTGCGCCCGAGCAGCGTGCTACGCCGATTCTGCTGGAGCGTCCCAAGCAGGCCAGTCACGGCGATTTCGCCAGCAATCTGGCGATGCAGCTGGCGCGCGAACTGAAGGCCAACCCGCGCGCGATCGCCGAGCGGCTGGTGCGCGAGCTGCCGCCTTCGCCGTGGCTCGCACAGGCCGAAATCGCCGGCGCGGGTTTCATCAATTTCCGCCTTGCGCCGGGCGCCAAGACCCAGGTGGTGCATGCAGTGTTGCGTCAGGGCGAGAGCTACGGCCGCAGCGCCCAGGGCGGCGGCAAGAAGTTGCAGGTGGAATTCGTTTCGGCCAATCCGACCGGTCCGCTGCATGTCGGCCACGGGCGCGGCGCGGCGTATGGTGCGAGTCTGGCGAATCTGCTGAGTTTCGCCGGTTACAACGTGGTGCGCGAGTATTACGTCAATGACGCCGGACGGCAGATGGACATCCTCGCCGTTTCGGCCTGGCTGCGCTATCTGGCGCTGTTCAATGAGGTTGTGACGTTTCCGTCGAATGCCTATCAGGGCGACTATGTGGTCGATATGGCGCAGCAGATCCGCGCCGCGCATGGCGCTGCCTATGTGCGTCCGGCCGCCGCGGTGCTGGCGGCAGCGCCGGCGCTGGTCGAGACGCCCGAGTCCTCGAACCGCGAGGAGCATCTCGACGGCCTGATTGCCGCCGGCAAGGATCTGCTCGGCGAGGGCTGGGCCTATATTCATCAGCATGTGCTGACCGAGCAGTTGGCCGATTGCCGCGACGACCTCATGGGCTTCGGCGTGCATTTCGATGTCTGGTTCTCGGAGCGCTCGCTTTACGATACGGGCATGGTCGACAAGGCCGTGGCGCTGCTTGAAAAGAACGGCCACCTCTACGAACAGGATGGCGCCAAGTGGTTCCGCTCGACCGCTTTCGGCGACGAGAAGGATCGCGTCGTGCAGCGCGACAACGGTCTGTATACCTACTTCGCTTCCGACATCGCCTATCACCTCAACAAGCTCGAACGCGGCTTCGACAAGATCATCGACATCTGGGGCGCCGACCATCACGGCTACATTCCGCGCGTGCGCGGCGCCTTGCAGGCGCTGGGCCACGATGGCAGCGCCACGGGACCGCTCGAAGTGCTGCTGGTGCAGTTCGTCTCGCTGTGGCGCGGCTCCGAGAAGGTGTCGATGTCCACGCGTGGCGGCCAGTATGTGACGTTGCGCGATCTGCGCGCCGAAGTCGGCAACGATGCCTGTCGTTTCTTCTACATGTTGCGCAAATCCGAGCAGGCGCTGGATTTCGATCTCGAACTCGCCAAGTCGCAGAGTAACGACAACCCCGTGTATTACGTGCAGTATGCGCACGCACGCGTGTGCTCGGTGCTGGCGCAGTCCGGCGTCGATGTCGCCAGTCTCGCGCAAGCTGATCTTGCGGCGCTCGCCGGCGAACGCGAACTGGCGCTGTGCGCGCGTATCGAAGCCTTCCCCGAGGTGGTGGCCGACGCGGCGCGCGATTATGTGCCGCATGCGATTGCCTTCTATCTGCGCGAACTGGCCGCCGATTTCCACAGCTACTACAACGCCGAGCGCATTCTGGTCGACGATCCGGCGCAGCGCGCGGCGCGTCTGGCGCTGGCGGCGGCGTTGCGCCAGGTGTTGCGCAACGGTCTGCGTATTCTCGGCGTCTCGGCGCCCGAGAGCATGTAATCCGACTCTTTGACGAGGAATCTCCGATGTCGCGCTCCAATTCAAACCCACCGTCCCGCAATTCCGCCCATCGTTCGGCTGCTCCGGTACGCAAAAGCCGCGGCGGCATGCTGCTCGGCGTGTTCCTCGGCCTGCTGCTCGGCGTGGTGTGCGCCTTTGGCGTCGTTTGGTACATCAACAAGACGCCATTGCCGTTCGCCGATAAGACCGCGCGCCCGGAAAAGTCCGAAACCTCGCCCGCTGCCGCGGCGCCTGCGGTTGTTCCGCCATCCCTGCCCGGCAAACCCGGCGACAAGGCCATCGACGGCGGGCGCGAGAAGCCGCGTTTCGAGTTCTACAAGATTCTGCCGGGCAGCCAGGAGGCCACGCCGGGCGCCGCCGGCATGGCCGAGCAAAAGCCGGGCGCGGAGCCGCCGAATGCCGAGTCCGCAGCGTCCGCCGTGGTCGAGCGCTATTACCTGCAGGCTGGCGCATTTCAGAAAGCTGCCGATGCGGACAACCTGAAGGCCAGGTTTGCGTTAATGGGCTTGGAGACCAGCGTGCAGGAGGTCAATCTGCCCGACAAGGGCGTCATGCATCGCGTGCGCGTCGGTCCTTTCGGCAAGCTCGAGGAAATGAACCGTGTGCGCACGCAGTTGTCGCAAAACGGCATTCAGGCGACCGTCGTCAAGGTCAAGGAAAACAACGCGGCTGCCCAATAGGGGCGGGCGTCAGGCAGACAACCTTTCATTCAGGAGAATCGCATGCGTAATTCCGGAAAACTGTGGCTCGCTCTTGGTCTCGCATGGTCGCTGGCGGCGGCTCCGCTGCAGGCTCAGGAACTCAAGGAAGGCAAGAACTACGCGACGCTGGCGCAGGTGCAGCCGACTGACGCGAAGGACAAGATCGAAGTCACCGAATTTTTCTGGTACGGCTGCCCGCATTGCTATGAACTCGAACCCGCCTTGACGAAGTGGCTCAAGACCCTGCCCAAGGATGTGGTGTTCCGCCGTGTGCCGGCCGATTTTGGCCGCTGGACCGGTGGCGTCAAGCTCTATTACGCGCTCGAAGCCACGGGCGATCTGGAGCGCGTGCATAAGGATCTGTTCGACGCGATTCATCTGAATCGCCTGAACTTCAACCTCGAATCCGAAGTCGCCGACTGGCTTGCCAAGAAGGGCGTCGATCGCAAGAAATTCACCGACGCCTACAACTCCTTCAGCGTGCAGAGCAAGGTCAGCCGCGCCCAGCAGTTGACGCAGGCGCACAAACTCGGCGGTGTGCCTGCCCTCGTGGTCGGTGGCAAGTACCTGACCACCAACGCCATGACCGGCAGCTATGAGGCCTTGCCCGGCGTACTCGACGGCTTGATCGCCAAGGTGCGCAGCGAACAGCCCAAGAAGAAATAATTCTGGCTTCGATGGTCGCTGTTGCCCCGCTGCGCGTTTTCATCACCGGGGCATCCAGCGGCTTGGGCGCCGCCCTGGCGCACCACTATGCCGGGCAGGGCGCGCAGTTGGGGCTGGTGGCGCGGCGCGCCGAGTTGCTGGCCGCGCTGGCGGCCGGTCTGCCAGGCGGCCGTGACAGACATGTCACCTACGCGCTCGATGTCTGCGACGCCGCCGCACTGCATGCCGCGGCAGAAGATTTCGTCGCCCGTCATGGCCTGCCGGACATCGTGATCGCCAATGCCGGCGTGAGCGCCGGCACGCTGACCGAGGAGGAGGAAGATCTGGCGGTTTTCGCGCGCATCCTGCAGGTCAATGTGCTCGGCATGATCCACACCTTTCAGCCGTTTGCGGCGGCCATGCATCGTGCCGGTAGCGGCCGGTTGGTGGGCATTGCCTCGGTCGCTGGCATTCGCGGCCTGCCGGGCGCCGGCGCTTACTGTGCGTCGAAAGCGGCCGTCATCAGTTATCTCGAAAGCCTGCGTGTCGAACTGCACGGCAGCGGTGTGCGGGTCACGACCATCCTGCCGGGCTATGTGGACACGCCCATGACCGAGGTCAATCCCTATCCGATGCCGTTCATGCTGCCGGCCGACGTTGCCGCGCGCCGCATTGCGCGGCAGATCGCGCGTGGCGCGAGTTATGCCGTGGTTCCCTGGCAGATGGGGCTGGTCGCCCGCTTGCTGCGCCTGCTGCCGGATGTCGTGTATGACCGCTTGTTTGCGCGCGCAGGCCGCAAGCCGCGCGGCCTGGCCGTTTAGTCCGACGGATCAATCATCTGTTGGTGCAGCTGAATACATAAGTTGGCGCTGATGCCGTAAAGCCAGTAAGACCACGCTGGTATCGGAGTGAGCGTACAACACAATGAGTTGTCCAACTATGAATTCTCGCAGATTTGGCAGGCCAGACTGATTGGCCAGTTGCAGAACCATATCGGCTTTGATGCTGATTTGTGCTGACCGTGCAGCAAGGAATCGAGCTGGGCGCCCGCTCGCCGGAGACCACGACAAAATTGCGAACATGTCACGCAATTCAGACTTTAGCTTGGCTTGTCGCGCTTGTGCGGATCCCGCATCCTGCAATCGGAAAAAATCGAGAGCGCTATCCAGATTGGCGAGAAAATTCGGAGCAGCTTCAATGCGTGCCCGTGTCGGCAGTGTCATCAGTCAGCCAAGGCCCGCATCAAGTCAGCTGTTGACACGCGGTGGCCGGCCAGAATTTGTCGCAACCCGGTCTCCGCCTCGTTGAGAAGAACCAACCCGGCATGTTCTTCTTCCAGAGAATGGTAATAGTCGAGTTTTCTGGCGTCGACGAGTGCAACATAGGCCGCACCATTCTTGGTCAGTATTTTTTCCGCACCGCGAACGACTTCATCGGACAATTCGGTTAGGCGTGCGCGAGCTTCGCTGATGGGAACAACATCATGTGCTGTGAAACTCATGATCAATCCTTTAATGAATTCATTAAGGCATATTGTATATCGGTCGGTGCGGTTCCAGAATCGGTAACCTCATGGTATTGCAACGCTGCATGAACACCTCCGGCGTGAGGATCTCGAAGCGGCCGGCGAGTTGTTTGCGCCGCGCCAGCTTGAGCAGGGCCTTGTCGCTGGTGACGAGAAACTGCGCTGCGCCGTGGTGGGCAAGTTCGAGAAACTTCTGGTCGTCGCGGTCGCTGCAGCGCGGCAGCATGAGTTCGCCGTCGGCTGTGGTGGCCACGAGTTCGATGCGCGCGGCATAGTCGTCAAGCGCGGCTTGCCGGGTTCTGCTGTCGAGCTTGAATTCCGGGTAGCCGAGTACGCGCTCGAATTCGGCCAGGCAATCGGGACGGCTCAAGGCCCGCAGGTGGCCGGAATCAACCCGGTGGCGCAGCGTGGCAAACTGGCTGCCGCGCGGACTGTCGATGAATACCCATAGCGACAGCAGCACGTTGGTGTCGAACACCACGCGCCATGGGGCGTCACATGAAAAAGCGGGCGAGTCCGCTGCTTGCGACTCGCCCGCTGGCCGGACCGATTGATCCAAGAATCAGGCCGCCTTGCTGTCGGCCTTGACGTCCAGCGTCACGACATTCGATTGCGCGGCATCGAGACGGAACTTGACGTAGGAGCCCGGCGCATCCTCGATGACCTTGAGCTTGCCCTTGGCCGGATCGCGCGCCGGCACCGTGGCGGCGTCCTGCGCCACGACCCATTGCTGCCAGTCGGTCCACCACGAGCCTTCGTTCTGCTGGCTGCCTTCGAACCATTCTTCGGAGGTGGCCGGCAGGGCCTTGGCGTCGTTGGTCCAGTAACCGTACTTGTTGGCCGAGGGCGGATTGACGATGCCGGCGATATGGCCCGAGCCGCCCAGCACGAAGCGCACGGGACCGCCGAGCGCACCGGCGCCGAGGTAGGTACCCTTCCACGGTGCGATGTGATCCTCGATGGTCGAGATGAAGTAGCTCGGCGCCTTGACCTTGCCGAGGTCGATCGGCACGCCGTCGAGCTCGATGCCGCCCGGTTCGCGCAACTGGTTGTTGAGATACATGTTGCGCAGGTAGAAGCTGTGCATCTTGTAGGGCATGCGCGTGGAATCGGAGTTCCAGTAGAGCAGGTCGAACGGGAACGGTTGCTTGCCCATCAGGTAGTTATTGACCACGAAAGACCAGATCAGGTCGTTGGCGCGCAGCATGTTGAAGGTGCCGGCCATTTCGGCGCCTTCGAGATAGCCGCGCTTCTCCATCTTCTTTTCGAGGCTGGTGATCTGCTGGTCGTCGATGAACACGCCGAGTTCGCCGGGCACCGAGAAATCGAGCAGCGTGACGAAGAAGGTCGCCGAGGCGATGCGCTTGTCCTTTTTGGAAGCCAGATAGCCCATGGTCGAGGCCAGCAGCGTGCCGCCCAGGCAGTAACCGACGCAATTCACTTCCTGTTCGCCGGTCTGCTTGCATACCGCGTCGACGGCGGCGAGCGCACCCTGGGTCAGGTAGTCGTCAAAGCTCTTCTGCGCCATCTTCTCGTCCGGGTTGACCCACGAGATGATGAAAACGGTGTGGCCCTGATCGGTGGCCCACTTGATGAACGAGTTCGACTGGCGCAGATCGAGGATGTAGTACTTGTTGATCCAGGGCGGCACGATCAGCAGCGGACGCTTGAGAACCTTGTCGGTGGTCGGCTCGAATTGCAGCAGCTGGATCAGTTCGTTCTGGAACACCACCTTGCCTGGCGTGGTGCCGACATTGCGGCCGATTTCGAAGGCCGTCGGGTCGGACATCTTGACGCGCAGCTGACCGTCGCCGGCCTCGATGTCGCGCAACAGGTTGTTGAGGCCGCTGAGCAGGTTGTGGCCGTGGCTCTTGACGGTCTCGCGCAGCACTTCGGGGTTGGTGATGGCGAAGTTGGAGGGCGACAGCGCGTCAATGAACTGGCGCGTGAAGAAATTGACCTTCTTCTGCGAATTCTCGGGCAGCCCCTCGACATCGCTGACCGCATCGTGGATGTGGCGTGCCGTGATGAGGTAGGACTGTTTCATGAAATCGAACAGGAAGTGATCCTCCCATTCGGCATCCTTGAAGCGGTTGTCGCCTTTCGCCGGCGCGGCGACAGGCACTGTCTTCATGCCGGAAAGATTCAGCATCGAATGCTGCCAGAGCGAGAAGTAATCCCACATCAGATTCATCTGCGCCTGGGCCAGTTTGAGCGGATTCGCCAGCATCTTCGCCGTCATGTCCATGAAGGCCTGGGCGATGCCGAGCTCGTCGCTGGGGGCCTCGGCGCCATGCTTCATCTGGCGCTGCACATGCTTGGTCAGCAGCTGCGAAGCGCGCTGGGCGACTTCGGCATAGGTCTTGGCGACTTCCTTGGGATCGGGCAGTTGCGCCTGGGCGGTCTCGGCCTTCGAGGCGTCGGGCTTGTGATGCTTTTCGTGCTTGTTACCAGACATGCGTAAATCTCCTTGGGGTCAGTGTGCGCCGGGTCTGATGAAACATCAGGACCGGCAAACGAATCGAATCATGCCGTTATCATCGATACGGCGCAGTTTTTCCTGCTTTTCCAGGTAGTTCAGGTGGGCGATCATCTCGCCCATGGCGAACATGTTCTGATGCGCATCCGGAATATCGCGCTCGAACATGACAGGAATAAGTTCGGCCGCCGATTTTGGCGTGGCGCAGGCCGGCAGCAGCACGGCGCAGCGGTCGCGGTGATGCTGCTGCAATTGCGCCACGCGCGCATGCAGGCCGCGGAACGGCCGGCCATGCGAGGGCAGCACCAGCGTGTCCTCGGGCAGCGGTAAAAATGCGGCAATCGAGGCGAGAAACAGACGCAGCGGATCAGCATCAGGATTCGGCGCGAAGACGCTGACATTCGTCGAAATGCGCGGCAGCAGCATGTCGCCCGAAATCAGCACGCGCAGTTCGTCGCAATACAGCGCCGCATGTTCGGGTGAATGACCATGGCCGATGATGACGCGCCAGTGCTTGCCGCCCAGCGTGAGCTCGTCGCCGGCCAGCAGGCGCGTGAAGGTGCGCGGCATGGCCGGCACGCCGCGCAGGAAGGCGTTGCCGCGCCTGGTTAGCGCGGCGATGGGCTCGGCGGCCAGACCGTGGCGGCGGAACAGGTCGAGCATCGATTCGATGCTGTAGGCGTCGATCTCGGCGCGCGTCATGTGCGCCATGAAATACTCGCCCTGGGTGATCCACAGCGGGGCGCCGGTTTCCTGTTCGAGCCAGGCCGCCAGGCCAAGATGATCGGGATGGCAATGCGTGACGATCTGGCGCGTCAGCCGATGCTGCGCCAGCACCGTGCGCCAGGATTCCTTGACTGTATCGAGGCTGATGCCCGTATCGATGGCGGCCCAGCCCGGCCGCCCCTGGTCATCCGCGCCATCCGCCACCAGCCAGAGGTTGATATGGTCGAGCGCGAACGGTAGCGGCATGCGCAGCCAGCGCACGCCCGGGGCGACTTCGATGGTTTCCCCGGCAGCCGGGTGATGGGCAAATGGATAGTGAATCGTCACGTATTTACGCGCGCGCAGGGTTTCAGGATGTGTGAATTGGAAGCTGTCGAATTTTTGGCAGCCGCCAAATTGCCTTGCCCAGTGAAATCTGCTTAACTCTGTTCAAGGCGGTTGGCATGGTTGCGCGGCCCGTGCGAACAGGCAGTGGTGCAAGTTCAAGGCCCTCATTCTACCTGAATTGTGTTGCACTGCACCATACGGAAGAAACCGCGCAGAATCAGCCGCCGCATGTGAAATGCAGATCACGACGGGGAGGAGCGACATGATCGGACTCGATTTCGAACTCGGCACGGACATCGACCAGTTGCGCGCCAGCGTCGCCCGTTTTGCGGCGCGCGAGATCGCCCCGCGTGCGTCAGAGATCGATCGCAGTAATTGCTTCCCCGCCGACCTCTGGCCGCAGCTCGGCCAGCTGGGTGTGCTTGGCCTGACGGTCGAGGAGGAATTCGGCGGCAGCGGCATGAGCTACCTCGCGCACATCGTCGCCATGGAAGAAATCTCGCGCGCCTCGGCCAGCGTTGGCTTGTCCTACGGCGCGCACTCGAATCTGTGCGTGAATCAGCTGCGCCGCCATGGCACGCTGGCGCAGAAACAGCGCTATCTGCCGCGCCTGATTGCCGGCGCGCATGTCGGTGCGCTGGCCATGTCCGAGCCCGGCGCCGGTTCCGATGTGTTGAGCATGCAGCTGCGCGCCACGCCGACGGCCGACGGCTTCGCGCTGAACGGTTCCAAGATGTGGATTACCAATGGCGGCGACGCCGATGTGCTGATCGTGTATGCCCGCAGCGGCCCGGCGGACAGGGACATCACGGCCTTCATCGTCGAAAAGGGCCTGCCCGGCTTCACGCACGGCAAGCATCTCGACAAGCTCGGCATGCGCGGATCGAATACCTATCCGCTGTTTTTCGACGACTGTCGCGTGCCGCACGCCAACGTGTTGGGCGCTGTCAATGCCGGCGTGCAGGTGCTCATGAGCGGCCTGGATTTCGAGCGCGCCGTGCTCGCCGGCGGACCACTCGGCATCATGGCGGCCTGCATGGATGCCGTGCTGCCGTACCTGCACCAGCGCCAGCAGTTTGGTCAGCCGATCGGCGAATTTCAGCTCATGCAAGGCAAGCTCGCCGACATGTATTCGACCTGGCAGGCTTGTCGCGCCTACGTGTACGCGGTCGGCAAGGCCTGCGACCGGCTGGGACAGGGCCATGGCTCGCCCGGGCAGGTGCGCGCGCTGCGCAAGGATGCCGCCGGGGCGATCCTCTACGCTGCCGAGAAGGCCACCTGGATGGCCGGTGAGGCGATCCAGGCGCTGGGCGGCAACGGCTACATCAATGACAGCGTGACAGGGCGTTTGTGGCGCGACGCCAAACTGTATGAAATCGGCGCCGGCACCAGCGAGATCCGTCGCATGCTGATCGGCCGCGAACTTTTTTCCGCCACCCGCTGAACCGTCCCCGAGGAATGTGTCATGAATGATCCCGTCGTCATCATTGCTGCCGCGCGCACGCCGCTCGGTGCTTTTCAGGGGGCCTTGGCCGGCTTGAGTGCGCCGCAGCTGGGCGCCTGCGCGCTGCGCGCGACGCTCGAACGCTCCACGCTGGCGCCAGAACAGATCGACGAGGTGCTCATGGGCTGTGTGCTGCCGGCCGGCCTTGGCCAGGCGCCGGCGCGGCAGGCCAGTCTCAACGCCGGCTTGCCGCTCGCCACGGGCTGCACGACGATCAGCAAGGTTTGCGGTTCTGGCATGCGCGCCGTGATGTTTGGCCACGACATGCTGCTGGCCGGCAGCGCTCGCATTGTCATGGCGGGCGGCATGGAGTCGATGAGTAACGCGCCGTATCTGCTGGCGCGCGCCCGCGGCGGCTATCGGCTCGGCCACGGCGAGCTTATCGATCACCTGTTTTTCGACGGCCTCGAAGACGCCTGCGGCACGCAGGAGGCACGGCAGCCGCGCCGTCTCATGGGCAGCTTCGCCGAGGATTGCGCCGCGCAATATGGTTTCACGCGCGCCCAGCAGGACGAATTCGCCATCGCCTCGACCATGCGCGCCCAGCAGGCCGGACGCGACGGCGCATTCACCTGGGAGATGGCGCCGATCGTTGCGGCCGGCGCCGCCGCACCGCTTTGTGACGACGAGCAGCCGGCGCGCGCGCGGCTCGACAAGATCCCGCTGCTCAAGCCGGCTTTCCGGGCCGGCGGCAGCGTGACGGCGGCGAATTCGAGTTCGATCTCCGATGGCGCGGCCGCATTGCTGCTCATGCGCGCCTCGACCGCCGCGCAGCACAAGCTCCCGCCGCTGGCGCGCATCGTCGGGCACAGCACGCATGCACAGGCGCCGCATCTGTTCACGACGGCCCCGGTCGGCGCGATCAACAAATTGCTGGCCAGCACCGGCTGGCGCAGCGCCGATGTCGATCTGTACGAAATCAACGAAGCCTTCGCGGTCGTCACGCTGGCCGCCATGCATGAACTCGGCTTGCCGCATGACCGGGTGAACATCCATGGCGGCGCTTGTGCGCTGGGGCATCCGATCGGCGCTTCGGGGGCGCGCATCATCGTCACGCTGCTGGGCGCGCTGCGGCGCAGTGGCGGACGGCGCGGCATCGCGAGCCTGTGCATCGGCGGTGGCGAAGCCACGGCGGTGGCGCTTGAAATGCTATAAGCTTGCCCGGCGAACGGAGACCGCCATGAATATTCTCAAATCTCGACTCGATGTGCATAGCGCCGAATACCAGGCCAATGCGGCCGCGCTGCGCGCGCTGGTCGACGATCTGCGCCGCCAGACCGCGCGTGTGGCGCAGGGCGGCCCGGCGGCGGCGCGCGAACGCCATGCGGCGCGCGGCAAGTTGCTGGCGCGCGAGCGCATCGACGTGCTGCTCGATGCGGGCTCGCCGTTTCTCGAACTCTCGGCGCTCGCCGCGTACGACATGTACGACGCCGAAGTGCCCGCTGCGGGCATCGTCACGGGCATCGGCCGCGTCAGCGGCGTCGAATGCCTGATCGTCGCCAACGATGCGACCGTCAAGGGCGGCAGCTATTTTCCGCTCAGCGTGAAGAAGCATCTGCGCGCGCAGGAAATCGCCGCGCAGAATCGCCTGCCCTGCGTGTATCTGGTCGACTCGGGCGGCGCGAATCTGCCACTGCAGGACGAGGTGTTTCCTGATCGCGAACACTTCGGCCGCATCTTCTTCAATCAGGCCAATCTCTCGGCGCAGGGCATTCCGCAGATTGCCGTGGTCATGGGCTCGTGCACGGCGGGCGGCGCCTATGTCCCGGCGATGTCCGACGAAACCATCATCGTGCGCGACCAGGGCACGATCTTTCTTGGCGGCCCGCCGCTCGTCAAGGCCGCCACCGGCGAAATCGTGACGGTCGAGGAGCTCGGCGGCGGCGATGTGCATACGCGTCTGTCGGGCGTCGCCGATCATCTCGCCGAAAACGATCACCATGCGCTGAGCATCGCCCGCCGTTGCGTTGCCAATCTGAACTGGCGCAAGTCGATCCCTCTCGCGCTAGCGACCCCGGAGTCACCACTCTACGACGCCGAGGAACTCTACGGCATCATCCCGGCCGATCCGCGCAAGCCCTACGACGTGCGCGAAGTCATTGCACGCCTGGTGGATGGCTCGTGCTTCGACGAATTCAAGGCGCGTTATGCCAGCACGCTGGTGTGCGGGTTCGCGCATCTGCATGACTACCCGATCGGCATCGTCGCCAACAACGGCATCCTGTTCGGCGAGGCGGCGCTGAAGGGAGCGCATTTTGTCGAACTCTGCGCTCAGCGCGGCATCCCGCTGCTCTTCCTGCAGAACATCAGCGGCTTCATGGTCGGGCGCAAATACGAGAACGCCGGCATCGCCAAGGATGGCGCCAAGATGGTGACGGCCGTCGCCACGGCGCAGGTGCCGAAATTCACGCTGATCATCGGCGGCAGTTTCGGCGCCGGTAATTACGCCATGTGCGGGCGCGCCTACAGCCCACGTTTGTTGTGGACCTGGCCGAATGCGCGCATCAGCGTGATGGGCGGCGAACAGGCCGCCAGCGTGCTGGCCACGGTGCGCCGCGATGCGCTCGAAGCGGCGGGCAAGCAGTGGAGCGCGCAGGAAGAAGCCGAGTTCAAGGCGCCGCTGCGCCAGCAGTACGAGCAGCAGGGCCATCCGTATTATGCGAGCGCGCGACTCTGGGACGACGGTGTGCTCGATCCGGCACAGACGCGCCAGGCGCTCGGCCTGGGCATTTCGGCGGCGCTGAATGCGCCGATCGAGCCGACGCGTTTCGGCGTGTTCCGTATGTGATTGTCAGCTTTTTGTTTATGCTTTTGTTGTTTTGCCTGCCTGACGATGCTGATGTGAAAACCGTTGTAGGTCGGGCTTTAGCCCGACATGTCGGGTTGAAACCCGGTCTACTCCATAGTGCGCCGGGCGCCGCTTGACCCGATTCATGCTGAATTTTTTCCAGGAGCCTCCATGCAACAGCTTCTTCTGACCGAAATCGACCAGGGCGTCGGCATCATCACGTTGAATCGCGCCGAGCAGCGCAACGCCTTCGATGCCGCCGTGGTGCAGGCGCTCACCGAGGCGCTGGTGGCGATGGACAGCGATGCCAGCGTGCGCGTCGTGGTGCTGTCGAGTACCGGCAGTTTTTTTTGCGCCGGCGCCGATCTGCGCGCCATGCAGCAGGTCGGCGCCGCGTCGGCGGAACAGAATCTCGCCGATGCGCGCGCGCTGGCGGCCATGCTGCGCATCCTGGCCGAATTCGGCAAGCCGACCATCGCGCGCATTCAGGGACCGGCGTATGGCGGCGGTGTCGGCCTGGTGGCGGCGTGCGATATCGCCATTGCCACCTACGAGGCGCAATTCGCGCTCAGCGAAGTCAGGTTCGGCCTGCTGCCGGCCACCATCAGTCCGCATGTCATTGCCGCCATCGGTGCGCGCGCCGCCCGCCGCTACATGCTCACGGCCGAACCGTTCGGCGCGACCGAGGCATATCGGCTCGGGTTGGTGCATGAAATTGTCGCCGACGAACAGGCGCTCGACGATGCTGTTGGCGAAATCGTCGCGGCGCTGCTCGCCAACGCGCCGCAGGCGCTGGGTGAGTGCAAGGCGCTGATCCGCCATGTCGCCGCGCAGGCTTTCGATGCCAGGCTCGAAGAACATACGGCGCAATGCATCGCGCGTGTGCGCGCCTCCGCAGAGGCCGCCGAGGGCATCGCCGCCTTCCTCGCCAAGCGTCCGCCGGCATGGAAGATTGACTGAAGCCGGACACGCATGGAGGCGCGCATGTTCCATAAAATCCTGATTGCCAATCGAGGCGAGATTGCCTGCCGGATCATCAAGACCGCCCGGCGGCTCGGCATCCGCACGGTGGCCGTGTATTCCTCGGCCGATGCCGATGCGCGGCATGTGCGGCTCGCCGACGAGGCCTTGCTGATCGGTCCGGCGTCGGCGCGCGAATCCTATCTGGTGGTGGAGAAGATCATCGCGGCGGCGCGTCAGAGCGGTGCGCAGGCGATTCATCCGGGCTATGGCTTTCTGGCCGAGAGCGCCGATTTTGCCGCTGCCTGTGCTGCTGCCGGGATCTGTTTCATCGGCCCGTCGGCCGCCGCGATGCGCGCCATGGGCGACAAGGCGGCCGCCAAGCAGCACATGGCGCAGGCCGGCGTGCCGTTGCTGCCGGGCTATCACGGCGCGCAGCAGGACGCCGATTTCCTGCACGCCGAGGCTGACCGTATCGGCTACCCTCTGCTCATCAAGGCCTGCGCCGGCGGCGGCGGCAAGGGCATGCGCCAGGTCCGGGCGGCGAGCGAATTTGCCGCGGCGCTGGTGGCCTGTCAGCGCGAAGCCGCTGCCAGCTTCGGCGAAACGCGCGTGCTGCTTGAACGCTATCTGCCGCGCCCGCGCCATATCGAGGTGCAGGTGTTTGCCGATCGCCACGGCAATGTCGTGCATCTGTTCGAGCGCGACTGCTCGGTGCAGCGGCGCTACCAGAAAGTCGTCGAGGAAGCGCCGGCCCCCGACATGCCGGCCGATTTGCGTGCCGCACTCGGCGCGGCGGCCGTTGCGGCGGCGCGCGCCGTGAATTACGTCGGCGCCGGCACGGTCGAATTCATCGTTGCCGCCGGGCCGGCCGGTGGGCTGCAGAATGCATCGTTCCATTTCATGGAAATGAATACGCGCCTGCAGGTCGAGCATCCGGTCACCGAGATGATCACCGGGCTCGATCTGGTCGAGTGGCAGTTGCGCGTCGCTGCCGGCGAGCCGCTGCCGCTGCTGCAGGAGCAACTCACGCTGCGCGGCCATGCCCTCGAAGCGCGGATTTATGCCGAAGATCCGGCGCGCGATTTCCTGCCTGCGCCGGGTCGTCTGCTGCATCTGGCGCTGCCTGCAGAGACGCAGCATCTGCGCATCGACAGCGGCGTCGAACAGGGCGACCGCATCACCCCGCATTACGATCCGCTGATCGCCAAACTCGTCGTCTGGGACGAAACGCGCGCTGGCGCCTGTGCGCGCCTGCTGCAAGCGCTGACGCAATGCCAGATTGTCGGCATGACCACCAATCTGGAATTCCTGGCGCGTCTGATTGCCTGCCCGGCATTCGCCGCTGCCGATCTCGATACCACGCTGATCGAGCGCGAACGTGCCTTGCTGCTGCCGGACGTCGCCGAACAGAACGCGCCGCCGCGCGCCGCCTGGCTGATCGCGGCGCTGGCCGAACTGCTGCGCGAGACGCAGGCGGCTGCCGCGGCAGCGCGGCAACATGTCGATCCGCATTCGCCGTGGCATCGGCGCGATGGCTGGCGCATCAATCATGTCGCGCGGCGCAGCTTGTTGTTGCGCTGGCAGCAGGGTGCGCAGGAATGCCTCAAGGTGGTCGAGGTCAGTTACGGCCCACACCTGACGCTGACGCTCGATGACCAGACCACGCTGGCGAGCGGCGCGCTGGGCGAGAATGGCCACCTGAGCGCCGATCTCGACGGCCTGCGCCTGCAGGCGACAGTGATTGTTGCCGAGGAAAAGCGTCATGTTTTCCTGCATGGCCAGGCCAGCGTGTTTGCGCGTGTCGATCCCCTGGCGCACGCCGGTGTCAGCAGCAGCGCGGCCGGCAGCCTGCGGGCGCCTATGCCGGGCAAGCTGATCGCGCTGCTGGTGGCGCCGGGCAGCGCAGTGGCCGCCGGTGCGCCGCTGCTGATTCTCGAAGCCATGAAGATGGAGCACACCATCACGGCGCCGGTGGCGGGGCGACTCAAACGCTTTTGTCATGCGCTCGGCGCGCAGGTCGATGACGGCGCCGAGCTGGTCGAATTTGAAACGCTGCCCGCAACTGCGGGACAATGAGCGTCTATCCACGCAGATGAGTCAATGATGTCCCTTCCCAGCAAAGTCAGGATCGTCGAAGTCGGGCCGCGCGATGGCCTGCAGAATGAAAAGCAGTTTGTTGCGACACCGACCAAGATCGAGTTGGTGCGCCGCCTCGGCGCCTGTGGCCTGTCGGCCATCGAAGCCACGGCCTTCGTCTCGCCGCGCTGGGTGCCGCAGATGGCCGACGCCGCGGCCGTCCTGACTGGTATCGAGCGCCTGCCCAAGGTCAGCTATCCGGTATTGACGCCGAATCTGCAGGGCTTCGAAGCCGCGCTGGCGGCCGGGGCCGACGAAGTGGCGGTGTTCTGTGCGGCTTCGGAAGCCTTCTCGCAGAAGAATATCAACTGCAGCATCGCCGAGAGTTTCGAACGCTTCGAACCCTTGCTGCATGCCGCAGCGATCCGCAAGATCAAGGTGCGCGGCTACATTTCCTGCGTGCTGGGCTGTCCGTTCCAGGGCGAGGTCATGCCGCAGGCTGTCGCCGAGCTGGCGCGCACGCTGTTCGAGATGGGTTGCTACGAAGTTTCGCTGGGCGACACGATCGGCGTCGGTACGCCGGAACAGACCAAACGCATGATCGAGGCTGTTGCCCGGCGTGTGCCGCTGAAGAAGATCGCCGGGCATTTTCACGACACCTACGGTATGGCCATCGCCAATATTTATGCCGCGCTGCAAAGCGGCGTCGCCTGCTTCGATAGCTCGGTCGCCGGCCTGGGGGGCTGCCCGTATGCGCCGGGTGCGGCGGGGAACGTCGCCACCGAGGATCTCGTGTATCTGCTCGACGGCCTCGGCATCGAGCATGGCATCGATCTCGCGGCGCTTGCCGCCACCGGCGACTGGATCAGCGCCGAACTCGGACGCAGCTCCAACTCGCGCGTGGCGCGGGCATTGCTGGCAAAGCCGAAATGAACGGTGCAACCGGTTACCAGGCCGTCGTTGCCGCGCCGGGTTTTGCGCTCGGCGTGCGCTGCAACGACGATGAGATCCAGCGGATCGATTTTCTCGCGCCGTGTGCCGAAGTGGCGCCGCAGGGATTGCTGGCGCAGGAAACCGTGCGCCAGCTACGCGCCTATCTGCAGGAGCCGCATTTCGTCTTCGGTCTGCCGTTGGCGCCGGCCGGCACGCCGTTTCAGCACCGTGTCTGGCAGCAGATCGCGGCGATCCCTTGTGGCAGCGTGCGCACTTATGGCGAGGTTGCGCAGCTTCTGGCGAGCGGGCCGCGCGCTGTGGGTGGCGCCTGCGGTGCGAATCCGTATCCGCTGGTCGTGCCGTGTCATCGCGTGGTGGCCAGCGGCGGCGGCATGGGTGGCTTTGCGCGCGAACGCGGCGGTTTGCTGCTCGATATCAAACGCTGGCTGCTCGGCCACGAGGGCGTGTTGTAGCGATGGCAATACCATCCGGATTAGCGGCGAGCGCGGCCGAGGCGTGGCAGCTGACGCCGGGCGATACGGCGCTGCTCGATCAGTTCATCGACAATCTGTGGCTTGAAGACGGGCTGGCGAAGAACACGCTGGCGGCGTATCGCAGCGATCTGACGCATTTCGCCGCCTGGCTGGCGGCGGTGTCACCTGCCGCGCAGGATGGGTTGTTGCCCGGCGTCGATGAGGAGGCGATCCGCGCTTATCTCGCGTATCTGCATACGCGGCCCGGCAGCGCGGCGCCCAAGCCGGCGAGCCAGCGCCGTCTGCAGGCCGCGCTGCGGCGTCTGTATCAGTTCCTGATTGCGCAAGGTCGTGTGGCACGCGATCCGTTGCTGAATATCGAGCAGCCGCGCCTGCCGACGCGGTTTCCCAAGACCCTGAGCGAGGGCGATGTCGAGAAGCTGCTGGCGGCGCCCGATGTCGAACAGCCGCGTGGCCTGCGTGATCGCGCGATGCTCGAACTGCTGTATGCCACCGGGTTGCGCGTCAGCGAACTGGTCGGCCTCAAGCTCTTCGAGTTGAGTTTGAATGACGGCGTGGTGCGCGTGCGCGGCAAGGGCGACAAGGTACGCCTGGTGCCGCTCGGCGAAGTCGCCGCCGAATGGCTGGAGCGTTATCTGCGCGCGGCGCGTCCGGTGTTGCTTGATCCGCAGGGTTGCGACGAAATTTTTGTCACGGGTTATCACCGTGCGGGCAATCTGGCTGCCACTGCGGCGCGGCGTGCGAGCGGCGGGGCGGGTGGTCTGAGCCGGCAGATGTTCTGGCGCCTGATCCGCAATTACGCACTGCAGGCCGGCATCGTCAAACCGATCTCGCCGCATGTGCTGCGCCATGCCTTTGCTACCCATCTGCTGAATCATGGCGCGGATCTGCGCGTGGTGCAGTTGCTGCTGGGCCATGCCGACATTTCAACCACGCAGATTTACACGCATGTGGCGCGCGAGCGCCTCAAGCAGCTGCATGCCCAGCATCATCCGCGCGGCTGAGAGATCGTGAAAATTTCTACTGCGCTTGACATCTCAAGGTTGCGCGGTGCTCGCCATCCTCATGTACTCAAGTACATTCCGGTTGCTGCGCTCGCGACGAAATTTTTACGGTCTCTGCTGAGGTTAACCGGCCTTGCTGCGTTCGATCTGCACGCCGACGCGGCGCACGCCCTTCATGATGCCGAGCTTGGCGATCGAGATCTTGACCCAGGGGGCGCCGAACTCGTCAAGCATCAGCGCGATGACGTATTCGCCGAGGGTTTCGAGCAGGTTGAAATGGCGCTCGGCGAGTTCGCGGCGGATTCGCTCGATGACCTCATCGTAGCGGATGGTGTCGGCGATGTCGTCGTTGCGCGCCGCGGCATCCGGCACGCCGAAGGTCAGGCTGATTTCGAGCGTCTGCGCGGCGGCGCGCTCGCGCGGGAAGATGCCGACGTGCGCTTCGACGCGCATGTCGTCGATAAAGATGAAGTCCATGGCGGTTTAATTGACTAGAATTGCAGACATTCTACTTTTTGGAGACGGCCTATGGGCGGCGGCAGTGCGGGAATCATTTCGGTGGCGTTCATGCCGCTGCTCATCGCTCTCATGGGCTATCTGCTGGGTTCGCTGCCGTTCGCGGTGATCGTCTCGCGCGCTTTCGGCCTGGCCGATCCGCGCAGTTATGGTTCCGGCAATCCGGGCGCGACCAACGTGCTGCGTTCGGGCAACAAGCTTGCGGCCGTGCTGACGCTGCTTGGCGATGCCGCCAAGGGCTGGCTGGCGGTCTGGATCGCCAGTGCGCTGGGATTCGATATCGGCATGGTGGCCTTGACCGGCACGGCGGCGTTTCTCGGCCATGTCTTTCCGCTGTTCCTCAAGTTCAAGGGCGGCAAGGGCGTGGCGACGGCGCTCGGCGTGCTGATTGGCCTCTCGGGCTGGCTGGCGCTGGCGGCCGGTGGTTCCTGGCTGCTGGTGGCGGCGCTGACGCGCTATTCATCACTCGCTGCACTCGTTGCCGCGCTGGTCGCTGCAGTCGCCGCCTGGTGGCTGGTGGCCAGCCCGCTCGCGGCTGGCAGCGTGGTCGTCATGTCGCTGCTGCTGATCTGGCGCCATCAGAGCAATATCAAGAATCTGCTGGCCGGGACCGAAGGGCGCATCGGCGGCAAGAAGGGCTGAGTGCCGAGGACTCAGTCCTTTAACGTGTGCAACGGCCAGCGCGGGCGGATCGAGAAGGCCGCTGTACTGCTGGCCTGCACGCCGGCCAGCAGGCGCTGCGCGCCGCAGAAGGCGATCATGGCGCCGTTGTCGGTGCAGAGCGCGAGTTCCGGGTAATACACGCGCACGCGCGCTTTGGCGGCTTGCGCGTCGAGGCGTTCACGCAGGCGCTGGTTGGCGCCTACTCCGCCTGCCACCACCAGCCGCTGCATGCGGCAGTGCTTGACGGCGGCGAGCGCCTTGGCGACCAGCACTTCGGTCACGGCTTCCTGGAATTCGGCCGCCAGATCGGCGCGCGCTGCCTTTGCCGCCGGGTCGGCATGGGTTGCGGCGAGCGTCGGCTGGCTGCGCACGGCGGTCAGCACGGCGGTCTTGAGGCCCGAAAAACTGAAATCGAAATCGCCGCTGTGCAGCATCGGGCGCGGCAGCTTGAAGCGCCCCGGCGTGCCGCTGGCGGCGAGTTGGGCGAGTTGCGGACCGCCCGGATAACCGAGGCCGAGCAGCTTGGCGGTCTTGTCGAAGGCCTCGCCGGCCGCGTCGTCGAGCGACTCGCCGAGCAGCTCATAGGCGCCGACACCCGTCACGCGCATGAGCTGGGTGTGGCCACCCGAGACCAGCAGGGCGATAAACGGAAACGTCGGCGGATCCTGCGCCAGCAGCGGCGAGAGCAGATGGCCTTCCAGATGATGCACCGGCAATGCCGGAATGCCGCGCGCCAAAGCCAGCGAAGCGGCAAAGCTGGCGCCCACTAACAAGGCGCCGGCCAGCCCCGGACCGGCCGTGTAGGCGATCGCATCGACCGTGTCGAGGCTGGTTTGCGCCTCGTCGAGCACGCGGCGCAACAGCGGCACCAGGCGGCAGATGTGGTCGCGCGAAGCCAGTTCGGGCACCACGCCGCCGTAGGCCTCGTGCATCGCCACCTGGGAGTGCACGGCGTGACCCAGCAGGCCGCGCTCGCTGTCGTAGAGCGCGACGCCGGTTTCGTCGCAGGAGGATTCAAAGCCCAGAACTCGCATCGGCGGCATTTTAACCGCCCGGCCCGCAGCGCAGGCGGGATTTCGGTTGTCTGCCCGCACACTGAGGTTCAATCGCCCGAGCAACCCAAGAAAAATGATTTTCCTCTTGGTATCCGGACGAAAAGTGGATAGAATGGCCGGCTAGCTGTTTCAATCACCGCTTCACCTCAAACCAAACTTGGGAAGTATCACATGCCGGGTATCCGCCTCAAAGAAAACGAGCCGTTTGAAGTTGCCATTCGCCGTTTCAAGCGCACCATCGAAAAGACAGGTGTTTTGACCGAACTGCGCTCGCGCGAGTTCTACGAAAAGCCCACGGCCGAGCGCAAGCGCAAGCTGGCCGCCGCCGTGAAGCGCCATCACAAGCGCATTCGCAGCCAGATGCTGCCGCCGAAGATGTACTAAAAAGTACCGGCTGCTGTTTGCAGCCCGTATTGCGCAGTACCCGTTCTTCGCCTTCAGTCGTACAGCAATCCGGCCGGCACCGCGTAAGCGCTGCCGGCGTTTTGCGTTACTGAGGGTTTATCGCCTGATTTCCGCTGGCGTTACCAGGCCAGCGCCCAGCCACCGCCGATCTGAAGGGATTTCGCCATGTCGTTGAAAGACCGCGTCACCGAAGACATGAAAGCCGCGCTGCGTGCGCAGGAAAAGGCCCGTCTGGGCGCGTTGCGCCTGCTGCTGGCCGCCATCAAGCAGAAGGAAGTCGATGAGCGCATCGTCATGGACGACACGGCCGTGATCGCCGTGATCGACAAGATGATCAAGCAGCGCAAGGATTCGATCGAGCAATACCAGAAAGCCGCGCGTCAGGATCTGGTCGATGTCGAGCAGTTCGAACTCTCGGTGCTCAACACCTATATGCCGCAGGCGCTCGGCGCCGACGAAATCGCTGCGATCATCGCCGCCGCTGTCGTCGAGAGCGGCGCCAGGAACATGCAGGACATGAGCAAGGTCATGGCGATCGCCAAACCCAAACTGGCCGGACGCGCCGACATGGGTGAAGTCTCGAAGCTGGTCAAGGCGCAACTGGCTGGCTGAGCACCTGTGAGTAAATCTACTGCGCGTGCCGGATCGGGGATTGGACGGTGCTCGCTGCCCACGCGCGGCTTTGCACGGCCGACCGGCTGGGGTTTCGCGGAGCATGCTCCGCGAAACCACGCCTCGACCTCCTGTACGCAAGTACCTCCCGGTTTCTGCGCTCCGGCCGCACCTGGCTGCGGCCCGCGCACTACGTCTGCACGGGCTCTGAGGCTGGACGGCCGCCGGCCAGGCTGGTCGGGCCGTTAAACGAGCGCGGCATGATCCCCGAGTCGTTCATCCAGGAACTGCTGAATCGCGTCGACCTCGTCGATGTGGTCGAGCGGCATGTGCCGTTGCGCAAGGCCGGCGCGAATTACAGCGCCTGCTGCCCGTTCCACGCGGAAAAATCGCCGTCCTTCACCGTCAGCCCGAGCAAGCAGTTCTACCATTGCTTCGGTTGCGGCGCGCATGGCAGCGCGATCGGCTTCCTCATGGAGTATTCGGGCCTCGGTTTCGTCGAGGCCGTCGAGGAACTCGCCGCCAATGCCGGGCTCAAGGTGCCGCAACAGGCCGCGACGCGGCGCGGCGATGCGCTGCGCGAAGAGCGCAAGGCGCCGCTGACCGATTACATGCTGCGCGCCGCCAAATACTACCGGGAGCAGCTCAAGAGCAGCCCGCGCGCCATCGAATACCTCAAGGGACGCGGCCTGTCGGGCGAGATTGCCGCGCGTTTCGGCCTCGGCTATGCGCCGGACGGCTGGCAGAATCTCGCCCAGGTATTCGCCAATTACCAGTCCGCCGAACTCGCCGAATGCGGCCTCGTCATAGATAACGACCAGGGGCGGCGCTATGACCGCTTCCGCGATCGCATCATGTTCCCGATCCTTGATCAACGCGGCAACGTGATCGGTTTCGGCGGTCGCATCCTCGATAGCGGCGAGCCCAAATACCTGAATTCGCCCGAGACCCCGCTGTTCGAAAAGGGCCAGGAACTCTACGGCCTCACGCAGGCGCGCAAGGCGATCCGTGAACACGATGCGGTCATCGTTGTCGAGGGCTATATGGATGTGGTCGGCCTCGCCCAGCTCGGCGTCGAGCATGTGGTCGCGACGCTCGGCACGGCGACCACAGGCATGCATCTGCAGAAACTGTTCCGCCTTGCGCCGCGCATCGTGTTCTGCTTCGACCGCGACGCGGCGGGTGACAAGGCCGCCTGGCGCGCCATGGAAACCAGCCTCGAATATCTGGCCGACAACAAGACCGTCGAAATCCTCCAGATGCCCGGCAATCAGGATCCCGACGAATACATCCGCGCGCATGGCAAGGAAGCTTTTCTGGCGCATGCGCGCAGTGCCACGCGGCTCAGCGAGTTTCTCGTGCGCGGCCTCGAAAAGCGCACCAACCCGAGCACCGCCGAAGGTCGCGCGCAACTGATCCATGAAGCCCGGCCGCTGCTGCAGCGCGTCGCCGCGCCGATCCTGCGTGTCCAGCTTACCAAGGCCGTGGCCCAGTTGGCCCAGCTGACCCAGGCCGAAGTCGAAAGCGCCTGCGAACTCAAGCCGCTGACCATCGCGCGGCATGCGCCGGCACGCTTCGCCAAACGCCCCGCAGCGCGCTCGATCGAACACCGGCTGCTCGAAAATGTCCTGCACCGGCCCGAACGCATCACGCGTCTGCCGCTTGATCTCATCGTTGGCGAGAGCCCCGAAGTCCTGGCGTTGCGCGCCATTGCCGATGCCGTCGATCACGGCGAACTGTCCATCAGCAGCGGCGCTGCGGGCGGCACACAGATCGGCCAGCTGCTTGAATATTTCCGCGGCAGCGCGCACGAATCGACGCTTTCCCAGTACGCCAGCGCACTGGCGACCGGCGCGGTGGACGACGCGGCGATGGAAAGCGAGTTTCAGGATGCGCTCGAACGTCTGCGCCATGTCGGCCTGACCGAGGCGATCAATGCGCTGATCAAGAAGGAGCGCCAAAGCGGTCTCTCGAAGGAAGAGCGCCAGCGCTACGTCGCCCTGCTGGCGCAGAAGTCGGCCGCCGCCAAGCGCCCCCCGCAGTGAGCGCTAAGTTCGTGTATAATTACTGGTTTTCTCCAATCTTTGTCAGCCATTCGGGTGCCGTGCAACTGCGGTTCCGGATCGGCATCGGACAGTGAGGACATCAATGGCCAAGGAATCCGCCAAATCCGCTAAAGCAGCAGCCAAGAGCAAAACTATCGGCAAGACCGGCAAGGCTGTAGCAGCCCCTGTCATCGTCGAAGAAGTCGAAGCCGTTGTTGCTGCAGTCCAGCCCGTCAAGGCAAAATCCGCCGAATCGCGCGGCAAGCGCGGCAAGGACAAGATGATCGCGGTTCCCGATGCGCTGCCGATCGACATGGATGCCCGGCGCACGCGTCTCAAGAGCCTCATCACGCTCGGCAAGGAACGCGGCTATCTGACTTACGCCGAAATCAACGACCATCTGCCCGATGACATGGTCGATGCTGAGCAGATCGAATCGATCATCTCGACCTTCAATGACATGGGCGTGCAGGTGTATGACGAGGCGCCCGATGCCGAAACGCTGCTCATGACCGAGCAGACGCCGGCGGTGGTCGACGCCGCCGAAGTCGAGGAACAGGCCGAGCAGGCGCTGTCCACCGTCGATTCCGAATTCGGTCGCACCACCGATCCCGTGCGCATGTACATGCGTGAAATGGGCACTGTCGAGTTGCTGACGCGCGAAGGCGAAATCGAAATCGCCAAGCGCATCGAAGACGGCCTCAAGCACATGATTATGGCCATCTCGGCCTGCCCGACGACGATTGCCGAAATCATCGAATCCGCCGGCCGCGTGGCGCGCGACGAGATCCGCATCGACGAACTCATCGATGGCCTCATTGACCCGAATGCCATTGAGGATGTCGAAGCGCTTGCCGAAGACGAAGAAGGCTCGATGGACGAAGTCGGCGACGACGACGACGGTGGCGCCGCAGTGGCCGCCGCCCTGCAGAAGCTCAAGACCGACGCGCTGGAACGCTTCGTTGTGATCGTGCACCTCTACGAGAAAATGCGCAGCGCGCTGCTCAAGAAGGGCTCCGAGGATCGCACCTATCGCAAGCTCCAGCAGCAGATCACCGCCGAGCTGATGAACATCCGTTTCACCGCCAAGACCACCGAACGTCTGTGCGACTCGGTGCGCGGCATGGTCGACGACATTCGCCGTCACGAGCGCAAGATCCTGCATCTGTGCGTCGACAAGGCTCACATGCCGCGGCCATATTTCATCAAGGTGTTCCCCGGCAACGAAACCAATCTCGACTGGATCAAGCAGGAAATCACCGCCGCCAAGGCCAACGCCGCGCAACTCATGCGTGCCGCGCCAGCCATCATCGAAGAGCAGCAGAAGCTCATCGAGATGCAGAACCGCATCGGTATCTCGCTCAAGGAACTCAAGGACATCAACAAGCAGATGTCCACCGGCGAAGCCAAGTCGCGTCGCGCCAAGCGCGAAATGACCGAGGCCAACCTGCGTCTGGTGATTTCCATCGCCAAGAAATACACCAACCGCGGCCTGCAGTTCCTCGACCTGATCCAGGAAGGCAACATCGGCCTGATGAAGGCGGTGGACAAGTTCGAATATCGCCGCGGCTACAAGTTCTCGACCTATGCAACCTGGTGGATCCGCCAGGCCATCACGCGTTCGATCGCCGACCAGGCACGCACCATCCGCATCCCGGTGCACATGATCGAGACCATCAACAAGATGAACCGCATCTCGCGCCAGATCCTCC
>JBPOIN010000258.1:0-10209 GCA_052034445.1 Pseudomonadota bacterium | reverse complement strand
AAGTCGGTCCGAGCGTTTCAGAGTATTACACCGTCCTCAAGAACATCAAGGCCACGGCGCACGACCCTGGCTTGCAAAGCGCGAGTGTCCAACAGATTCGCATGGCTTATCTGAAGCGCGTCGAAATCGATGGCGCTGGTAGTGTGGCTCCTGATGATCTGGACATCAGCAAGGAGGGCAACGAGATCGTGATTTCCTTCGCCTATCCGAAAAAAATTCCTTTGTTCGGTAATGTCAGTTTGTTGGTCGAGTTCGAGGGTAGCAGTTCAGCCGCCAGTGCGAGCGCGCAGTAGCCAATGAAAGTTGACCGGCTGGAGCGGGCGCTTGGCCACCATTTCTCGCAACCCGAGCTGCTTGCACAGGCGCTCACGCACCGCAGCCACGGTGGCAGCCACAATGAGCGCATTGAATTCCTTGGCGACGGCATCCTGAATTTTGTCATTGCCGCTCAGTTGTTCGAGCGCTTTCCGAGCCTGCGCGAAGGCGAGTTGTCGCGTCTGCGTTCCAGCCTGGTGCGTCAGGAAACCCTGTTTCAGTTGGCACAGGGCTTGGCGCTTGGCGATTATCTGCGGCTCGGCGAGGGAGAGTTGAAGAGCGGCGGTTTCCGTCGGCCATCGATTCTGGCCGATGCGCTGGAGGCCATCTTCGGCGCCATATTTCTCGATGTCGGCTTCGAGGGGGCGCGTACGGTCATCGTGCGCTTGTATCAACCCCTGCTCGACGATATCAATCCGCGCCAGGCCATCAAGGATCCAAAAACCGCCTTGCAGGAATTGTTGCAGGGGCGTCGCTTTGCCTTGCCGAACTATGTGTTGCAGGGCGCGCGCGGCGAAGCCCATGTGCAGGAGTTCGAGGTGGAGTGCCGTATTCCCGAGCTCGATATTTGCGTGCGTGGTGTCGGCGGCAGCCGCCGCGCCGCCGAACAGGAAGCCGCGCAGCGCGCCTACCAGATGATCACCACCAAATGAATATCAACTCCAGCAGCCAGACATCGAGCGGATTTCGCACCGGCACCATCGCCATTGTCGGGCAGCCGAATGTCGGCAAATCGACCTTGCTGAACCAGCTTGTCGGCCTGAAGATCAGCATTACCTCGCGCAAGCCGCAAACCACGCGTCATCGCGTGACGGGCATTCTCACCAACGAGACTGCGCAATACATTTTTGTCGATACGCCGGGCTTTCAGACGCGCCATGCCGGCGCCCTGAATCGCACCATGAATCGCAGCGTGACGCAGGCGCTCGCCGATGTCGATGTGATCGTCTGCGTTGTCGAGGCCGGGCGCTGTGGCCCAGCCGATCGGGCGATCTTCAAGTTGTTGCCGCAGGAGCGACCGGTGCTGCTGGTGGTCAACAAGATCGACAAACTCGCCGACAAGGCCCAGTTGCTGCCCTTCATTGCCACGGTTGCGCAGGAGTTCGCGTTCGCCGAAATCATCCCGGTTTCGGCCATGCAGCGCGACGGCGTCGAGCCGTTGTTGCAGACCGTCGCACGTTATTTGCCCGAAGGTCCGGCGATCTATGGCGAAGACGAAGTCACCGATCGCAGCGAGCGTTTCCTGGCCGCCGAACTGCTGCGCGAAAAGCTGTTTCGCAATCTTGGCGAGGAATTGCCATATGGCCTGACGGTCGAAATCGAGCGCTTCGAGCAGCAGGGTGACCTGCGCCGCATCTTCGCCGCCATCATCGTCGACAAGGCGCCGCACAAGGCCATGGTGATCGGCCGCGGCGGCGAGAAGCTCAAGTCGATGTCCACCGATGCTCGCCGCGACATGGAGCGCCTGTTCGGCGGCAAGGTGTATCTGGAAACCTGGGTCAAGGTGAAGAGCGGTTGGGCCGATGACGAGCGTGCATTGAAGAGCCTCGGCTACGAGTAAATTTTCGAGGCGGCATGCATGAGCGGCAGACAGCGCATTGATGGGCAGCTTGCCTATATCCTGCACAGCTACGCGTATAGCGAGACCAGCCTGATTCTTGATGTGTTCTCACGTGAGCATGGCCGGGTGCCGTTGCTGGCACGCGGTGCGCGGCGTCCGCGCTCGGCGCTGCGCGGTGTGCTGCAGGCCTTCCAGCCGCTTGAAGTCGGCTGGTTTGGCAGCGGCGAAGTGCGCACGCTGGCCAAGGCCGAATGGCTGGGCGGCACGCCGTTGCTGGGCGGGAATTCCTTGTTGCTGGGCTACTATCTGAACGAGCTGTTGCTCAAACTCCTGCCGCGCGAAGATGCGCATCCACGCCTGTTCGATGCTTACTCACTGACCGTGCAGGCACTGGCATTGAAAG
The DNA here is from genome assembly GCA_052034445.1 of Pseudomonadota bacterium. Classification (GTDB taxonomy): domain Bacteria; phylum Pseudomonadota; class Gammaproteobacteria; order Burkholderiales; family Rhodocyclaceae; genus Sterolibacterium. Next base: position 7,930 of record JBPOIN010000258.1, on the reverse strand, counting down.
AATCGGCGCCCACGGCGCATGCCCGGCTGCGGCAATTCGAGAAGACGCTGCTCGCCGAACTCGGCTATGGCCTGCTGCTTGAGTTCGAAGCCCTGAGTGGCAAGCCCGTCGAAGCCGGGCAGCTGTATCGTTATCTCATCGAGCGCGGCCCTGTGGCGCTGGTTGCCGATGACGATGAACTGATGCAGGCGCAGGGCATGCGCGGCAAGACACTGCTTGATCTGGCGCGCGACGATTACAGCGATCCGCGCACCCTGGCCGAGAGCAAGACATTGATGCGCATGTTGATCAATCACCACCTGGCGGGACAGCCTTTGCAGTCGCGGCGGGTTTTCATGGAGTTGCAGGAGCTGTGAGCATGTCCCCATACCCGCAAACGCTCGAACTGGGCGTGAATATCGACCACGTCGCCACGCTGCGTCAGGCACGTGGCACCCGCTATCCCGATCCAGTGCGCGCGGCGCTGCTGGCCGAACAATGCGGCGCAGACGCCATCACGCTGCATCTGCGTGAGGATCGTCGGCATATCCAGGACCGCGATGTCGAAGTCCTGCGCGAGCGCCTCACCACGCGCATGAATCTTGAAACCGCCATCACCGAGGAAATGCTGGCTTTTGCCAGTCGTATCCAGCCGCAGGATGTTTGCCTGGTGCCCGAGCGGCGCCAGGAGCTGACAACCGAGGGCGGTCTCGATGTCGCCGGCCATCTGAGCGAAGTCACGGCCGCCTGCCAGCGACTTGCCGCCGTCGGTAGCCGCGTCTCGCTGTTTATTGACCCCGAACCGCGCCAGCTGGATGCGGCGCGGGCGACGGGAGCCACAGTGATCGAGCTGCATACCGGACGCTATGCCGATGCCGAAGAAGCTGCCATTCAGCAGCATGAGCTGCAGCGCATCATCCAGGCGGCGGCCTATGGCCAGCAGATCGGCCTCAAGGTGAATGCCGGGCATGGCCTGCATTTCGGTAATGTGGCGGCGATTGCCGCGATTCCGCAGGTCGCCGAACTGAATATCGGTCATGCACTGGTCGCCGATGCGATTTTCATGGGCTGGGAGCCTGCCATCCGCGAGATGAAACGCGTGATGCTGGCGGCACGTGCAGCCGCATGATTTTTGGCATCGGCACCGATATCGTGAATGTCGCGCGGCTTGCCGCGCTGCATGCGCGCCATGGCGAACGTGCGCTGGAGAAAATTCTGGCCCCCGGCGAGCGTGCGGCCTGTCGAGCCGCCACTGACACGGCGCGTTTTCTGGCCAAGCGCTTCGCCGCCAAGGAGGCATTCGGCAAGGCGCTCGGCACCGGCGTGCGGGTGCCGGCGTTACTGCCGGCAATCGAAATCGTCCATGATGAGCTTGGCAAGCCAGGCTTTGCCTATTCGACGGCGCTTACCGCGCATTTAGCCGCGCGCGGCCTGATCGCCCATCTTTCGCTGAGCGACGAACAGGAGCAGGTCGTCGCCTTCGTGATTCTGGAACAGCCATGACCAACGACACCATGAACGCATCTGAATCGCAGCAACCCGTTGCCGTCGCGACGGGACCGCTCATGATCGATATCGCCGGCAAGGCGCTTACGGCGCTTGACCGCCAGCGCCTCGTGCATCCACTGGTCGGCGGCGTGATCCTGTTTACGCGCAATTACGCGTCGGTGGCGCAGCTCACCGCCCTGTGTGCCGAGATTCATGCCCTGCGTACGCCACCCCTGTTGATCACCGTCGATCACGAAGGCGGGCGTGTCCAGCGCTTTCGCGCTGGCTTTACGCACCTGCCGCCGCCGCGCATGCTGGGAGAGCTCTGGCAGCGCGACGCGCAAGCCGCCCGCGCGGCGGCACATGGTTTTGGCTATGTGCTGGCCGCTGAATTGCGCGCCTGCGGCGTGGATTTCTCCTTCACGCCCGTACTCGATCTGGATTACGGACGCAGCAGCGTGATCGGCAATCGGTCGTTGCATCGCGATCCGGCGGTGGTGGCGGAGCTGGCTGCGGCCGAGATCGAGGGCTTGCGGGCGGCAGGTATGGCCTCATGCGGTAAGCATTTTCCCGGGCATGGCTTCGTCGCCGCTGATTCGCACGTGGCTCTGCCGGTTGATGAGCGCAGTCTCGTCGAGTTGGCCGAGGACATGCAGCCTTATCGTGGCTTGTGTCTGGCGGTGGTGATGCCCGCGCATGTGATTTATCCGCAGGTCGATCATCGGCCGGCCGGCTTTTCGCCGATCTGGCTCGACAAGCTGCGCACGGAGTTCGGTTTTGACGGCGTGATCTTCAGCGACGATCTGTCGATGGAAGGCGCGAGCGTGGCCGGCGGGATCGTCGAGCGCGCCAATGCCGCCTGGGCGGCGGGTTGCGACATGCTGCTGGTATGCAATGCCCCGGATGCCGTGGGCGAGCTGCTCGCGCGCTGGCCGGCGCATGCGGACCCCGTGCGCGCCGCGCGGGTGAGGGCGCTGTTGCCGGTTGCTGAACCAGTAGCGTGGCCGGCGCTGGCTGCGGATGCCGGATATCAGGCTGCTCTTGTCGCCGTTCAGGCGCTGGCGGGCAGGGGGTAAGCCGGGCGCTTTTGGCTCGACAGAGGAAAGTCGGTGGCAATTTTGACAATGCAAAAAGGGTAGCCACGGCTACCCTTTTTGCATTCGTTTGCGATTCGCTGAACCGCAACAGCGGTTGTTGCCTTTTTACTTCACGCGATTGCGATATTCGTTGGTGCGCGTGTCGATTTCGATCTTGTCGCCGATGCTGACGAACAGCGGTACTGGGAGTTCGAAACCGGTGCTGATCTTGGCGGGTTTCATGACCTTGCCGGAGGTGTCGCCCTTGACGGCGGGTTCGGTGTAAGTCACTTCGCGCACGACCGAGTTCGGTAGTTCCGTGGAGATCGCCTTGCCGTTGTAGAACACGACTTCGCAGGCCATGCCATCTTCGAGATAGTTGAGCGCGTCGCCCATGTTTTCGCCATCGACTTCGTATTGGTTGAACTCGGCGTCCATGAACACATACGACGGATCGGCGTAGTAGGAGTAGGTGACTTCCTTGCGCTCAAGCATGACGACTTCGAACTTGTCGTCGGCCTTGTAAACCGTTTCAGCGCCCGAACCCGTGAGCAGGTTCTTCATCTTCAGTTTGACCACGGCGGAGTTGCGGCCGGATTTGTTGTACTCGGCCTTGAGCACCACCATCGGCTCGGTGCCGATCATGATGACGTTGCCTACGCGGAGTTCCTGTGCGGTTTTCATGAGTATTCCTGCGCGAAAAAAATTAATCCGCGATTATAGCAATTTATCGCCAAAACGCACCAGTCTGGAGGCTAGGTCTTCCTGCGTCGTCAGGTAGTTGCTCCAGCGCTCGGCATGTAGCATCAATGCCGGGCGGCGCTGCAGAAAGTCGCTCCAGAGGTCCGTCAGCGTTCGGGGGCGCTGCGTGTTGCCGACGTCAGCGATGCCATTCCAGAGACGCCAGAAGGCCCGCAGAGCGGCCGCATCGTCGGCGTCGAGGCCAACGCAGTAGAGGTCAAGAAACGCTTCGAGCTTGGCATGATGCGCCGCTTCGGCTTGCGGGTAGATGTGCCAGACGCAGGGGTGGGCGGCCCATTGGGCGCGCACGAACGAATCCTCGCCGCGCACGAAATTGATGTCGCACGACCAGAGCAGATGATCGTAGGCTTCCTGGCGCACAAACGGCAGGACATGCAGGCGCAGGCTACCGATCTGCAGCCCCGTCCCGGCCTGCAGGCTTGCGGTCTGGCCGCGTTGTTTCAGCCAACTGGCGATCTGTGTGCTGGCGCGCCCCTCCGGCACCAGGCAGCGCAATGGATCGGGGCTGCCGCTCCAGATGTCGAGCAGTTCCGGCAGGAGCGGATTCTCGTAGCAGAACAGCGACAGCGTGAGTTCATTGGTTGCGGCAGCCGGAATGCCGAGTTGATCCCAGCGGGGTGCGCGCTGGGCAGACCACTCGTCACGCTGCTGCAACAGTCGCGCTTCGCGCAAGACGCCGCCGGTTTCGGGCGTGAAGCCGGGAAAGAAAAAATGCTTGGTGAGTGGCCGTTGGGGATGTGGCGAACTCAAGCCGTGGCAACCGCTGATCCAGGATTCGGCGCTCAGATATTCGAGGTTGATCCAGACCGGTTTGCGCGGCGCCGCAGCCATGGCGGCCAGGTAGCGCTCAGGCAGCGGGCAGCCGAAGGCTTCGATGACGACTTCTGCGGGCTGCAGGGCTTCGCCAGCGGCAAAGTCACCCTCCCAGCGGCGGATATCGATGCCGCAGACGGTCTGCTGTGTCAGGGCTGGATCGAGCTCCGGACAGAGACGCTGGAAACTGGCGAGGTCATCGACCCACAGGCGCAGCTGCAGTGCATGTTCTGCCGCCAGTTGCCGCGCCAGACGCCAGCAGACGCCAATGTCGCCGTAGTTGTCGACCACGGCGCAAAAAATGTCCCACTGCTTTCCCCGGGGGCGGCTGCTCGCATGCATTGCTGGACAAGAATCGGCATCTAAAGTCAGAATCCTACCATTTGCAGCAGCTTCTTCCGGTGATCGGTACTCCCCGTTATGTCCTCGCATCGTTCTTCTTCGGCGCCTGCCGTTTCCACAGAAAGTCTTTTGGCCTGCACCGCTTGTCCGCGTCTGGCCGGTTTTCTGGCCGAGGTGCGGCAGCAGCATCCGGCCTATCATGCCCGTCCGGTATTGCCGTTTGGCGCCGCGCAACCACGTCTGCTGATTGTCGGTCTGGCGCCCGGCATGCACGGCGCCAATCGCAGCGGCCGGCCATTCACGGGCGACCATGCGGGGATTCTGCTGTATCAGACATTGCATGATTTCGGCTTTGCGACCCGCCCGGTTTCCGTGGCGGCCGATGATGGGCTGCAACTCATCGATTGCCGCATCACGAATGCCGTGAAATGCCTGCCGCCGCAGAACAAGCCGGAACCGGCGGAAATCCGCATCTGTAACCGCTATCTCGCCCAGGAACTGAGTGCATCCGATGCACCTGCCGGCCAGGTGCTCCTCGCGCTGGGGAATGTGGCGCACAAGGCGGTGCTCATGGCGCTGGGACTCAAACAATCCGCCTGTGTGTTTGCGCATGCGGCGCGTCATGTGTTGCCAGATGGCCGCATTCTGTTTGACAGTTATCACTGCAGCCGCTACAACACCCAGACGCGGCGGCTGACGGCCGAGAGTTTCGGCGCGGTTTTCGCCATGATTCGTGACGAGTTTGAGCGCAGTGCCTGAACCTGTCACGCCCGAAGCTTTTGACGCCAGCACCCTGCTGGCGACCCTGCCGGATGATCCGGGGGTGTATCGCATGCTCGACAGGGATGGCGCCGTGCTGTATGTCGGCAAGGCCAAGAATCTCAAGAAGCGCGTCAGCTCGTATTTTCAGAAAAATCAGCAAAGTCCGCGCATCGCGCTGATGCTCACGCAGGTCGCGAAGGTGGAGATCACTGCGACACGTTCCGAGGCCGAAGCGCTGATTCTCGAAAACACCCTCATCAAGCATCTCGCGCCGAAGTACAACATCCTGTTCCGCGACGACAAGTCGTATCCTTACATCATGCTTTCGGGTGGGGAGTTTCCGCGTCTGGCGTTTCATCGCGGCAGCTTCGACCGGCGTGGGCAATATTTCGGCCCCTATCCGAACAGCCTGGCCGTGCGCGAAGGGATTCAATTGCTGCAAAAAACCTTTCTGTTACGCACCTGTGAAAACGCAGTGTTCGCGCATCGCTCGCGTCCCTGTCTGCTGTACCAGATCAAGCGTTGCAAGGCACCTTGCGTAGGTTTGGTGTCGGCTGATGAATATGCCAGGGATGTACGTCTGGCCGCGATGTTTCTGCGCGGTCGGCGCAGTGAGGTCATCGATGACTTGTCGAACGCCATGCAGACTGCTGCTGTTGCGTTGAATTTCGAATTGGCGGCGCAGCTGCGCGATCAGGTGCGCGCGCTGCAGGCCGTATTGCATCGTCAATATGTCAGCAGTACGGGCGATGAGAATGCCGACATTCTCGCGACGGCGCTCACGCCGAACGGTTTGTGCGTGAATCTCGCCATGGTGCGTGGCGGCCAGCATCTCGGCGATCACCCGTGTTTCCCGCGTGGCACATTGCAGTGCAGCGAGGCGGAGGCTTTGCTGGCCTTCATCGAACAGCATTATCTCGAACATCCGCCGCCCGCCCGTCTGATTGTTGCGCATGATCTGGGGGCTGCCGCTGGGGCCGTGTTCGAGGCGGCTGGCAAGAAAATCGTGGTGAGCTTGCCGCGCAATGAGATGGAGCGCGCCTGGTTGAGTATGGCGCAGAACAATGCTCTCCTGGCGCTTGATGCGCGCCGCAACGCGGCGGCGGGGGCGCGTCAGCGACTCGATGCGCTTGCCGAGGTTCTTGCCGAATCATGCACCGATGCCTGGCCAGCCAACGAAATGCCTGCGCGCATCGAATGTTTCGATATCAGCCATACTCAAGGCGAGGGTACGGTGGCCTCGTGTGTCGTTTGCGTCGATGGCGTCATGAAGAAAAGCGAATACCGGCGCTTCAATATTGTCGGCATCCAGCCCGGTGATGATTACGCCGCGATGCGCCAGGTGCTCACGCGTCGCTACGAGAAACTCGCGGGTGCCGAATCTGGCACGGCGGAAAGTGCCGCAGAGAAGGTGCCTGTCGTGGCGGCTCCCGATTTGATCCTGATCGATGGCGGCAAGGGCCAGCTGGGGGTGGCACACGAGGTATTTGCGGAGCTCGGATTGACAGATCTCGTGAGTGTGGGGGTCGCCAAGGGTGAGGAGCGCAAGCCGGGTCTGGAAACATTGCTCGTCGGCTGCGCCATGAAACCAGTAAAATTACCGGCGAATCATCCTGCCTTGCTGCTGATCCAGGAGATTCGCGACGAAGCGCACCGCTTCGCGATCATGGGCCATCGTGCCCGGCGTGCCAAGGCACGCAGCAGTTCGCGCCTTGAGGATATCGCAGGTGTCGGCCCGGCGCGACGCAGGAAATTGCTGGCTTTTTTTGGTGGCTTGCAGGGCGTCATTGATGCGACGATTGAAGATCTTTGCCGGGTTGAGGGGGTCAGCCGCAAATTGGCCGAAACGATACATAATGCGTTACATTGATCAACCCCGGATTCTCGGAATTTCTGCCAGACACGATGCCGCTTAACATACCTAATCTTCTGACTTGGGCGCGTATTGTCCTGATCCCGCTGTTTGTCGGGGTTTTCTATACGCCAGGGCACTGGATGAATCCCGCGGAACAGAATACCGCTGCGACCCTGATTTTCATTCTCGCTGCGGTGACCGACTGGCTGGACGGCTGGCTGGCGCGCAAGCTGGGGCAGACCTCGGCATTCGGGGCTTTCCTCGATCCGGTGGCCGACAAGCTCATGGTCATGGCGGCCTTGATTGTGCTCCTGCAACTCGGCCGTATCGACGCCATCATTGCCATCATTATTGTCGGGCGTGAAATCGCCATTTCGGCGCTGCGCGAATGGATGGCAAAAATCGGCGCCGCAGAAAGCATGGCCGTTTCGTTTGTCGGCAAGGTCAAGACATTTGCCCAGATGCTGGCAATCCCGATACTGCTCTATCAGCATGAAATCGCCGGTTACGACATCATGCAGCTGGGGAATGGTCTGCTGCTGATTGCAGCCGCGCTGACGCTATGGTCGATGGCGTACTATTTGAAAATGGCCTGGCCGGAAATCTCCCTGCGCAGCAAATGAGCGTGAAGTACGGCTGGCTGGCCGCGCGTGGGGCAGGGCTGAATTTTTTCAGCCTTGAAGTGTCAAAGTCGCGTCAATTTTGTTGACAATCGAGATTTAGTCTCTATAATTCATTTCTGTCCTGCGGGAGTAGCTCAGTTGGTAGAGCGCAACCTTGCCAAGGTTGAGGTCGAGAGTTCGAGACTCTTCTCCCGCTCCAGAACACCGGGGGAAAGCGTACAAGCTTTCCC
>JBPOIN010000227.1:0-12342 GCA_052034445.1 Pseudomonadota bacterium | reverse complement strand
CCAGAGAAAAATTGCTCATTCAGCTTCGCCAGCCTTTTCGCGCCTCAGTATGTTTCATTTCTCAATCGCGCAATATCCATCGGCCCGCGCAGGTCTCGAAGTGAAATGCCGAATATTATAGAATACTTCTTTTTCGTTACCTAACCACGACAGCCATGTACAAAATTGTCCTGCTTCGCCACGGAGAATCAACCTGGAACAAGGAAAACCGTTTCACCGGCTGGACCGACGTCGATCTTTCCGCACAAGGTCTCGCCGAAGCGGTCGCCGCCGGCAAGCTGCTCAAGGCCGAAGGCTTTGCCTTCGATGTGGCCTACACCTCGGTGCTCAAGCGTGCCATCAAGACTCTGTGGACGACGCTCGAACAAATGGACCGCATGTGGATTCCGATTCATCACTCCTGGCGCCTCAACGAGCGGCATTACGGCGCCCTGCAAGGCCTCAACAAGGCCGAAACCGCCGCCAAGTACGGTGACGAGCAAGTGCTGGTCTGGCGCCGCGCCTACGATACGCCACCACCGGCACTGGACGCCAACGATCCGCGCATGGAAAACAACGACCCGCGCTATGCCGATCTGGCTCCAGACCAGTTCCCGCGCACCGAATGCCTCAAGGACACCGTCGAGCGTTTTCTGCCCTACTGGCACGAAACCATTGCGCCGACGGTCAAATCCGGCAAGAGCGTGATCATCGCCGCCCACGGCAACAGCCTGCGCGCGCTGATCAAATACCTCGACAACGTCTCCGATGCCGACATCGTCGGCCTCAACATCCCGACGGCGCAGCCGCTGGTGTATGAACTGGACGCCGACCTCAAGCCGATTCGCCACTACTACCTGGGCAACGAAGAGGCCATTCGCGCCGCCATGCAGGCCGTGGCCAATCAGGGCAAAGCCAAGTAATCCGGCTTGCTGCCTACAGCCAGCGCACGCATGAACCTTCAGCAGAGCTGGCCGGATACCTGGCCGGCGCAGTGCGCGTGCTGGCTTGATCGCCGCAGGGCCCGGCTATTATTGCGCAGCACCTGCCCGGCCATCCTGGCATTGCTGGCTGCCACAGCCATGACTCATGGCACGCTCGCCCTCGCCGCACCCAAACCGGCGGCCACTGAAACCCGGCGCAGCGAGCTCAAGGAACAGCACCGCGAGTTGCATGGTCGCCTCGAAAAACTCAATCAGGAACTGGCCAGAAGCGAGGAATCCCAGGCCTCCGCCGCCGATCAGTTGAAGGAAACCGAATCGGCGATCTCCCACGCCAACCGCAACCTGCGCGAACTCGTGCAACAACGCGAAACCGCGCAAGCCGGACTGGCTGAGTTGCAGCAACAGTCGCAGCGCCTCGAAAACCAGATCGGCGCACAACAAAATCAGCTCAGCCGGCTACTGTATCGTCAGTACGTGAGCGGCGAAAGCGATGCCTTACAGCGTCTGCTTTCGGGCAACGATGCCAATCAAGCCGCCCGCGACCTGCATTACCTGACACTGCTGTCGCGGGCCAAGGCCGATCTGCTCGGCGAGTTGCGCACGACCTTGCTCGAAAAACAGCGTCTGGCCGATGCGGCAGAGGAAAAACATGCCGAACTGAGAAACATCGAGATCAAGCAACAGCAGCAACGCAGCGCCCTGCTCGCCCAGCAACAGCAGCGGCAAGCCATGCTGGCCCGGCTGGCCGACCGAATCAAGACCCAGCGGCGTGAAATCGACACACTGAAACGCGACGAAAAACGCCTCGGCAAACTCATCGAAGGCCTGGCGCGTATCGTCGCCAAAGCCAAAACCGCCAAACCCCGCAAACCCGGCAAGACCGAAAAACCTGCCCGAACCAACGCACATCCCGACACAGACCGCAGCGCCCAGACAACGGAAGCACCTGCCGTCGCCAATGAGCAGTTGCCCGAATCCATGGGCTATGCGGGCAACTTCCCGCAGCAGAAAGGCCGCTTGCATCTTCCGGTGCGCGGCATGCTCGTGAATCGTTTCGGCGCACCACGTCCCGACGGCGGGCCGGCCTGGAAAGGCCTGTTCATCCGCGCCGGCGAAGGCGCGGAAGTCCGGGCCATCGCCCCGGGACGAGTGGTGTTTGCCGATTGGCTGCGGGGATTTGGCAACCTGCTGATCATCGATCATGGCGATGCCTATCTGAGCGTCTATGGCAACAATCAGTCGCTGTTCCGCCAGACCGGCGATACCGTGAAATCCGGTGAAACCATCGCTTCGGTCGGCAACAGCGGCGGCAACCCGGAATCCGGTTTATACTTTGAACTCAGGCAACAGGGACAAGCCATCGACCCTCTGAAATGGGTCAGCTTGCGCTAAGAAGTACGGAAACGAAACCTGGCGGATGAAACACGACCCCAGCCAGAACGCATAGAATGCGCCACCCGCTGGCGAATTTCGCCCCTTCACTCCATACGCTTTCTGGAGCTGCACATGCGCAATAAATTGCAAAAAGCCGGACTGGTGACTTTCGGTCTGGTCACAGGCGTGCTCATCAGCCTCAACTTCTCGGCGATCGCGCAAAAGGACAGCGCCGCCTCGGCACTGCCGATCGAGGAGCTGCGCAGCTTTGCCGATGTGTATGGCGCCATCAAACAGGGCTATGTCGAGCCCATCGAAGACAAGAAACTGATCACCCATGCCATCAGCGGCATGCTTTCGAATCTCGATCCGCATTCGGCCTATCTCGACCCCGAGTCCTACAAGGAACTCCAGGTCAACACGCAGGGCGAATTCGGTGGTCTCGGCATCGAAGTCGGCATGGAGGACGGCTGGGTCAAGGTGGTCTCGCCCATCGAAGACACCCCGGCCTATCGCGCTGGCATCAAGTCCGGCGACCTGATCATCAAACTCGACGACACACCCGTGAAAGGCATGACGCTCAGTGACGCCGTCAAGCGCATGCGCGGCAAACCCAAGACCTCGATCGTCCTGACGATTGCGCGCAAGGGAGAGGCCAAGCCCATCGTGGTGACCATCACGCGCGAAAAGATCAAGGTGCAGAGCGTCAAGTCGAAACTCATCGAACCGGGCTTCGGCTATCTGCGCATCACCCAGTTCCAGGACGAAACCGTCGCCGACACCGTCAAGCATCTTGACAAACTGTTCAAACAGGAAAAGAGCAAGGACAAGGATGGCAAGGAAGTCACCGAGCCCCTGCGCGGTCTCGTGCTCGATCTGCGCAACGACCCGGGCGGCCTGCTGCATGGCGCCATCGGCGTCTCTGCCGCCTTCCTGCCGCCCAAGGCGCTCGTGGTATCCACCGAAGGCCGCAGCGACGACGCCAAACGCAAATACACCGCCAGCCCGGAAGACTATCTGCGCGGCACGCGCGACGACGTACTCAAGAACCTGCCGGCCGCCGCGCGCAACATTCCTCTGGTCGTCCTCGTGAATGGCGGCTCGGCCTCGGCTTCCGAAATCGTCGCCGGCGCGCTGCAGGATCACAAGCGCGCCGTCGTGCTGGGAACACAAACCTTCGGCAAGGGCTCGGTGCAAACCGTGCTCCCGCTCTCGGGCAACGCCGCCATCAAGCTCACGACGGCGCGTTACTACACGCCTTCCGGACGCTCTATCCAGGCCAAGGGCATCACGCCGGATGTCATCGTCGAGGAAACCGCGAACGGCGAAACCCACGATCGCCTGCGCGAAGCCGACCTGGAGCGCCATCTCGACAACGACAAGGACAAGACCGCCGTGCCCAAGGCGCCGGCCAAGACGACCAAGAGCAAAGCCAAGGACGGCAAGGACGAGGGCGAAGAAGAAGTCAAGCCGCCAGCCTTCGAGTTTGCCTCCAGCAAGGACTACCAGCTCAATCAGGCGCTCGGCCTGCTCAAGGCCTGGCAGATCATCCGGCAGCGTTGAGACCTCATGAATCCGGAAAAAGCCCGCGCCCTGCGCGATGAACTGCGCAACCGCAGCCGCACCCAGCCCGGCCTGCAGCCGCACGCCGGGTCGCGCAAGCAGCGCGAACTGCACTTCGACGCCAGCCGCCCGGATCAGGTGGCCCAGGTGCAGTTGCTGTTGAGTGGAATTGAGGGGTTGGTCGTTTCAACGGGTTCGAACCAGCATTCCCTGAGCATCGAATACGAACTCACCGAATACACCTTCGAGGGTCTGGAGAAGGCCCTCACGAGTCAGGGTTTCCTGCTGCAGGACACGCTGTACCACAAGATTCAGCGCTCGATCATCTACTTCAGCGAAGAAACCCAGTTGCGCAACATGCGCATGCCCGAGCGCCTGCTGAAAAAATCCAACGAAGTCTACGTCAAGGCCTGGGAGCATCACCCGCACGGCGATCACGACGACACACCGGCGGAGTTGCGCGAAGAAAAATAACAAGCGCCCTGCATGGCGAATGCTTCGCCAGCGACCTGCCCGCCTCCACCTGCCTGCCCACCATGAATGACCAGCAACTGCTCCGCTACAGCCGCCACATCCTGCTGCCGCAAATCGACGTCGATGGCCAGGAACGCCTGCTCAACGCACGCGCCCTGATTGTCGGTGCTGGCGGGCTCGGCTCGCCAGCCGCGCTGTACCTGGCCTCTGCCGGCATCGGCACGCTAGTGCTTGCCGACGGCGATCAGGTCGACCTGACCAATCTGCAGCGCCAGATCCTGCATCGCGAAAGCGCGGTCGGCGCGCCCAAGGCCGAGTCGGGCCGTGCGACACTCGCGACCCTGAATCCTGAATGCCGCGTGCTGCCGATCACCGCACGCCTCGAAGGCCAGCAGCTCGCGGATGAAATCGCCGCCGCAGACATCGTGCTCGACTGCTCCGACAACTTCGCCACGCGCCATGCCATCAATCGCAGCTGCGTGCAGGCCCGCAAGCCCCTGGTTTCGGGCGCGGCGATCCGCTTCGACGGCCAGGTGTCGGTATTCGACAGCCGCCAAGCCGACATGCCGTGCTATCACTGTCTGTTCCCCGAAGCGCAGGACGTCGAGGAAATCCGCTGCGCCGTCATGGGCGTGTTTGCTCCGCTGACGGGCATCATTGGCAGCATCCAGGCCGCCGAAGCGCTCAAGCTGCTGATCGGCTGCGGCGAGCCGCTCGCCGGCCGCCTGCTGATGCTCGACGGTCTGGCCATGGAATGGCGCTCGATCCGCATCCCCCGCGACCCGGACTGCGCTGTCTGTCGGCCGACCGGCCAGAAAAGTTGACCGTTCAATGACGCCTCCCGATTCCAACCGCGCATCCTCGTCGCGGGCCGGCTATTTTGCAATTGGCTTGGCGGTGTGCGCGCCATTTCTGGTCGCCGGCCACGGCATGCCGGCCAGAGCCATCGAATCCGACATACTGGCGATGGCACTCGGCGTGCTTGCCATGCTCTGGTTCTGCTGGCATGGATTCACCCGACTCAAGCTCCCCGATCTGACGCTGATCCCGCTCGCGCTGATCGCCATGATCTGCTTGCAGGCCGGACTCGGCATCATTGCCATACCCGAGTTTGCCGCCGCCTATGCCGGGTATCTGGCCTGGACGGCGCTGATGCTGATTTTTTCCGCTTCGGTTGCCGCGCAGAAAGGCGGCGCCTTCGTCATTTCGGCGCTGGCCGCCGGACTGCTGGTCGCCGCGACGCTCAATGCCGGCGCCGGCTGGCTGCACTTTTTACAATCCAACCATCCGGCTTTCGATATTCACGGCCTGGTTGGCCAACGCAATCGACTCGCGACCTTACTCTGGCTCGGCGTGTTATCAGCATGCCACCTGCAACGGTGCGGTATTCTCGGCAAGCGATCCGCTACCGTTCTGGCGCTATGGCTGGGAATCACGTCCGTACTGACCGGGCAGAGAATGATCTATCTCCTCGGCATCGGCTTCATCGGCATTCTGTTCTGGTCGAACAGCACACCGCGCGACACCCGGCAATCCATGCGCACCGCAGTCATCGGCATTCTCGGCGCAATTCTGGCGCTCTGGCTGGTGGGCTTCCTGGCGCAGCAGTTCGGCGGCGTTGAAGGCGCTTCGGCCGCCAACCGCGTCGCTCCCGAGCTGCTGCGCTCGGACGCCCGCATCAGCGCATGGCGCGATGCGCTGACGATCGCTGGCAACCACCCCTGGCTGGGCGCTGGCGCGGGAAATTTCAGGCGCGCCATTCTCGACGCTGCGGCCCTCGCACCGGCCGGAGCAGCAACCTATCCCGATCTTGAGCACGCCCACAACCTGATGTTCCAGTGGCTGGCCGAGTTCGGCATACCCGCCACCATCGCCATCATGGCGCTGGGCCTGTTTTCCATACTGCCGGGATTTCGCGCCCTCCCCCGCGCAACGCATCTCATGCCGGCAGGCATTCTGGCCCTGATTGGCATTCATGCCATGCTGGAGTATCCGCTCTGGTTTGCCGAATTCCTCGGCCCGACAGCCCTCGCCCTGGGCGCCAGCTTGCCGGCACGCCGCACATTGGCCATTTCGCCCAAAATCCCCGTCGCCATCCTGTCTGGCGCACTGGTCATGCTGTCCATCGCCTTCACCGACTATCGCACCATCGTCAGCATTTACCACGATCAACGCGATACCCAAACCGACACACGCGACCTCGACCGCCTGCTGAATCACTCAATCGTCTCGCCTTACGCCTATGCGGTCATTGCCGCACGCATGCAACCCGCGGCCGAGCAAGCGGCAATCCAGGCAAGGATTTGTGAGCAGGGTCTGCGCGTCTGGCCCAGCGCGTTCATGGCCAGTCGTTGCATAGAGCTCGATTACCTGGCCGGACATACGGAACACGGCCGGGCCCTGCTGCAGACCAGCCGCGCCGCATTCCGCGCCCCGACGGATCAGGCCGTGCTCGAAAAACTGGCGGATTCGCTCCAGGCCGCACCGCAATACCAGCGCCGCTATTGACGCCACCCGCAATAGGAATTTTTCTTATCACTTTCGATATACTTTCAAGGTTAAATTGATTAGAATGAACTAATATTCACCTTGAGTCATACAGGGAGTGAGCATATGTTCGGCGCAAAACATCGCAAGGAGAATCAACGCCTGCAGGTCGAACTGAACGCACGGCAGCAGGAACTCGATGCGGCGCGCAACGCGCTGCAAGCCAGGGAACAGGCCCTGGACGAACTACGTGCCGAGATGGACACATGGCGCCAGCGCGAGCATTTCAACCAGGAAATATTCCGCCTGCTGCATTCATATAGCGAATCGTTTCAGGCCTTCCGTCTCACGCTGGCGTCGCTGGCGACCTCGCTGCGCGAAGAAAAAAGCCATGCGATGATCGCCGCCAACTCTTCCGGCGAGACTCAACAAGCCACCCAGCAGATTTCGCTGGCGCTGGAACAAATGGCAACCCAGCTGGAAACCACGGCGCAAGGTGTCGACAATCTGAATCAGCGCGCAGGGCAGATTGGCGGCATCGTCCAGTTGATCCGCGAGATTGCCGATCAAACCAATCTGCTGGCCTTGAACGCGGCCATCGAAGCCGCGCGCGCCGGCGAGCAGGGACGCGGTTTCGCGGTGGTCGCCGATGAAGTGCGCAAGCTCGCCGAACGCACCAGCAAGGCGACTGCCGAAATTTCGACACTGGTGACCACCATTCAGGGTGAAACCAGCGAGACCATGACCCGCATGCAGCAAACCGCCACAACGGCGGCAGAGTTCAGCAACGATGGACGCGGCGCCACCGAGAAGATGCAGGAACTGTTGAAACTCTCCCAGCGCATGGAAGGTGCAATCGCCGGCTCGGCCTTGCGCAGTTTTGTCGAACTGGCCAAAGTCGACCACCTGTCATTCAAGATGGACATCTACCAGACCGTCATGGGCGTCGCCAATAAAACCGCGCACGATTTTTCCGATCATTTGGGCTGCCGGCTGGGCAAGTGGTACTACACCGGAGAAGGACGGGATTGTTATTCGAAATTACCCGGCTACAGCGAGATGGAGCGCCCGCACATGAACTTCCATGAAGCCGGCAAGACCGCCATTACGCTGCATCACGGCGGAAAACTTGCGGAAGCCATTGCGGCGCTCACGCGCATGGAAAACGAGAGCGTCGGCATCATGACGCAACTCGACCGGATTGCCAGCGCCGGGCAAACGGATCCCGCCGTGCTGTGTCACGCCGATTAAGGCGCAATCGCCAATTTCTCGGCTCGAATCCACGCGCGCAGCAAACTGGGCCCCAAGCTGCCGCGCGGAGTGGGACAGGCGACGCGGGGTTGGGCTATGCGCGTCAGGAGCGCCGCGCCAGCGGCAGGATGCGGCGATGGCGCCAGCGCCCCGGCGCATGCGCCAGCAGTACCGAACCGACGAGCACAAACCAGAACAGGGTTTCGACAAAACCGCCCAGCCACATGATGGCCATCAGCAGCCCCAGCTTGACGAGAATCGCCATGCCGTTGATGTGACGGAAATACTCCGGATTCGCCCAGAGATCGAGGGCAACCATGCCCAGGCCCGCGACGACCAGCAGAATCGCATAAAAGCGCATCTCGGCCGGCGGCAGTGCGCCCAGGATCGCCGCCCCGCTGCCGACCACGCCAACCAGATGCAGCGCGCGCAGCAGATTGACGAGTGTGCGTCGGCCGGAAAAATCCCGTCGCCTGGCGGCAGTTTTTTCACCCTCGACAAGCAGGCGCCAGTTCATTGGCAGCGCGCCAGAATCCGGATGTCTTCGCCCAGCCGGCGCAGGTCATGAATCTGCAGGCGCTGGCCGGCGTCGAGCTGCGTCAGGGCGGGCAAACTGAACATGCCCAAAGCATCATCACCGAGCAGCAGCGGCGCCAGATACAGCAGCAGTTCATCGACCAGCCCGGCCCTGAGCAAGGAACCGCTGAGCTTGAAACCGGCCTCGCCATGCACTTCGTTGCAGCCACGCCGCCCAAGTTCTTCCAGCAGGGCCGCCAGATCGACCTTGCCGGCCGCATTCGGCAACACCACCACCTCGGCGCCCAGTTCTCGCAGCGCCGCAATCTTGGCCGTCTTCTCGGCGCCCTCTGCCTGCGCGGCGGCAATCAGTACCTTCCCGCCCTGCAATACCTGGGCCTGCAGGGCAATGTCGAGCCGGCTATCGACCACCACGCGCAGCGGCTGGCGCGGCGTGTCGGTCCCATAATCCACACCGCGCACCGTGAGGCGCGGATCGTCGTCGCGCACTGTGCCAATACCCGTCAGGATCGCACAGGCGCGCGCGCGCCAGCGATGGCCGTCGGCACGCGCCGCAGGGCCCGTGATCCACTGGCTGTCGCCGTTGTTGAGCGCCGTCTTGCCATCGAGGCTGGCCGCCAGCTTGAGGCGCAGCCAGGGGCGACCGCGCGTCATGCGCGCGACAAAACCGATGTTCATTTCGCGCGCCTCGGCTGCGAGCAAGCCACTCTGCGTCTTGATGCCGGCGGCCTGCAAACGCGCCAAGCCCTGCCCGGCGACAAGCGGATTCGGGTCCTGCATGGCGGCGACCACCCGTCCGAGACCCGCAGCGATCAGCGCATCGGCGCACGGCGGTGTGCGACCGTGATGGCTGCAGGGTTCCAGCGTCACATAGGCCGTGGCGCCGCGCACGTCATGCCCTGCGGCGCGTGCAGCGGCGAGTGCTTCGATCTCGCCATGGTTCGAACCGGCCGGCCGCGTCGCGCCTTCGCCGAGCACCTGACCGTCGCGCACGATCACGCAGCCGACAGTCGGGTTTGGTGAGGTGATGTAGCGACCGCGCTGCGCGAGCTGCAAGGCACGCGCCATGAAGGCGTGATCAGCGGCTGAAAACATACGGAACCAGCAGAAGGAAACCGGCGTGGGCAGTCGTCGGCGTCAAACCTGCCCCCTGCGCATCAGGCCTTGCGCACCGGCTTGGCGACGCGCGGTTTCTTGACTTCGCGGATGACGTCGGAGAATTCCTCGACGTCGGCGAAATTGCGATATACCGAAGCAAAACGGATGTAGGCGATCTTGTCGAGCTTCTTGAGCTCGCGCATCACAAGCTCGCCGATCTTGTCGCTCGGCACTTCGCGCTCGCCGAGCGTCACGAGTTTTTCCTCGATGCGGTCGATGGCCGCCACGACGCTCTCGGTCGTCACGGGACGCTTGCGCAGCGCCAGCATCATGCTGCCCTGAATCTTCTCGCGCTGGTATTCGCTGCGGCTGCCGTTTTTCTTGACCACCTGCGGCAGCTGCAATTCGACGCGCTCATAGGTCGTGAAACGTTTGTCGCAAGTCGGACAGCGCCGACGCCGACGCACCGTATCCCCATCTTCATTCAGACGGGTGTCGACGACCTGGGTGTTGATCTCGGTACAGTAGGGGCACTTCATATATGTGAGGAGTGAGGCGTGAGGCGTGGGGTGTATCCGAGGGCACTGAATCTACGCCTCACCCCTCACGCCCCACCCCTCACTGAATCAACCGTAAACCGGGAAGCGTTTGCAGAGTTCGCTGACCTTGTTGCGCACCGTGGCCAGCACGGCTTCGTCCTGCGGCGCATCGAGTACATCGGCGATCAGGTTGGCGACCTGCTCGGCCTCGATCTCGGTAAAACCACGCGTCGTCATGGCCGGTGAGCCGATGCGGATGCCCGAGGTCACAAACGGCTTTTCCGGATCATTCGGGATCGAATTCTTGTTGACGGTGATGTGCGCCTTGCCGAGTACGGCTTCGGCATCCTTGCCGGTGATGTTCTTGGCACGCAAATCGAGCAGGAACACATGCGATTCGGTGCGCCCGGAGACGATGCGCAGACCGCGCGCCGTCAGCACCCGCGCCATGACCTGGGCGTTCTCGATGACCTGCTCCTGATAGTTGCGGAACTCCGGCGTCATGGCCTCCTTGAAGGCCACGGCCTTGCCAGCGATCACATGCATCAGCGGGCCGCCCTGCAGGCCGGGGAAAATCGCCGAGTTGAGCACCTTTTCATGCTCGCTGCGCATGAGGATCAGACCGCCGCGCGGGCCGCGCAGGGTCTTGTGGGTGGTCGAAGTCACGACATCGGCGTGCGGCACGGGATTCGGATAGAACCCCGCGGCAACCAGGCCGGCGTAGTGCGCCATATCCACCATGAAGATCGCGCCGACGGCCTTGGCCACCTTGGCGAAACGTTCGAAGTCGATGCGCAGCGCGTAGGCCGAAGCGCCAGCGATGATCAGCTTGGGCTTGTGCTCGTGCGCCAGACGTTCCATTTCGTCGTAGTCGATTTCTTCCTTGGCATTCAGACCATAGGGGATCACATTGAACCACTTGCCCGACATATTCACCGGCGAACCGTGGGTCAGATGGCCGCCCATCGCCAGGTTCATGCCGAGGATCGTGTCGCCGGGCTTCAGGAAGGCCATGAACACGGCCTGATTGGCCTGCGAACCGGAATTCGGCTGGACATTGGCGGCTTCGGCGCCGAACAGCTTCTTGACGCGGTCGATGGCCAGTTGCTCGACGACATCGACATGTTCGCAACCACCGTAGTAACGCTTGCCCGGATAGCCTTCGGCGTACTTGTTGGTCAGCTGCGAGCCTTGCGCCTCAAGCACGGCATAGGAAACGTAGTTTTCCGAAGCGATCAGCTCGATATGCTCTTCCTGACGGCGGTTTTCCGCCTGGATGGCTTGCGAGAGTTCGGGGTCGTCCTTGGCCAGGTTATGTTGTTTGGAGAACATGATGGGTGCGGGGAAGTTGAGAATGGGGAAACCGCGATTTTATCACTTCGGCCGCGGTAGAAGAATCCTTGCGCGCCGGAACGCAGGGACAAGCGCGTTCAGCCGGGCAATTCCTCAAGCCCCGCAGCAGCCTGCAGATGCCGCTGATCGGCCCAACTGCGCAGATGCCAGCTCGGGAGAGCATCGGGCGCCGCGCCGTCGAACGTCAGATCGAACCAGTTAACGCCGACATTCGGCACCGAAAAATCGCGCGGCGTTTCGAGCGCCCGTCCCGTGGCATGCCGATACAACACATCCAGCACGCCGCCATGCGTGACCAGCAACAACGCGCCACCGGCATGGCGCCGGGCCAGGGTTGTCACCACTGCCCGCACACGCCGGGCAAAGCGCAGCAGGCTTTCGCCGCCGCCGAAATCGTCGTACAGATCGCGCGCCGCATAGCGGCGCCCGGCCTGCGGATCGCGCAAGGCCAGTTCCTCGGCCGTCAGCCCCTGCAACTTGCCGTAGTGACGTTCGCGCAAATCCGCTTCGAGCTGCAGCGGCCAGTGTGTGCCGGCGCACACGGTCTGCGCCGTCTGCTGCGCCCGCAACAGATCGCTGCTGTAGCAGACGGAAAAATCCGTATCCCGCAGGCTGCGCGCCAAGGCCGCCGCCTGGCTGCGGCCGTGCGCATTCAGCGGCACATCAAGCTGGCCCTGGATGCGACGCTGGATGTTCCAGTCCGTTTCGCCGTGGCGCACCACACAGAGTCGGGTTGTCATAAG
>JBPOIN010000113.1:0-8943 GCA_052034445.1 Pseudomonadota bacterium | reverse complement strand
CAGTCGGCGTTGGGACCGAGCGTGGCGGGGGGGCATGGCTATGAGGGCCGGCACTGATGATGACAAAAGTAGTGTCGTTGCTGTTTTGTTTGCTCTGTAACTCCTGTCGGATGGGGTTCAGGCTGAGTGTTTTTCGGAGCAGCGGAAAATTTTCCGCCCACAAGTCATGCTGTCAGGGCCTCTCGGCTGCCCCATGGATTCCTGCTTCCGCGGGAATGACGAAAACAGGAAATCCATGTGCGATGGTGGAAATGATTGACTCGTCAGGCCGCCCGGCCTATTTCCCCAGCGCATTGCCGACCACTTCGGCAACATCGCGCGCCAGGCCGGGGCAGGCCTGGATGCGTTCGAGGGCGGCGCGGGCGTGGCTCTGGCGCTGGGCGTCGTACTGGCGCCAGCGGTCGAAGGCGCGGGCGATGCGGGAGGCGACTTGCGGGTTGAGCGCCTGCAGTTCGAGGATCACATCCGCCGCCAGCCGGTAGCCGGAACCGTCGGCGGCGTGGAAGTGGGGCGGATTGGCGCTGCAGAAGGCGCGCACCAGGGCGTAGACCTTGTTCGGGTTGCGGATGTCGAAGGCGGGATGCGCCATCAGTTCGCGCACGCGCAGCACGGTGTCGGGCAGGCGCGCGGTGGCTTGCACCTGCAACCATTTGTCGACCACCAGCGCTTCGTCCTGCCAGCGGGTATGGAAGCTGGCAAGCGCCGTTGCGCGCTCGGCCACGTCGAGATTGGCGAGCGTACTCAGCGCGGCGAATACGTCGGTCATGTTGGCGGCGGCGTTGAACTGCGCCAGCAGGCGCGGCAGTACGCTGGTATTCAGGTAAGGGGCCTCGCTTTCGGCGAGATAACCGAGCACCAGATTGCGCAGGGCGCGGCGGCCGACCTGGCGGCCGTCGGGCGCATATGGCTCGTCGGGCTGCAAGGCCTGCCAGGCGGCTTCGAGCGGCGCGCGCAGACACGCGGCCAGATGGCGGCGCAGGGCGATCCGGGCGCGGTGGATGGCTTCGGGGTCGATGGTCTGCCCGTTGCCGGCCATTTCCTCCGCCAGCACCTGCTCAGCGGGCAGCATCAGCGCTTCGGCAGCCAGCGCCGCATCCTGCGCGACGCCGTCGGCGAGTACGCGGGCGACGGCGGTGCAAAAGGCTTCGGGAATCCAGGCCGTGCCCTCGCCGTTGGCGGCGATGCCGGCCAGCAGCACGCGCGTGGCCAGCCGCTGGCCGGCTTCCCAGCGATTGCAGGCGTCGCTGTCGTGGGCCATCAGGTGGGCCAGTTCGGCGTCGCTCTGGGCGAAATCCAGATGCACCGGCGCCGAGAAGTCGCGCAGCAGTGAGGTCACCGGCGCAGCGGGAATGTTCTCGAAGACGAAGCTTTGCGTCGCTTGCGTCAGCGACAGCACGCGTGTGGTGTCGGGCAGCGCATCGCTGCCGTCGGGCAGCACCAGGCCGAGCGCGACCGGGATGTGCAGCGGGCCTGCATCGATGGCGAGGCCGGCTTCCTGCAGCCGCTGTTCGTAGGCGGTGGCGGCGAGGCTTTGCGTGAGGGTCAGTGTGTAGCGTTGCTGCGCGGCGTCGTAGCAGCCCACAGCCTGCAGGCGCGGCGTGCCGGCGCGGGCGTACCAGCGGCGGAACTGGGTCAGATCCACGCCCGCGGCATCCTGCATGGCGGCGACGAAGTCCTCGCAGGTCACGGCCTGGCCGTCGTGGCGCTGGAAATAGAGGTCCATGCCGCGCCGGAAGCCGGCCGGGCCGATCAGGGTGTGGATCATGCGCACCACCTCGGCGCCTTTTTCATACACCGTGGCGGTGTAGAAATTGTTGATCTCGGCGTAGGAGGCCGGGCGGATCGGATGCGCCATCGGGCCGGCGTCTTCGGGGAATTGCGCAATGCGCAGCTGGCGGACTTCCTGGATGCGCGTGACGGCGCGCGAATGGATGTCGGCGCCGAACTCCTGGTCGCGGAACACCGTCAGCCCTTCCTTCAGCGAGAGCTGGAACCAGTCGCGGCAGGTGACGCGGTTGCCGGTCCAGTTATGGAAATATTCATGCGCGACGACGCGGTCGATGTGCTGGTAGTCGCTGTCGGTGGCGGTGTCGGGGCGGGCGAGGACATATTTGGTGTTGAAGATGTTGAGGCCCTTGTTCTCCATCGCGCCCATGTTGAAGTCGCCGACCGCGACAATCATGTAGTGGTCGAGATCCATCTCCAGGCCGAAGCGCTGCTCGTCCCAGGCCATGCTCTTCTTCAGCGCCGTCATGGCGTGGCCACACTGGTCGAGCTTACCGGGTTCGACGTACACCGCCAGATTCACCGCGCGGCCGGACTGCGTGACGTAACGGTCTTCGAGCACGTCGAGCCTGGCCGCCACCAGGGCGAACAGGTAGCAGGGCTTGGCGAACGGATCTTCCCAGCGCGCCCAGTGGCGCGTGGCGTCGATCTCGCCCTGCGCCACGCGGTTGCCGTTGGACAGCAGATGCGGGAAGCGTGCGCGCTCGGCTTCGACGGTAACGCTGTAACGCGCCATGACGTCGGGCCGATCCGGGAAATACGTGATGCGGCGGAAACCCTGCGCCTCGCATTGCGTGAAATAGCCGTCGCGCGAGCGATACAGGCCGGAGAGCTGGGTGTTGCGGTCCGGCTCGATGCGCACCCGGGTGGTCAGCGTGAAGGCATCCGGCAGCGGTGCGCCGTTCAGCGTCTGGATGGTCAGCGTGGCAGCGTCCTTGGTGTAGCTGGCCGGCAGCAGCGGCGCGCCGTCGATGGAGAGTTCCTGCAACACCAGCTCTTCGCCATCCAGCGCCAATGCCGCAGCCACCGCGGCCGGGTTGCGCCGGCAGGCGAGTGTGGCCTGCACTTCGGCATACGCGTCATGGATGGCGACCTGCAGGTCGACCGTGTCGATCAGCCAGGCGGGCGGGCAGTAGTCTTTGAGATAGATGGTGCGCGGGGAGGTCATGAGCGGGAGCTTTCTAGGGGCGTTGTTTAGTGCGCTAGGGATGGTGCGCATTGTATGGCGCTTCCGTGCCACGGCCAAAGAGCGCGCGACACGCGGCTTGTGTCGTGTTGTCCCCGATCTGGCACTGTTGCGAAGCGTCAGACCGGCATTGTAGGTTAGGTTTCAACCCGACATGTCGCTGGCTTGCCAATAGGCACAATTCGCATTGTGGAATGCGGTGTGCTGACATATGATCTGGCGCAAATCCGCCGCAGAGCCTCGCCTTCATGACCTATATCGTTCGACTGATTACCGTTGTCGTCGCCATCAATCTCATCGTGGCCGCGATCGCCTATTCGGCGCTCAACAGAAGTCGTTTGCACAGCGAAGCCACCGCCGCCACCGCCACCCAGAATCTGAGCGAATTACTGCTGCACGACATCGGCTCTTCATTTGAAGATGTCGACAAGGCGCTACTGGCGCTGGCCGACGAATACGAACAACAGGCAAAAACGCACCGACCTGATCTTGCCCACCTGAACGAACTCAGCAGACGCCATGCCTTGCGGAATCCCGAACTGTTTTCCCTCGGTATGACCAACCCACAAGGCGATGTGATCGCGGGTCTTGATAACGCCCTGCCAACCCCGGCAATCAATCTGGCTGACCGTGAGTACTTTATCCATCTACGCAATGACCCGCAGGCCGGACTGAAAATATCCAAGCCATTAAGCGGAAGAATCTCCGGTACCTGGGGCATCATCTTCGCCCGTCGTTTGAGCCATGCCGATGGAAGCTTCGCGGGAATCGTGCTGGCGCAAATGAATCTGGCGCAGATCGAAACACGTTTCTCCGGCCTGAAACTGGGCAACAACGGATCAATTGTCTTTCGCGACGCCGAACTCGGCTTGATCGTGCGTTATCCAGGCCTGGACAAAGACGTTGAGCAAATCGGCGCCCGGAAAATCGCCGACGATTTCCAGCAAGCCTTGCAAAACAACCCGGCCGCTGGCACCTACGAGACCGGAGCAACCAGCAGCGATGGCATTCAGCGCATCCACAGCTACCGGAAACATCCGCATTATCCCTTCTACATCAACGTCGGCAAGGCCAAGGACGACTTTCTGGCAGTCTGGCGCGATGAAGTCAAGGCAACCATCGGAATGCTGCTGGGTTTTGTCCTGACCACCGGAATCAGCGCATGGTTATTGTTCGCGGCCTGGCGCGAACGCGAAAACAACCAGGCAGCGCTGGCGGAAAGCGAATTGCAATACCGCACATTGTTCGAGAACACCAGTTCGCACATCACCATCGTCGACACCCAAGGCCGCTTCCTGATGCTCAACGAAGGCAGCGCCCGATTTCTGGGCGGCAAGCCGGAGGACTTTATCGGCAAGTCGATTTCCACAGTGTTCCCACCCGAAGCGGCCGACTTCCATCTGCGGCGCTTCGCGAAGATCATCGCCAACAGGAAAGGCGGCAGCTTCGATGACGCCGTCCCGCTGCCCAGCGGAACCCGCTGGTTCTCTTCCAACCTGAAGCCGCAATTCGATGTGGACGACAAGGTCAGCGGCATCCAGATTGTGGCGATCGACATCACCGAGCGCAAACAGGCCGAAGAAGCGCTGCGGGTGAGTGAGAACGCGCTCAAGGAAGCGCTGCGGGTGGCGAAACTCGGACATTGGTCATGGAATTCACAAACCAACGTAGTCTGGTGGTCGGAAGAGCTTTACCACATCTACAACCGGAATCCCGCCGTCCCCGTCACCAATTACGCCGCCGACCAAAGCAACTATTTACCGGAAAGTGCCGCGCGACTGACCGCCATCGTGCAGGAATCCATGCACAGCGGCGCGCCGTATCTGATCGATCTCGAACTCGATACCCATGGCGGCCCCCGCCGCTGGGTGCAGGCCAGAGGCGAAGTGATCCGCACTGCCGACGGCCAGATCGTCGGCCTGAAAGGCACCGCCCAGGACATCACCGAACGCAAACAGAATGAAGAAGAACTGATTCGCCAACGCGACCATCTGGAGGAAATGGTGGCGGCGCGCACCGCAGCCCTGTCAATCGCCAACGAAGCCGCCGAAACCGCCAACATTGCCAAGAGCGCCTTCCTCACCAACATGAGTCACGAAATCCGCACCCCACTGAACGCCATCATGGGGATGGTCTATCTGGTGCGGCGCTCAGGCGTCACGGAGGAGCAGACGCAACGTCTCGACAAGATCGAAACCGCCAGCCAGCACCTGCTGGACGTCATCAACGACATTCTCGACATTTCCAAGATCGAAGCCGGCAAATTCACCTTCGAGGCACTCCCCGTCAACGTCGACGCCATCGCCGTCAACGTCGCCTCGATCCTGCAGGATCGGGCGAAAGCCAAGCATCTCGAACTCATTGTTGACAGCCAGCAGTCACCAGGCCTGCAGCTGTTGGGCGACCCAGCCCGACTCCAGCAGGCCCTGCTGAATTACGCCACCAACGCCATCAAATTCACCCCTACGGGCAAGGTCACCCTGCGCACCCGGATTCAGGAAGAAAGCGCCGACCATGTCCTGGTGCGCTTCGAGGTTGCAGACACCGGCATCGGCATCGCGCCTGAAGCCGTCGCCCGACTCTTCAGACCCTTCGAACAAGCGGACAATTCGATGACGCGCAAATACGGCGGCACCGGCCTTGGTCTGGCCATCGTCAAGAAACTGGCCGGCCTGATGGGCGGCGATGCCGGCGTGGTCAGCACCCCGGGCGCCGGCAGCACCTTCTGGTTCACGGCGCGGCTCGCCAAACCCGCTCTCTCGGCGCCGCCGCTTGCCGCCGCCACACCGGGAAACGGCGAAATCCTGCTCAAACGCGACACCCCGGGCCGCCGCATCCTGATCGTCGAAGATGAACAGCTCAATCGCGAGATCCTGCAGGAACTACTACAGGAAGCCGGGCAGCACGTCGACCTGGCCGAAAACGGCATCGAAGCCATCGACAGAGTCAGCAAAAACACCTATGACCTGATCCTCATGGACATGCAGATGCCGCACATGGACGGCCTCGAAGCGACGTGCCAGATCCGCCAGCTCGCCAACGGCGCCCGGGTTCCGATACTGGCCAGCACCGCCAACGTGTTCGCAGAGGACAAAGCCCGCTGCATGGCTGCCGGCATGAACGACTTTGTGAGCAAACCGATCGAACCGGGTGTCCTGTTCGAAACGGTGCGGAAATGGCTGTCGCAACACAGTAACGCCCAACACTCATAGATCCATCGGCATGCGCGGGCAATCAATGCTGGGGGACAAATCCCCGATACATTCATCCGTCACACCGATGGAGCCAACACGCAACCACCATCTTGAAACGATCAGTCGGTGCTTTTCTGTGCGGCGCCAAGACTGGTGAGCAACATGCGAGCCACAGCAGGATGGTAGTTTTCAATGACTTTTTCGAACGTCCCCGGCTCGATGCGCCATTCGTATTCTGCCGAATTGCCGTAGCCAAGATCGATACCATTGCCGACGCGACCACCCGATAGCAGCGGCAACAGACGCGAGGCCACGGTGACGGTGTTGCGGGCGATATCGGCGGCCTTCGAGGCATCGGAGGTAACATTGACGAGATCGCCGAGCTCACCAGTAGTTACCGCATCCTTGAGAGACAATCGGGCCCGCTCACCGTTGCCGCCGACAAAAGCATAGCGCGTCACCATCGGGGCAAAAGCCGCCGCCCCCTTGATGCTGACGGTAGAACCCGTCCAGAAACTGTGATCGACCTGCGCACTACCGCCAAGGAAAGTAATGCGAACCTTCAGCGCCGTGGCGTCAAACTCCTTGGCCAGTTTTTCTTCGAGCGCCGGAATCTGGGCCGTCGAGAATCCGCTGCCAAAGCGTGTGCCAAAGGTCAAAAACAGGTCTTCCTTGGGTTTGTTGAACAATTTGATTTCAAATTTCTGGATAAAGGCACGTTCGTCCATGAAATAGAGTGGCAGGTTCTTGGCGCTATGAAAAACGCCCTTGCCTCCCTTGGCTTCTTCTTCGCGCGGCGCCTTCTCGTCCTTGCTTGCTATCTCCTTGAATGTTTCACTGGCAATCAGCTTGTCATGCGGCACGACTTCAATACCAGCCTTGTTGAGCTCGGCGATAGTCTGTTCATAGAGCCGATCGGTGACGGCCTGGAACTTGGCCGGATCGCCGCCTTTGAGACGAATCACTGCGTTCGACGGCGCACCGCTGAGCATGGCGATACCATCGATCAATGTTTCCGCTTTGGCTTCAGTCACATACTCGACCATGAAGGAGGGAATCACCACACGCTTGAGGTTTCTGAGGTTCTCGCCATTTTCGACCTGGACAAATTGCCCGGCCATCAACGCCGGTTCAGCCTTTGGATCGAAAACCACGGCAGCCTGATCGGCGGCGAAGCCCGGCGCCGAAAATGCGGCCGAGGCCAGAGTCAAAACAAGCGCAGCAGAATGCGTACGGAAGAAATGATGCGACATGATGATTTCCTTGTTGAGCGTGATACTGGACAAAAAATGCCCGAATTGCGTTGGGCGAAAGATGACAAGCCAGCATTATGGCTGGTTCGACGTTTATGCGCTGAGCTTATCACTGGCGGTCTGGTGCAAGCGACTGGTTTTGCGCAATCACACCTGACTGAGCCGCTTCAGTGCGCAGCAGCGCCCAACCAGTGCTGCGGCGTGACCTCGATGCGTTTGCTCTCGTTGCTGAACCAGATCTGCCCATCCTGAATCAGGCACTGGATCTGCATGCCGCGCGCGGCGAGTTTTTCCAACCCCTGGCTGGCCTCGGCGGGCAGGTTCCGCACCGTGAGCTTGCCGAAGCGCTCGCGCATCTTGGATCACGCCCTTGCTGGTGGCCATCTTGGCGCTGTCGTTGTCGGTGCGCTTTGAAAAAAACAAAACAAAATAATAGGGGCAGACGTTTCTCCGCCACAACCCGGTCTTCCTCGTCCAATACGCTCACCACGCTGTTGTTCGAGTGCAGGTCAATTCCGCTATATTTCATCTTCGGCCTCCTCTGGGTTAGTGCAAGTTCGCACACTCACGTTAACCCCACCACCTCCTCGGTGGTGGGAGGCCGGCTAGATGATTTTCAGGCCACGGTTTTCCGGGGGACGCCGCTTCCTTCGGGGCGCACCCCAAGGGCACTTCCTGCGGGGCGCACCCCAAGGGCACTTCCTTCGGGGCGCTTGCGCGGGAATGGCGTGACATTTAAATGGCGAACATGTCGCGCCCTCACCCCAGACGATCCAGCGGACTTGTCACCCCGTGCCCGCCCTTGTTCAACACATGGGTATAGATCATCGTCGTCGCCACATCCGAATGCCCCAGCAGTTCCTGCACCGTGCGGATGTCGTAGCCCGATTCAAGCAAATGCGTGGCGAAGGAATGACGCAAGGTATGCGGGGTTGCCGGTTTGTTGACGCGCGCGGCAACCACCGCCCTTTTCATGGCCCGTTGCAGCAACTTTTCATCGACATGATGCCGGCGTACCTGCCCGCTACGCGGGTCGGTCGAATAACTGCCGGCACAAAAAATGTACTGCCAGCCCCATTCCCGCGCCGCATTTGGATATTTTCTGGCCAGCGCATCCGGCAGCCAGACATCCACCTTGCCCTGAACCAGATCATCCTCGTAGATCAGACGCCGGCGCGCCAGATGCTCCGACAACTTCACCGACAAGGCGACCGGCAACATGGTGACCCGATCCTTGCCGCCCTTGCCATCACGAATCAGAATCTCATGGCGCGCGAAATCCACATCCTTGACGCGCAGCCGCACGCATTCCATCAAGCGCATGCCCGTACCGTACAACAAACGCGCCATCAAGCCATACGTCCCATCCATGCGATCCAGCACGGCACGCACCTCGATCTGCGTCAGCACCACCGGCAAACGCTTCGACGGCTTGGCGCGCGTCACGTTATCCAGCCACGGCAAATCCGCCTCCAGCACCTCGCGATATAAAAACAGCAAAGCCGAAAGCGCCTGCGTCTGCGTC
>JBPOIN010000062.1:0-3737 GCA_052034445.1 Pseudomonadota bacterium | reverse complement strand
GCGCGACCGCTGGGAGGACGAGCAGGAGCACGAGCACACCCAGGAAGATGAGAGCACGGACGACTCAGCGTCGGCATCGCCGTCGGCGTCCGCGTCGGCCGCTAGCTAGGCCTGGCGCCGCCGGGCTGGAGCCGTGAGCCTCGCCCGGTGTCGCGCAGCGGTGCCCCGCGCCGGACCGGGCGCGGGGCACCGCGGTGTCAGGATCGGCGGGTGACCGCTGACCGCTATGGCTCCGACGTCCTGTCCGACGATCCGCACAAGCGCGGGCGGCGGGCGGCTCCGGCTCAGGTGGAGGCTTCGCGGGGGCTGGTGGTGGAGACCGCCGGGGACGGCTTCTGCGGTGCCGTCGTGGGGACCGAGAAGACGGCACAGGGCTGGGCGGTGGTGCTCGAGGATCGCTTCGGGTCGCGGCGGCTGTTCCCGTTGGGCGGCGGTGCCGGCGCGTCAACCGGCGCCTTCCTGATCGACGGTGAGCCGGTGACGCTGGTGCTGCCGCGGGCAGGTGGTGGGGCCTCGTCAGGCGCCCCGCGACGGTCGGCCTCGGGTTCGCTACAGGTCGCCCATGCGCCGGCGCGGGTCGCGCGGGACAGCCGGATCTGGGTCGAGGGCATCCATGACGCCGAACTGGTGGAGAAGGTGTGGGGCCACGACCTGCGCGTCGAGGGCGTGGTGGTGGAGCCGCTGCACGGCGCGGACGACCTGGTCGCGGCGCTGGCGGACTTTGCCCCCGGCCCGCAGCGCCGCGTCGGGGTGCTGCTGGACCACCTCGTGCCCGGCAGCAAGGAGTCGCGGCTGGCCGCGGCCGCAACGGCGCAGTTCGCCGACGTCGAGGTGGTGGGGCACCCCTTCGTGGACGTGTGGCAGGCGGTGAAGCCCGCCGCCGTCGGGATCGAGCGGTGGCCGGATGTGCCCAAGGGTCAGCCGTGGAAAGCCGGGGTCATCTCGGCGCTGGGCTGGCAGGCCGACGAGCGCGAGGCGTGGGGGCGGATCCTGGGGTCGGTGGACGGGTACGCCGACTTGGAGCCGGCGCTGCTCGGCCGCGTCGAGCAGCTGATCGACTTCGTCACCGAGGAGTGAGCGGGGGCGCTCCGCCGGCTCTATCTGCGCCAGATAAGGCGACCTAAAGCTAGTAAAGCGCCCGGTTGGCGCCGCGCCGCAGCACCGCAGCACCGCGGCACCGCGAGCTCGCCAGCACATCAGGTCGATGTGTGGCGGGCGGCACCGTGGCCGCCGCCCGCCGCACCGGTGCGGGCCGAGCCCGCGTGCCGGGCACCACCGCGACCAGGGGTGGCGCCGAGGGTCGGATCGTTGCTGTTTTGGCCCTGCGGCGCCGGGGCGCCGTAGGGGTCGTGGGTGGCCAGCGTGGGCGCCGCCCCCGGCCACGCCGGGGTGCCCTGCTGGTGCGCGTGGCCGTCGTAGTGGTCCACGACGCAGCGGTACATGGTGTTCTCGTCCTCGACGAAGTACACGTCCACCAGGCCGTCGGTCCAGTGCAGCACCAGCAGCGCGTAGCGCTTGGCGATCTTGACCAGCTCGTCCACGCTGGCGACGTCGATCACGGCACCGTGGTGCTCGGCCACCGACGTGACCGTCACGATCATTCCGTGGTGACGGTTGGCCGTGACGTTCTGGTCGCGCTCGTCGCCCTTGGGCAGCCGCGTGTAGAGAAGGAACCCGAGCGCCCCGACGGCCAGCAGCGCCAGCCCCAGCTTGCGCATCAGGTCGATGCCGATGGACCAGCCCATGATCTTCAGGGCGTTCTCGACCACCACCGTGTCGTCGTGGGTGTTGGTGACCGTGGCGACCATGGGGTCGGTGTTGGTGGTGCCGCTGGTTGAGCTGCCGCTGCCCGACGAGCCGCCGCTTTTGGACGACACCTGCAGGGAGTCCTTGTCGAGCGTCATGGCCAGCGTGGGTGTCTGCTGCCCCGCATGGCTGTCCACGGTGGTAACGACGTCCACGCTGAGGGTGTCCATGGGCACGCCTGCGGCCTTTGTTCCGGCCTCCGCGAGGGCGTACAACTGGTTGAGGTCGAGCTTGACCGCGCCGGTGTACTTGCCGTCTGGGGCGTCGGTGGCAGCGGCCAGCGGGACGTTCCAGCGCCAGCCGCTGGAGGTTCCCAGCTCGGCTGCAGCGCTGACGGTGCCGGGCTCGCCGACGTAGTCGTAAGTGACGTCGACGATGTTGGCCAGTTTGCGGAACACCGGGTCCGGCGAGTGCACGACGGTGCCTTGATAGGCGGCCGTCGGCGGCACGGTGGCGGTGTAGGCGAAGGTGGTGGTGCTCTTGGTCTCCACCGGCTTGGTGGTGGTCAGGTGCGTCGGCTGCGTGAAGCCGACCACCAGCAGCAGGCCGCCGAGCGCCAGCCCGGCGACGGAGAACTTCAGCACCTGCTCGCGTCTGGCGGCCATCGCATCCAACGACGCGTGGTTGGTGTGCGGGGTCGTGCCCATGGTCTGCCTCCTGGAGCGGTGGCGTCGCCGGTGGGTGGCGGTCGCGCCGCCGGCGAAGATGAGGACGAAGAGGAGGGCGCCGATCACCTGCGGCGACATTGCGCGCCGCAGCCAGATCCCGCCCTGCGGGATGTGCAGCCATTCGACACCCTTGATGTCGGCGGCGGTGGGATGGTCCTGGTCGAGCCAAGAGTTGTTGTCGCCCTTGGTGGCGAACCCCTCGGGGGTCTGGTCCACGATCCGGTGCAGGACCGTGACGTTGAGGGTGTTGCTGTGGTAGGCGACCACGTCGCCAATCTTGGGGTTGGGGGTGTGGTGAGCGATCACCAGGTCGCCGCGGTGGATGGTGGGCTCCATGCTGATGCCGAACGTCGTGACGTAGGTGGCCGGACCCCCGAATTGCGAGGGCCCGAATACGAACCAGCCGGCCACGAACAGCACGAGGGCCGCGGCCAGCGCGATCCTCGACTTCATGGTAACCTCCGGGTCCGACCGTGTCCATCAACGAATCCGGGGGCCAGCGGCCTGTGGCTGCCGGCCCCCGGAGGTGCGCTGGTGACGCTAGAGCGTCAGGTGGGTCACGCGGGCTTGGCCACCACGGTGAGGCCCGTGTAGGTGATATCAGCGATTTCCGTGTCGCCTGCGTCGCAGGTGATGGTGTAGGGGCTGCCCGCGCCGGCGATGACGCATGTACCCGTCACCGTCGCACCAGAAGTCTTGAGCGTCAGTGTGGCCGTGTGAGTTGCCGTCGCGATTGCGGTTGACGTCTTCCACACCACCTCTTCGAGTTGGCTGGGCTCCGATGCCTTGGGCGTGTAAGTAGTCTCTGTGACCGTCACGCCGGTGGTTTGGGTCTCACCGTAGCCAGCCATCTTCGTCTCCGGCATGTCGGTGTTTCCCGCCGTGAAGGCCGAGCCGCCGGCGATGACGACTGCCGCTCCACCGAGGGCGATCCCTACGCGCATTGCAGTGTTCATTGTTCTGTCCTTTTCCACGGGCGCTCGGTGGTCGCCCGAGCGCGCATTTTCTGTTGTCTGGGGAGTCGCCCTGCCGGGTTCTTCCTCACCTCTTACGTTCCTCTGATCTGCGGCCAGTTCCCAGGGCAGGAATGCTCCAAACGGTGGTGATCTTGGATGTGGGGAAAAGTGACTTTGGTCCCGTCGCCCGATGGCCCGAACAGATGATTCCTTGGCTACCCAGCGGTAGCCATGAAGCGATAGTGAACGCTGTTCAACTCGATTGAGTCACGCATTGTCGAGCTTCTGCTGCTTCTCAAGCTCTGAC
>JBPOIN010000060.1:0-4025 GCA_052034445.1 Pseudomonadota bacterium | reverse complement strand
AAAGCTGCGAGGACGTCATCGCCGGCATCGCCGCGCAGGCCACCGAGCGTCTCGAATCGTTCGGCAAGAAGAATTGAACTGACAGGAGCCACAGCATGAGCCAACCCCTGAACACCCCATACCACACGCAAATCGCCGACGGCATCGCCGAACTCATCATCAACCGCCCGCCGGTCAATGCGCTCGACAGCAAGAGCCAGCTGGACCTGGCGAAAGAGATCGATCGCCTGGGCCAGGTCGATGACGTGCGCGTCATC
This sequence comes from Pseudomonadota bacterium, assembly GCA_052034445.1. Classification (GTDB taxonomy): domain Bacteria; phylum Pseudomonadota; class Gammaproteobacteria; order Burkholderiales; family Rhodocyclaceae; genus Sterolibacterium. Next base: position 3,768 of record JBPOIN010000060.1, on the reverse strand, counting down.
ATCATCCGCTCCGAAGGACGCGGCTTCTGCGCCGGCGTGGACATCAAGGAACTCGACGCGAATCCGGATCTGATCGTTGTCGTCAATCACGCCAACTATGAAACCTTCCGCGCCGTGCATCGCAATCCCAAGCCGGTGATCGTCGCCGTGCATGGCTTCGTGCTCGGCGGCGGCATCGGTATCGCCGGCGCGGCCGACATCATCGTCGCCTCCGAATGCGCGACCTTCGGCGTGCCCGAGGTTGACCGCGGCGCGATGGGCGGCGCGGCTCACCTGCAGCGCATGTTCCCGGTGCAGAAGGTGCGCCACATGTATTTCACCGGCGAAGCGATCAACGCCGCCGAAGCCTGGCGTCTGGGCGCCATCGAAAAGCTGGTGCCGAACAAGGCGGAATTGCGCGAAGCCGCCATGGTCATCGCGCGCAAGATCGCCGCCAAGAGCCCGGCCATGATCCAGATCGCCAAGGAATCGCTGAACGGCGTCGAGGACGGCAACCTCGAAGACAAGTACCGCTGGGAGCAGGGGTTCACGTTGCAGGCTTATCTGCATCCCGAGTCCGCCGAGACGCGGCGCGCCTTTGTCGAAAAGCGCGACGCGAAGTTCTGAGCGCCGCAGCACCGTACCGTAGCACCGTACCACCGTACATTACGGAGATGATTTGATGGAACTCGAATACACCGAACGGCATCACGCCTTCCGCGCCGAAGTCCGCGCCTGGCTGGCCGAGAATGTGCCCAAGAAGCCGCTCACCAGCTTCGACACCGCCGAGGGCTTCGAAGAGCACCGGCAGTGGGAGGCCAAGCTGAACTCCGGCCGCTGGAGCATGGTCACCTGGCCGGTCGAGCTCGGCGGGCGCGGCTGCGACCTGATCGAATGGCTGATTTTCTAAGAGGAATACTGGCGCGCCGGGGCGCCGTTGCGCGTGAACCAGAACGGCATCTTCCTGCTCGGCCCGACGCTGATGGAATACGGCACGCCGGAGCAGAAGAAGCGTTATCTGCCGAAGATGGCGACCGGCGAAGAGGTCTGGGCGCAGGGCTGGTCGGAGCCGAACGCCGGTTCCGACATGGCGGCCGTGCGCACCAAGGCCATCCTCGATGCCGATGGCAAGACCTATACCATCAACGGCCAGAAAATCTGGTCGACGCGCGCCGTCTGGGCCGACATGTGTTTCGGCCTGTTCCGCACCGATCCGGAGTCCACCAACCACCGCGGCCTGACCTTCATTCTGGTGCCGCTGAACACCCCGGGCATCACCGTGCGGCCGATCAAGCAGCTCAACGGTCTGCCGGGCTTCGCCGAAGTTTTCTTCGATGACGTGAAGGTTCCGGTCGAGAATCGCCTCGGCGAGACCGGCGCCGGCTGGCAGGTGGCGATGGCCACCGCCGGTTTCGAACGCGGCCTGATGCTGCGTTCGCCGGCGCGTTTCCAGAAGACCGCCCAGGATCTGGTGGCGCTGTACCAGGCCAACCGTGCGCAGGCCGATCGCGATCCGGCGATCCGCGATGCCGTGCTGAAGGCCTGGATGGGCGCCGAGGCCTACACGCTGGCGACCTATCGCACCGCCTCCGAAATCATGAAGGGCAAGCACATCGGCGTCGAGGCCAGCACCAACAAGATCTTCTGGTCCGAACTCGATCAGGCCATGCACGAGACCGCGCTCGACATCCTTGCGGCGCGCGCCGAACTGCAGCCCCACGCGCCGGACGCGCAGGGCGTCGGCAACTGGCTGGACGGCTTCCTGTTCGCCCAGGCCGGCCCGATCTACGCCGGCACCAACGAAATCCAGCGCAACATCATCGCCGAGCGCATGCTCGGAATGCCGCGCGCATAAGGAGGCAGCATGGACTTTACTTTCACCGAAGACCAGATCCTGTTCCGCGACAACATCCGCAGCGTGTTTCTCAAGGAAGTCGCGCCGGAGCTGTTGCGCGAACTGTGGGACACGGCCGACGGCCGCTCCGCCGCACTGTGGAACCTGCTGACCGAGCAGGGCCTGTGCGCCTTCTCCGTGCCCGAAGCGCATGGCGGCATGGCCATGACCGACCTCGACTGGATTCTGATCGCCCAGGAAGTCGGCTACTTTGCCTTGCCCGAGCCGCTGCTCGACACCGCCTGGCTGGGTGTCGGCATGCTCAATGAACTGCCGGCTACGTCGCTGGCCGACGCACTGCGCAACGAATGGCTGCCGCGCATCGCCGAAGGCAATGCCCGCATCGCCATCGGCGGCCCGTTGAACCCGCTGGTCGCCGACGCGCACGTCGCCGATCTGCTGCTGCTGCATCACAACGGCGAAGTGCATGCGGTCGCGCCCGGCGCGGTCAAGCTCGTTGCCAACCCGAGCATCGAGCAATCGCGCCGTCTGTTCCGCGTCGAATGGACGCCGTCGGACAAGACGCGCGTCGCCGATGCCGCGCAAGGCAAGGCGATCTGGGACAAGGCCGTGAATCGCGGCGTGCTCGCGGTTGCCGCGCAACTCTCCGGCCTCGCTTCGCGCATGCTCGACATCTCGGTCGACTACAGCGTCGACCGCAAGCAATTCGGCAAGCAGATCGGCTCCTTCCAGGCGCTCAAGCACTACATGGCCGACGTGGCCGTGAAGATCGAGTTCGCCCGTCCGGTCATCTTCCGCGCCGCCTACGCGCTCAACAACGGCCAGCAGCGCGCTTCGCTCCACGCCTCGCACGCATTCCTGGCCGCACTCGAAGCCGCGCTGTATGGCGCCAAGAAGGGCATCCAGGTGCATGGCGCGATGGGCTCCACGTGGGAAGTCGACCTGCAGATTTTCATGAAGCGCGCCTGGGTGCTCGCCGCCGCCTGGGGCGACAAGGGTTTCCACAAGTCGCGCATCGCCGAGTTTGTTCTCGCCGAGAATGCCCCCCAGACACAACTGGGCCCCGGCCACACTTTCATTGAGCGCGTTTGATGCCGAGGTTTTACCCTCGCATGACTGAGCGCGCTCAATTTCAAAAGGCCCGCTCCCTCCCGTCCTCCCCCTCGCGGGGGAGGCGACTCGTCGGCTCGCTGCGCTCGATACTTTGAGCTGGCGCACGATTCTCTGTTTCACAAGAAAGGATTCATCATGGCTGAAGCTTATATCGTCGATGCCCTGCGCTCGCCCACCGGCAAGCGCAAGGGTTCCCTCGCCACCGTCCACGGCGCCGACCTCGGCGCGCACGTCATCAAGGCCATCGTCGAGCGCAACGCAATCCCCGCTGACGAATACGACGACGTGATCTTTGGTTGCGTCGACACCATCGGCGCATTGGCTGGCGACATCGCCCGCACTTCCTGGCTGGCGGCCGGCATGCCGTTGTCGGTGCCCGGCACGACCATCGACCGCCAATGCGGCTCCTCGCAGCAGGCCGTGCATTTCGCCGCCCAGGCGGTGATGAGCGGCACGCAGGACGTGATCCTCGCCGGCGGCGTGCAGACCATGACCGCGATTCCAATCTCGTCGGCCATGCTGGCCGGTCAGCAGTACGGTTACACCACGCCCTTTGCCGAAAGCAAGGGCTGGAAGGCGCGCTTCGGCGATGCTCCGGTGAACCAGTTCTACGCCGCGCAGCGCATCGCCGATCACTGGAAGCTCAGCCGCGCCGACATGGAAGTGTTCTCGCTCGAAAGCCACAAGCGCGCGCTCAAGGCCATCGCCGAAGGCCGCTTCGACCGCGAAATCGTGCCGTTCGGCGATTTCAGGATGGACGAAACCGCGCGCGATTCGACGCTGGAGAAAATGGCCACGCTGGCGCCCGTCGATCCGACCTA
>JBPOIN010000073.1:0-3036 GCA_052034445.1 Pseudomonadota bacterium | reverse complement strand
GTGCGAATGCCGCTTTTTTCTGGCCGGGGTGTCCCGGCAATGTGGCACGACGATACGCATGCTGCGTATCGCTCATGTGTCTCCGTGATGTCAATGCAACGCGGACGGTAGGATGGAAACATGCGATTTCTGATCTGGCTAGTGCGGGTGGTGGTGTTCGTTGGCTTGTTTGGCCTGGCCATCAAGAACAGCGGGCCCGTGGATCTGCGGCTGTATTTCAACACCATCTGGCAGACGCATCTTTCGCTGGTGGTGCTGGGCAGTTTCGCACTGGGTGCGCTGCTCGGTGCAACGGCCGGTGTAAGCACCATGATTCGTCAGCGTCGCAGCATCGGGCAGTTGCAGGAACAATTGCGCATGCAGGATGCCGCGCGCGACAAGCCCGTCAAACCGCCGCAGGACGCCGTCTGACATGGGAACCGGTGGTTTTGAAATCCAGCTTTGGTGGCTGCTCGTGTTGCCGGTGTTCTTTGCGCTCGGCTGGATTGCCGCGCGCCTCGACATCAAGCATCTGGTACGTGAATCGCGCGCCTTGCCGCGTTCGTATTTCAAGGGACTGAACTTCCTGCTCAACGAGCAGCCCGACAAGGCCATTGAGGCGTTTCTGGAGGCCGCGCGTGTCGATCCCGAAACCATCGAATTGCATTTTGCGCTCGGCAATCTGTTCCGCCGCCGTGGCGAGACCGATCGCGCGATTCGTGTGCATCAGAATCTCATCGACCGCGACAGCACGCAAAACCAGCTCAGCGACGAGCAGCGCCTGCATGCGCTGGCCGAACTCGGGCAGGACTACCTCAAGGCCGGTCTGCTCGATCGCGCCGAGGAGGTGTTTCTCAAGTTGCGAGGCACGCAGCGCGAGGAAGAGGCGTTGCGCTTCCTGCTCGAAATCTATCAGCAGGAAAAGGAATGGCAGCAGTCGATCGACATCGCGCGCAATCTGCCCGAGCATGCCGGTCACCTGTGGCAGAAGGAGATCGCCAATTTCCATTGCGAACTGGCGTCCTCGGCTCTGTTGAGTGGCGATGCCACCGAAGCGCGCAAACAGCTCGCGGCAGCGTTGATCGCGAACCGCAAATGCGTGCGCGCCACCTTGCTGCAGGGCGAAGTTTCTCTGGTCGAGGGCAATACCGCGGCGGCCATCGAGGCCTGGAAGCGGGTTGAACAGCAAAGCCCGGAATATCTTGCGCTGGTCGCCGCCAAGCTCATGGAAGCGTTCCGCAAGGAGGGGCGCGAGGAAGCCGGCATCCAGTTGCTGCGCGGCTGGTTCGCTAGACATCCTTCGCTTGATCTGCTCGATGCAGTGTTCGAATTCGACTTGCAGGCAGAAGGCCCGGAAGCCGCCTACCAGCTGGTGCGTGACGAATTGCGGCGCAATCCGACCCTGCTGGGGCTCGACAAGCTGCTGGAAGCCCAGATCCTCATGGCGCCGCCCGAACGTCGCGCCGACCTGAATCTGATCAAGAATCTCGTGCACAACCATACGCGCCGCGTCGCCCGTTATCGTTGCGACTGTTGCGGCTTCAAGGCACGCCAGTTCTACTGGCGCTGCCCGGCATGCGGCGGCTGGGAAAGTTATCCGCCCAAACGCACCGAGGAATACGATCTGGCGCTCTAGCTGCAGTGGTGAGTCGAGAGTCATGAGTCGAGAGTTTTCGTGCCGTTTTTGCGTTTCTCATGTTTCTCAATCTTTCGGCGGATACCAACACCGTTAAAATCGCGCACCATCTGCTCTCGACTCTCGACTAATTACTCTCTACTCAAAAACATATGAAAGTCACCGTCATCGGCACCGGCTACGTTGGTCTTGTGAGCGGCACCTGTCTGGCCGAGGTCGGCAATGACGTGCTGTGTCTGGACGTGAATGCCGACAAGATCCGCACCTTGAATGCAGGTGGTATTCCGATTCACGAGCCGGGGCTGGAAAGCATGGTGGCCAAGAATCGCAGTGCCGGGCGCCTGCATTTCACCACCGATGTGGCGGCCGCGATCGCGCATGGGCAGGTGATTTTCATTGCCGTGGGCACGCCGCCCGACGAGGATGGTTCGGCGGATCTGCAATATGTCCTGTCGGCTGCGCGCAGCATCGGCCGGCACATGCATGACCACAAGGTGATCGTCGATAAATCGACGGTGCCCGTCGGTACGGCCGACAAGGTCCGCGCGGCGATCGCCGAAGAACTTACGATACGTGGTTGCTTCATCGACTTCAGCGTGGTGTCGAATCCCGAGTTCCTCAAGGAAGGCGCGGCTGTCGAGGACTTCATGAAGCCCGACCGTATCGTTATCGGTAGCTCGGACAGCCGGGCGATCGAAGCCATGCGCCAGCTGTATGCGCCGTTTCAGCGCAATCATGAGCGGTTGATCGTCATGGATGTGCGCTCGGCCGAACTTACCAAGTACGCGGCGAATGCCATGCTGGCGACGCGCATTTCGTTTATGAACGAGCTCGCCAATCTGGCCGAAAAACTCGGCGCCGACATCGAACTCGTGCGTCACGGCATCGGCTCCGATCCACGCATCGGCTACGATTTCCTGTATCCCGGTTGCGGTTATGGCGGCTCGTGTTTCCCCAAGGATGTGCAGGCGTTGATCCGCACCGGACGCGAGGCGGGGCAGGAGCTGCAGATTCTCGGCGCCGTCGAACGGGCCAACGAACAGCAGAAACGCGTGTTGCCAACCAAGATCTGCCAGCATTTCGGCACGGATCTTTCCGGTCGCTGTTTCGCGTTGTGGGGGCTGGCCTTCAAGCCAAATACCGACGATATGCGCGAAGCCGCCAGCCGCGTGCTGATCGAGGCGCTGCTGGAACGCGGGGCGCGGATTTGCGCCTACGATCCCGTGGCTATGGCCGAAGCTCGGCGCATCTTTGGCGCTGAGCCGCGCATCGAATATGCCGAGACCCCGATGAGCGCGTTGGCTGATGCCGACGCCCTGGTGATCGTCACCGAGTGGAAGGAATTCCGCAGCCCGGATTTCGATGTCATCAAGGCCAGCCTCAAGCAACCGCTGATTTTCGATGGTCGCAACCTCTACGAT
>JBPOIN010000280.1:0-11060 GCA_052034445.1 Pseudomonadota bacterium | reverse complement strand
CCTGCGGTCACGGGTTTGAAATAGCTCATGTGAATGTCGATGGTCGCGCAGATCTCGCCGGGCTTGAGGGTCGGGTACAGCGCGGCGGCCATGCCGGTGTCGGCGAGCGAATACAGCACGCCGCCATGCACCACGTTCTGCGGGTTGTGCAGCTGCGCGCCGGTTTCGATGGTCAGGCGGCTGGCGCCATCGCGCTGTTCAACAACCTGCAACTGGAGAAGTTCGCCGTAAGGATGTTTCATGAATGCAGACCTGAATGTGCGTTTGCGGAAATAATTTGCGGACGCCTAAATGCAGAAAGGGATGATCGCCTTGCGCTCTTTGGGGTAATCGGGAAATTTCTCCAGATACCAGCGATGGCTGCTGATGGCGCGCGGATACAGATTGGATAGCGTGAACAGGACAAATACCACGCCGGCCGCCGTATGGCTCATCATCGCCCAGCCGCACCAGAGCAGGATTTCGCCGAAGTAATTCGCCGACGAAACATAGCGGAAGAAACCACCGTAGGGAATCTTGTAACCCGTCGAGCCATCGCTGCGCAGCTTGATGAGTATCGTGTCGGCCTGGAAATTGATCAGCCAGCCGCCGACCGCCACGATGAGCCCGACCACGAACCACGGGCTGGCAAACCAGCTGTTGCCGAGCAGATGTTCGGCATGCGATACCGCATAGCCGTTCACGTAGCCATTCATCAGATTGAAGAGAAACCCCATCACCACATTCAACACCGGAAAGCGCTTGCCCTGGTCATTCCGGCGCAACGGATAAAGAATGCCGCGATGCAGGTAATGCGCCTGCCATAACACGAACAGCGTGATCGCCACCGGGGAATGCTCGGCAGCGGTCAGCCAGAATGTGGCGGCGAAGGCGAACAGCTGCGGGCATTCGAACAGCGGCCAGGCAATCGAAGAAGGCAGCGTCTTCATGGTCGCATCCGACGTCAGATGCCGGCCATAGGGGCTGATGTTCCTGACGGCGCCGTAATAGGTAAAGGCCGCCATGACGAGTATCGCAATCAGCAGCGTGGTGTAGAGGTCGTGCGCCATGTTGATTTGAGTTTCCCGGTCAGCCGGCCATTTTGGCGATCACTTCGTCGCCGAAGCGGCGGAGACTGTCGATCTTGGCCTGCGTGGTGATATTCTCCTCGAACGGATTCCAGCCCATCGCGCAGGCGTCGGTGGCGCCGAGATCGCGCAGTTGCTTGAAATCGTCGGCCGTCTGGGCGAACTGGTTGAAGGCGTGGATGCGGAAATCGGGATGGTTCTGCGTACCGTATTCGCGCCGGTAGCCGTTGAGTTCATCGATCATCTGCTTCAGCGTCTCCGGCTCGCTGTTGGCCGAGAACCAGCCGTCGCCGAGACGCGCGGCGCGTTGCAGCGCGGGCTTGGCGTGGCCGCCGATGATGACGGGAATCGGTTTCTTCGGCACCGGGCAGAGGCGGATCGGGCCGAAGTCGTAGTTGGCCGTGTGGTGCTCGAAGAACTCGCCCTTCTGGGCGTCGCGGATGATGCCGATGACTTCGTCGAAGCGCTCGCCGCGCTTTTCGAAGGGCACGCCGTTGTAGGTGAAGTCTTCCTTCCACGGGCTGATGCCGGCGCCGAAGTCGAGACGCTCGCCGCTCATTACGGCCAGCGAGGTGAGCTGCTTGGCGAGGATGATCGGCTGACGCATCGGCACCTTCATGACGCCGCAGCAGAAACGGATCCGGCTGGTAACGGCAGCCATCGCCGACATGGCGACGATGGGTTCGATGAACGGCGAGACTTCGAGGAAGCCGCGGATCATGTCATGGTCGGAATACGGATATTCCGATTCGGTGCTCTTCGGATAGAAGAAACTGTCCGGGACGCTGATCGTCCCCCAGCCGGCCTCTTCGGCGGCCTTGGCGATGGCGAGGTAGTCCTCGTAGCCACCGATGCCGGTCATCAAGGTAAAGCGCATGTCGAACTCCTCGTTGGGTTGTGATGGATCACTCGGCCATCGCCGCGGCGAAATCCGCCATCGCCTTGTCGAACTGCCAGTAGGCCTTGAGCGAAACAATTTTGCCCGCCGCATTGACGCGATACACGCCGATGAAATTGACCTCGAAGGGCTTTCCGTTTGGCAATATCCGGGTGATGCGCAGCAGGTTGGCGCACTCGTCGGCGGCCGGATAGGACTCGCGGATGCGGATCTCGCCGTCATTCGGAGCGATTACAGTGTCCCAGAAGGCGCCAATCGCTTCCCTGCCCTTGTGGCCGAGGCCGCTGGGATCGAAGGGGGAAACACCGACGGGGTCCTGCAACAGCGCATCATCGGCGAACAGCGCCAGCCAGCCCTCTCGGTTGCGTGCCTTGACGTTGCGCATCGAGTTGAAGCTGGCCTGCTGCGCGGGGAACGGGGAATCCTGGGTGAAATCGACGTCGCTCATGAAAAACTCCTGCAAGGATATGAATCAAACGGATGCAATGACCCGGCTGCGCACTCAGTTGCCGAATACGGCCCAGCTGTTGTCGAGGATCAGCCGCACCGAGGCATAGATGCCGATCAGGCCGAAGATGAACCACGGACAGTTGGTGCCCCAGATGTAGATCAGGTTCTCGTTGGTGCTGATCAGGCGCTGGCGGCCGACATTGTAAAAGGCAAACCAGTACAGCGCCGTGCAATAGCTGACCTGGTAGAAGAAACACAACGCAATGATGCCGGTGACATTGGCCGGAAGGAAGTGATAGGTAAAGGCGCAATGCAACACCAGGCAGGGAAGCAGTGTCCAGAAGCCGTTGCCGACGTCGAGGTTGAAGCCCAGCGTGCGCTTGTCGGCATAGGAGCCATCGAACAGCGAATAGGTGGCCCAGACATCCGACCAGTAGTCGGGCGACAGCACGTTGGAGAAAGTCACCTTCGAGGACAGGAAATCGAGTACCGGCCGGTTCTTGTCGTCGGGAAAGCGCTTCCGGTATGCTTCGTTTTTCTGCGCGATGAGGTCGATGCGGGCGAACAGGCACATTTCCCACAGAGTGATGATCATGTTCAGCGACAGGAAGAACATGACGAGCAGATATACGGCGCTGAAATTGCCGAGCAGCTGGTGATGGTGCCACACCGACACGCCGAAGATGGCGCTCAGCAGCAGGGTGATGAAGGTGATGTTTTTCATGGATGCTCCCGTGGATATTGTTTTTGTCCGGCGTGCGCGAGGTGCGAGCGGTAATGGCTGCACGACTGCGCTGCGATACGCAATCTGGCGGCCATTCTATGCACGACGGTCGCCGCCTGACTAATGAAGATGCTGCACACCGGTATGCACGAAATTAATCTCAGGAAACTCGATCTCAACCTGCTGGTCGCCCTCGACGTGTTGCTGACGGTCGAAGAAGTCAGCGCGGCCGCCGCGCGCATGTGCATCACCCAGTCAGCCATGAGTCACACGCTGAATCGCCTGCGCGAACACTTCAACGATCCGCTGCTGGTCAAGGGCAAGGGGCGCATGGTCAAGACGGCGCGTGCTGAAGCGCTGGCCGCGCCGCTCAGGAAGGCGCTGCTGGAATTGCAGCAGGCCATCCAGAGCGATGTTGACTTCGATCCGCAGACGTCGACGCTGTGCTTCCACATCGCCACCAACGATTACGGCGACTGGACGCTGCTGCCGCAATTGCTCGCCCTGCTCGCCGCACAGGCGCCGCAGATCGATGTCCGGGTGCGGCATTTCGATCCCGAGAATTCGATCACGCCGCTTGAAACCGGCAGTCTCGAAATCGTCCTGTGCCATCCGATCAAGCGCGCCAGCGGCATCCGCCAGGAAGTGCTGTTCGAGGACGATTTTTGCTGCGTGAGCCGGCCGGCGCATCCGCGCATTGGCAAGCGCCTGGATCTGGAGACCTATATTGGCCTCTCGCATCTGCGCATCGCGCCGCGCGGCGATGAGCGCGACATCATCGACAAGGCGCTTGGCAGACTCGGCAAGCGCCGCCGCATCGCGCTCTCCACGCCGAACCTGAGTTCCGCGCCGATGCTCGTGGCGCGCTCGGACCTGATCCTCACCGCGCCGCGCCGCTGCATCAAGGCCTGGCAGCAAGTCATGCCGCTGACGATTCATGAACCGCCCGTCGCATTGCCCGGCTTCTCGATCGCCATGATCTGGCACGAGCGCTTCGAGCATGAACCGGCGCATCAATGGCTGCGCGAAAAACTTCGGCAGATCTGTGCGCGGGTGGCGGAAGACGCGTGAGGGGCGCCGTTGTCGTGTGCGCATGCTTTACGAATAATATTTTTTCATCCGGTTTGCCTGCAAGCCTTTTGGCGAGAGGATGTTCAAAGTAAAAAATGCGGCGTTGTGAAAATTCGTTTGCAACAAGCCGTGTACGCAATGGCTGCAGCGCAACAGAGCGTGTTTCTTGAATCTGTTTGTCATTCATTGGGCGATCCAGCGTTTCCCGCGTCGCGATTGGATCTGGCATTTTTTGTTTATTTGGGACAGAATTGCGCCGGTATGTTTTGAATAGGGGTCACAAATGCGGGTATCGATGCATGAATTTAAGTCACATTTGTCGCGTTATATACACCAGGCGCAGGCGGGTGAATTGATCGAACTGACCTCGCATCGCAAGATCGTGGCGCGGCTCGTCGGCGTGCCGGCGACCGAAAGCATAGGCGTCGCACGCTTGCTTGCCGCGCAAGTGGCGAGTTGGCAGGGCGGCAAGCCTGCAGGGGCGGGTTGTGTGTTGCAGTCACGCGGCAAGCCGGTCTCGGCCATGGTGCTGGAAGACCGGGGCTGAACCATGATTCTGTTCTGCGATACCTCGGCGCTCGTCAAACTGTATATCGTCGAAGCAGAAAGCGATCGGCTCAAACAGCTTCTGGTTGAGGCCGAAGCGGTCGCGGTTTGCCGGATTGCCTGGGCGGAAGCCCACGCAGCCATGTCGCGGCGGGCGCGGGAAGTGCCGGAAGATGCGGCCGCTATCGACCGGGCAAAGGCCGCGCTGGCGGACGACTGGCCGCATTTCGTGGTTCTCGAAGTTGACCAGGCTTTGGTCGAGCGCGCGGGAGAATATGCCGATACGTTCGCCCTGCGCGGTTATGACAGCATCCAATTGGCGGCGGCGTTTGAAACGGCCCGGGTGTCGCAGCTTTCCACACAGTTTGCGTGCTTTGACAGTCGGTTGAACAAGGCCGCCAGGACGCTTGGACTGCGGTGTCTCTGATGCACCGTCCAGCGAACCCTCACCACAGAAAGGCGCCCCATGAAACGCATCCAAGCCATCGAGTTTGAAGACTACCCCTGGTTCCCTGGCCAGTGGCGCAACTTCATGACGGACTTCTTCCATTTTCAGATGAAGACCTTCAACCTGTACCGCCCGGCAGCCGGCATCCTGGCGCGTGCGCTGCGCCAGAGCGGCCGCACGCGGATTGTCGATCTGTGCTCGGGCGGCTCCGGGCCGCTGGCGCTGGTGCAACGACAGCTCAAGCAGGATCACGGGCTCGACGTGCCGGTGCGCCTGACCGACAAATACCCGAATCTGCCGGCGTTCGAAAAGATCGTCCGGGAAGCCACCGGCGACATGCAGTTCTCGCGCGAATCCGTCGACGCGACGAATGCGCCGGGCGCCCCCGACGAACTGCGCACCATCTTCTCGGCCTTCCACCATTTTCCGCCGCCGCTGGCGACCCGCATCCTGCAGGACAGCGTGACCAAGCGCACGCCGATTGCCGTGTTCGAACTCTCGAATCGCAGTCTCGCCGCGTATCTGCAGGTGCTGCTGGGCGGGCCGCTGTCGCTGTTGTTTCTGACTCCGCTGTTCAAGCCGTTTGGTTTTGCGCGGCTGTTCTGGACTTACCTGATTCCCGTCGTGCCGTTCTTTTCCGCCTGGGATGGCGTGGGCTCGAACCTGCGCGCCTATGCACCCGACGAACTGCTTGATCTGGTGCGCCAGACGCCCGGCCATGAAACTTTCGAATGGCAGACCGGCATCGAAGCCGGCGGTGCGCCCGGCGTGCGCGTGACCTATCTGCTCGGCATGCCGAAAGCCGGATCATGAACTCAGCGGACCAAGCGCTGCGTTTTCCCTTCAGCGTCCCGCCGCAGCCGGATGGCGAACTCATCGATGTCGCGCCGGGCGTCAAATGGCTGCGCATGCCGCTGCCGCTGGGGTTGGACCACATCAATCTGTATCTGCTCGCGGATCACGATGGCTGGATGATCGTCGACACCGGCCTGGGCACCGATACGACGCGCGAACTCTGGCAGCAGATCATCGGCGAACGACTCGGCGGTGCACGCATCACCGGCGTGCTCTGCACCCACTTCCATTTCGACCATGCCGGACTCGCCGGCTGGCTCACCGACTGGCTGCGCGTGCCGCTCTACATGAGCTACGGCGAGTACTACACGCTGCGCACCATGGCGCAGGAGCGCGGCGCCGAGATTCCCTGGCAGCATCGCGAATACTTTCAGCGGGCTGGCTTTCCCGCAGCGGCGCTGGACGGCGTGATGGGAGTGCTGCGCATGGCCAGCAAACTCATGACACCGCCGCCGGCCGCGTTCCATCGCCTGCGCCACGGCGCGACCTTGCGCATTGGCGAGCGCGCCTGGCAACTGCATGTCGGCGAAGGTCACACATCCGAGCACATGTTGCTGCATTGCGCGCAGAACAAGCTGCTGATCGCCGGCGATCAGCTGTTGCCGCGCATCAGCTCGAATGTCGCCGTGCTGCCGGCCGAGCCGGAACTCGACCCGCTCGCCAACTGGTTCGCGTCGCTCGACCGTCTGGCGCTGCTGCCCGACGACACGCTGGTGCTGCCGGCGCATGAGCTGCCCTACTACGGCATTCACGCGCGCGTCGCACAGCTGCATGCGCACCACGAAAAGCAGTTCGATACCCTGCGCGCCCTGTGTCGTAGCGAAGCCCTCACGGCCCATGCAGCCGCCATGCAACTGTTCCCGCATTGTCAGGGCGCGATGGACGAACTCATGGCCATGGGCGAATGTCTGGCGCATCTGACCTACCTGCGTCTGCGCGACCAGATGGAACGCACGCTGGATGCGCAGGGTTGCTACCGCTTCAGAACGCTTCACTGAACCCGCAACGAACATGAAATCGTTTCACCCCGCCTGATGAAAGAGGTGCGCGTCGACAGCCGCTGTGCGTCTTTCATGTGAAGGAACCCATGAATCCCCTCATCGCCCCCTTATTGCGCGACCCCGTGCTCGCCCAATGCAACCATGCCGCGTTGTCGCGACTGTTGCCGTATCTCGAAGAACGCCACTACGCCCCGGGTGAGGTGATCTATCGTGCCGGTGATGCCGCTGCAGGCCTGTATTTGCTCTGCGCCGGCGCTGCCGTGCTGCAGACTGCCGATGGCCGCCCCCTGGCCCAGGGTTGCACGCGGATTGGCGAAGAAAGCGTCACGGCGGTCGAACATTACCTGACCGACGCCATCGCTTGCAGCGCCGCGACGGTGCTGTATTTGCCGCGCACCAGCGTATTGCCACTGTTGTCAGCCCATCCGGGACTTAAAACCGACTTCATGCTCGCCCTGACCGGCCACTTGAGTGGCCCCGCGTTGCCAACGGCGAGCACTCTCACGGCGAGCAATATTTCCCGCAGTAAACCCACGGCCGCACCACCAGCCCCGGCCAACCGCGTGCGCTTGGCCGGTTGGCTGGCCACCATCGTGCTGCCGGTCAGCGTGCTGCTGCTCGGCAACCACGTTGGCATGGATCGCCACAGTGCGATGTTTCTGGCGATCTTTGCCGCCACGGTGACCATGTGGGCATTTGCGCTGGTGGACGATTACATCCCCGGCCTGTTCGCCGTCATGGCGATCCTGATCGCCGGCCTTGTGCCGGCGCCCGTGATCCTCGCCGGCTTTGCCTCCGACGGTTTCATGATGGCCATGAGCATCCTCGGTCTTGGTACCGTGATCGTCACCTCGGGCCTGAGCTATCGCACCATGCTGCTGCTTTTGCGGCACCTGCCGAACTCACGCTTCTGGCATAACCTCGGTCTTGCCATGACCGGTTTTTTCCTCACACCCTTGATCCCCACCATCAACGGCCGCGTTTCCCTCGTCACGCCGTTCTCGGCTGACATGATCAAAAGCCTGCGCTTCATGCCGCAGGGACAGGCCGCCACGCAACTCGTGGTCAGCGCGTTTACGGGCGTGAGCCTGTTCTCGGCGATGTTTCTGAGCAGCAAATCGGTCAATTTCGCGGTGTTCAGCCTGCTGCCGGTCCAGTCGCAGGATCAATATCAGGGCTTCAAATGGCTTGCGGCTTCCGCCGTCGCCGCACTCGTCATGCTCGTGGCCTACGCCGTGTGCGCAAGCTGGTTGTTCCGCAGCAGCGAGCGCCCACAACTGGCGACGCAGCGCATCGGCGCACAGATTGAACTTCTGGGTCCCATGAAACAACGCGAATGGGCCGCCCTGCTGGGCATTGGCGTGTTCATTGCCGGCATGCTCACGGCGTCACTGCACCAGGTCCAGGCGCCCTGGATGGGACTCGTGATCTTCTATGCCCTGCTGCTGTTCGGCTCGCTCAACAAGAAAGAGCTCACGGAAAAAATAGACTGGCCGTTTCTGCTGTATCTGAGCGGCCTCGCCGGCATGGTGAATGCGTTCAACTATCTGGGCCTGGATCAGCAACTGGCAGCCTCGCTGCCCGGCATCGGCGCGACAATGCGCGACAATTTCAGCCTGTTCGTGTTGCTGCTGTTCGGCCTGATATTCATCATCCGCCTCGCCGTGCCAATCAGCGCCACCATCGTGGTGCTGGCCTCGCTGTTCATGCCGCTGGCCGAAATCAACGGCGTGAACCCCTGGGTGGTCGGCTTCGTGATCCTGATGCTTGGCGAAGTCTGGTTCCTGCCCTACCAGTGCTCGTATTACCTGCAGCTGCAGGCCGTCAATCGCGCCCACCCGATGTACCATGAAAAATCCTTTCTGCTTTACAACGGCCTCATGAACCTCGCGCGACTGGCGGCCGTGTATGCCTCGATTCCCTACTGGAAGGCCAGCGGACTGCTATGAAGTTTCGTCTCGAAACGCTGGTGATCGCCATCTTCCTGATCGGTTCGGTGAGCCTGCTGACCTGGTTCAATCTCAGCAAGCCGCGCATCCTGATCCTGCACAGCTACGACAAGGAATATTCCTGGGTCAAGGACGTCAATACCGGCCTCAAGCGCGTGCTCGACAAGCGCCGCGACTACACGCTGCGCTGGTACTACCTCGACACCAAGCGCCATCCCTGGCCCGACTACAAGGCCAATGCCGGCCTTGCCGCACGTCGCGTGATCGACGACATGCAGCCTGACATCGTCATCGCCGTGGACGATGACGCACAGCAATACGTCACGCGGCATTACCTCAATCACCCGCACATCAAGATCGTTTTCGCCGGCGTGAACAACGAACCGCAAGCGTATGGCTTCGAGCAGGCGAAAAATGTCACGGGAATTCTCGAACGGCTGCCGCTCGATGCGTTGCAGGAAACCCTGCAGATGGCCGCGCAACGCAACCATTGGCAACGGCCGTTGCGCATCCGCTTCATCGGCGACCGCTCCGAAACCGTGCTGGGCGACGAAAAATATTTCCGCAGCCATGCCTGGTCACCTTTCGTGCTCAAGGAATCCCGGCTCGTCGACACCTTTCCAGAATGGCAGAAAGCGGTGCAGGAAAGCGCCGCCGACACCGATGTTCTGATCAACTCGAACTACCGCAAGATCATGCGTTCGGCCAGCGATTCGAGCCTGGTCCCGGCGCACGAACTGATCGCGTGGACCGAACGCTACGCGCAGATCCCCGTGATTGGCGCCAACGGTTTCTATGCCGAAGACGGCGGCATGCTGGCCATTGGCACCTCGCCCTACGAACAGGGCGAAGTCGCCGCGCGTCTGGCGACCGAAATTCTTGACCACCAAATGCAACCGCAGCAATTGCCCTTCCTGGTGACCCATCAGTTCGTCGTCGCCATGCGCGCCTCGGTGCTACGCGAGCGACATTTCGATTTGCCCAGGGTGTATGAAGCCGGGGCGCGGGCGAGCAACAAGTTCTTTGAGTAGAGACGGTTTCAAACCGACCAAGGCTTGAATCCCGGTGTCGCCAAGACCACACCCTGGTTCCGTATCCGCCAGGCCGTGGCCCGGGCGCTGACGCTTATTGCGGCGGCGCCACCATCGGCGTCAGCGGGATGACGCGGCTTTTCTTCATGCGGCCCATCACGTGCATCTCGCAAGCCTTGCAGTCGAAGCGCAGCGTGAGGCGTTCGTTGCCGTTGATGAGCGTCATGGGCTCGGCCTTGACGCCCTTGATCTGCCAGTCGCGGGCTTCCTTGGGGCACAGGTTGAAGCTGTAGCGCAGGCAGTGCTTGGTGATCATCAGCGAAACTTCGCCGGGTGTGGTGTTGGCTTCGTAGGCATCGGCAATCAGCTCGACACCGTGCTTCTTGTAGAAGGCGCGCGCCTGGGCGTTGAAGACATTGCCCAGGTAGGTCAGCGCCTTCTCCGGGTAGGGAACCGGCGGCTCGACGGCCGCGGCGCGCAGCGTGCGTGGGCGCTGCGCTGCCCGCGCGGCGACGAGGGCAAGGAGGCCGTCGCGACGCAACGCATTCACCACCGAAGCCGGCACGAAATAAGGCGCGGCGATATCGATCTGCGCGGCGTTGAAATCGGTGCCGCCGAGCTTGGCGAGGCCGGCCCGCAGCGTTGTCAGCGCCTTGTCGGCGTCGCGCGCCATCTCGACCGGTGCCGCATGCCGCACCGTGGCGGAAATCCCGTCGGCATCGACCAGCGTGAGCTGCAGCCCGTCCGTACAGGCGCTCAAGGCCAGATGTACGTCGATGCGCCGCGCGGCGGATTCCTTTTCCAGCGCGCGTTCGAAGGCCTGATCGCGATTGCGGTACAGCGTGATGCCGGGTTTCAGGCCGGCCGGCATTTCGTTGGGAAACAGGCGCTGCCCCTGCACGACATTGATGCGCATGCCGGCGAGCTTGTTGGCGCCCTTGTTGCCCGGCGGCTGGAAACTCACACCGTCGCCGTTGTGCAGCTGCGCCTGGCCGTCGATCTCGAACCAGTCGGCGCCGA
>JBPOIN010000001.1:0-5353 GCA_052034445.1 Pseudomonadota bacterium | reverse complement strand
GGACCACTACCGTTTGCCTGAGGAAGCGTGAATGCCGCGCGTCAAATATGAGGATTGGTATCCAGGTTACCAGGCGATGATCTGGGAGGCGATTTCCATCACCTTGCCGTGGGAGCAGGTGCCTGCTGGTTGGAACGTCGATCGAGACTGGCACGCTCGTGAGCGCGATCTGTGGTTACGGGATGAGCCTAACCGCAAGATTCAGTAGGCCGAGCGGAAACGGGCCTACGACCGGAAAATTGCTGAGTTAGATGCGCTGGCAGCCGATTACTATTGGCTGCCAGAGGAGGTGTGACATGCCCACCTGGCTCCCCTCCCGCAAATGGAAGTCCAAGCCTCCCAAGCGTCTCTCTGTCTCTGCCCAGATCGCCAAGAGGAAGTCGACAAAGGTCAAGGTCGTGAAGAAGGGGAAGACAACGTGAGCGAGTGGCAGCCGATCGAGACAGCACCGAAAGACGACGACACGGAAATCTTGACTTGGTGCGAAGGCAAGATCGCAGTTGCAACTCGTGCCTATGACGACCTCTGGTGGGTGCTAGGGTTGCCCGCATACAAGCCTACCCACTGGATGCCGCTTCCAAAACCTCCTGTGACTGTTGCCTCTAAGTGACTATTCGTTCCCATCGAATCAGTTACAGAAAGGTAGGGTGCGGCGAAGGCCGCGAAGAGGCAAGCGCCTCCCCTATATCTAGGATAAACCCATGAGCCAGCAGAAAGAGCCATCAGCGCTCTCCAAAGCGCTTGCAGAAGTAAGCCGAGCTCTAAATCAAGCCCTCGCCAGCGTCCGCTCGTGGGCTATTCTCCTCATTGGCATCGGGCTGTTGCTCGGCATTGCTTCTACCGCCGGGGAGCGCTTGTTCGGGCATGGCATCCCCGCCGTGGCTGCTCTCGATCCCTACGGCCTGGCGCTGATCTGCGCCGCCTTCTATGCGGTGACACGGTGACAAAGGGCCTGGGCAAATGAGCGAGTCCGCGCTTGAGGAGTACCTGCGCATCGCGGAATCGACGGGCGAGCCGAAGCGGCCGATGACCTGCTATTCATGCGGTGTCGAGGGGCCCCCTGCAATCCTCAGGTTCGTTCGCGGTGATCTAGTCAACTGTTGCGGTATCTGCATATCGAAGCCGCTCTCGGAGGAGGAGAGGGCAATTCCGGATTGGAAGGCCAAAGGTTGGTTTTCTCCGGAACCTATGGATTTGAAGAGGTACTGATGATCGAGTCCATCGTTTTCGCCGCCCTCATGCTGACAGCCGGCGGCTGTGTGTATTGGGCCGCCCTATGGGTGCGTCGCAACATCCTCGGCCAGTACAGGATCGTCAACCGGTGAAAGAGGGCGACACATACGTTGGAAAAGACGGCAAGACCTACGTCGTCATCCGCATGAGCTACACGGAAAACGCGGCATATGCGAAATATGCGATGCCCCCAAGCTACGTGCCCCCAACTGAGCCGACGAGATACCTGACCGCGGTCGAGGCAGAGCCTAATGAAAACCACCCGCTCTGACTTCATCTCCCGCATTGTCGAGGCCTTGACCGGCGAAGCCCTCCCCCGCCGGCAGTCCACCAATGTCGAGATCAGAGGCAAATCCACCGGTCCGATTACCTACGCCAAGGACCAATCCCGCTTGACCTCCGCTGCCCCGATCGACGAAGATACGTCGAAGCTGCGCTACGACAATCTCCGCTGGCGCCTTTCCAGCCAGCACAAGCGCACCTGGGGGAAGCCGTGACCTGTGTCAAAGCCCTCGTTGCCGGCTACATGCTCTGCACCACCCCCTATGGCCAGGTGATGGAGCCCGACTATCGCGGCCACGTGATCCTCGAGGGCCACCCGAAGCAGGCCGCCTATGTCCGCGCCGTCCACGACCTCTCCGTCATGCACAAGGGCATCTGGACGATGACGGACGCCGAGCTCGATCTCGCTATGACAGAAGAGTTCGGCCCCCGGCGCCATCTCCCGATCGACTGGTCAAAGGTCAAGGGGTATCAGCCGTGATCGATTGTTCGATATACAATTCAAAATAATCAAATGCGCGGTGGCAAACGACCGGGCGCCGGGCGGCCCAAGGGCACAGTCGGCGTCAAGACCAAGATCAGGCAGGAGATGGTGAAGGCCGCCAACGATGGCGACCTCATGCCCCTGCAATTCATGCTGGCGACGCTCAGGAACGAGGGCAACACCTTTGAGCAGCGCTATAAGGCAGCCGTCGATGCGGCGCCGTATCTGCACCCGAAGCTCGCCAACACCACGCTCGAGGGCGGGGACAAGCCCATCGAGCAAAAGGTCACGTTCACATGGCTGCAAGCAGCCGGGTTGAACACGTCCGGGTAGAGATACCCTACTCGCCCCGCCTCCAGTTCCTGCCGTTCCACTACAGGAAGCAGCGATGGGCCTGCATGGTCGCCCACCGCCGCGCCGGCAAGACGGTGGCCTGCATCAACGACCTGATCAAGTCGGCCGTGTGCTGCGACAAGCAGGATGGACGCTATGCCTACGTGGCTCCGTACTATTCCCAGGCTAAGGACATCGCTTGGACCTATCTCAAGAGGTTCTCCGCTCCCATCCCTGGACACTCCGTCAACGAGTCCGAACTGCGCATCGATTACCCGAATGGCGCTCGAGTCCGGCTCTATGGAGCTGACAATTACGACAGACTCCGTGGCGGCTACCTGGACGGTGTCGTCCTAGACGAATACGCCGACATGAGTCCCGCGGCTTGGGGCGAGGTCATCCGCCCGATGCTCGCCGACCGCAAGGGCTGGGGCGTCTTCATCGGCACGCCCAAGGGCCGCAATGCCTTCCACGACATATGGGAGGCCGCCCAAGCCGATCCGCAGTTCATGACGTTGATGCTCAAGGCCAGCTCGACCGGCCTTGTCGATCGCGAGGAGCTCGAAGCCGCCCGGGCACAGATGACGCCCGAGCAATACGAGCAAGAGTTCGAATGCTCGTTCGATGCTGCCATTCTCGGCGCCTACTACGGCAAGGAGATCGCGGAAGCCGAGCGCGACGGCCGGATCACCACGCTGCCTGATACCGACCTGCCCGTGCACACGGCCTGGGATCTGGGCATGGACGACCCGACGGCGATCTGGTTCTTTCAGGTGGCCCCCGACGGCCTCCGCATCCTCGACTACTACGAGAACAGCGGCCACGGCCTCGAGCACTATGTGGATGAGCTGAAGCGGAGACCTTACACCTATGGCGAACACTGGCTTCCTCATGATGCCAAGGTCGAAGAACTCGTCTCGGGCCGTACTCGAGTTGAGTTCCTCCGTGCACGAGGTCTCAGATGCCGGCTCGTACCTGGGCATGAAGTTATGGACGGCATCAACGCTGCCCGAGTCAGCTTTCGTTCTATGTGGTTCGACGGACACCGCTGTCGGCAAGGTATTGAGGCCCTTAGGCAGTATCACGCCGAGTTCGACGACAAGCTCCGCACCTTCAAGCCCAAGCCCCGGCACGACTGGACCAGCCACGCCGCCGACGCCTTCCGTTACCTCGCCATGGCCTGGAAAGAGATGAAGCCTTCGGACGTGTCGAAGCCCAAGCCCAAAGACCTGACCTACACGGTCAACAACCAAGGCAATCTGGAAATGAACATGAGCGTCAGGGACTGGGTCGAGATGCAGAGGAAGAAGCGCCTCAATGGCTGACGCCTACGGCTCGCCCCAGCAAATCCGCTCTGATCTCGAAGCCAAGAAGGGCGGGGCAACAGAAGCCTCCCTCTGGCTTCGCAAGATCGCAGCAGCTCGCAAGGGCGAGACGAAGTGGCGGAAGGCCGCCCACGAAGCCATCGAGATCTACGAAGGCGAGACGCAGTCGCAGATCAGCAACCTGTTCCATTCCAACATCGAGACTATCGTCCCCTCGCTCTACAACTCGACGCCGATCCCCGACGTCCGCCGCCGCTACAACGATGAGGACAAGGTCGGCAAAGAGGTCTGCGACTTGGTCGAGCGCGCGGTCTCCTACGAGATCGATCAGCACGCCTTCGACAAGGTCATGGTGGCGCACGTCAAAGCCTCCTGCCTCGCCGGCCGGGGCGTGGTCCGTGTCCGCTACGAGCCCACCATCGAGGGCGACCAGATCACCGGGCAGAGGACTTACACCGAGGTCGTGCCGTGGGACCGGTTCGTCCGTGGTCCGTCGCGCTCGTGGTCTCGCATGCCCTGGTGCGCCTATAAGCACGACCTGACCGCCGAGGAGTTGATGAAGCTCGGGGTCGGCAAGGACAAGCTTGAGACGCTCGGGTTTGGCTCTTCCGACGACGAGGACGAGGACGACGACGACGCCGACGAGGAGAACGTCACCAGCGGCCCGCAGAAGGGCGTCTACCTGACGATCCCGGTCTACGAGGTCTGGGACAAGGCCAAGCGCCGGGTGCTGTTCGTCACGCCTGACGACCGAGACTTCCTGATTGCCGAGCTCCCCGATCCGCTTCAGCTTCCCGACTTCTTCGACTGTCCCGAGCCCTTGCAGCAGATCACGCGCGATGGCTCCCCGACCCCCGTCTGCCCCTACGAAATCTACAAGGAGCTGATGGAGGAGTTCAACCGCATCAGCAACCGGATCAAAGGGCTGATCCAGGAGTGCAAGGCGCGCGGCGTCGCCGACATCAAGCTCAAGGCCGACCTCGAGCGGGCCAAGGACTTGGGAGATTCCGAGTTCGCGTACGCGGAAGGGGCTCAGGAATTTTTGCAGGGCGGCGGCGCAACTCTCGAGCAGGCCATCGCCTGGTGGCCGATCGACAAGATCGTGGCCGTGCTTCAGCAACTCTACGTCCAGCGCGACCAGCTGAAACAACTGATCTACGAGGTGACCGGGCTCTCCGATATCCTCCGTGGAGCGAGCGACGCCCGGGAAACCGCTACGGCGCAGCAGATCAAGACGCAATGGGGATCACTTCGCTTGCAACGATTGCAGGCCGAGGTTGCCCGCGTCGCTCGCGATCTCTTCCGGATGATGGCGCACATCATCTGCCGGCACTACGAGTGGGAGACGATCAAGCAGATGACGGGGCTGACGTTCGCCCCTCAGATGCCGGACATGCCACAGCCGCCAGAGGGCACCCCGCCCGAGATGCAGCAGCAGATGGCGGCTCAAGCTCAGATGCAGGCCCAGCAGGAGGCCATGCAATTCGAGCAAGCGGTCATGCAGCTGTTCAGGTCCGATCAGATGCGCTCATTCCGCATCGATATCGAGAGCGACAGCACGATCCGCGGCGACCAGCAGCGCAACGCGGAGCAGATGAACTTGTTTCTGCAGGTCACCGCCCAATTCGCGACGGCGGTGGGCGGGCTGGTGCAGATCGCGCCTCAGGTGCTGCCGGCGGCCACCGAAATCTTCGTG